>NZ_JBHWKU010000019.1:0-122373 GCF_042730645.1 Streptomyces sp. NPDC059906
AGTTCTCAAGGAACGGACGCTTCCTTTGTACTCACCCTCTCGGGCTTTCCTCCGGGCGCTTCCCTTCGGTCTTGCGTTTCCGACTCTATCAGATCTTTCCGATCCGATTTCCTCGGTGCTTTCCAGGTTCCCGCTTTCGCGTTTCCCTTTCCGGCGGTTCCGACTCTATCAGATCCTTTCGGGTCCTGATTCCCCGTCAGAGGGGGGTTGTCGTCCCGGCTGTTGGGCCGTTCCGACGTCTCAAACCTTAGCGGACCCTCTCGGCGATTCCCAATCGGGGTCGATCGGGCCGACGAGTGCCCAGCGGAATTGAATTCGGGCGCGCCGAAGCCATTCCCACTTGGGGATCGTGCTGGTGGTTTGATTGCCGCTGCTGCGGCGGGAGGTGCTGCCGCAGAACCGTTACGGTCCGGTGGCAACCCGAAGAACTTTACGGATCCCGTAGGGGACTGTCAAGCATCGCTGTCAAGATCTTTAATCGAGGTCGCTGAGCCGGCCACCGGCGTCCGGCTGTGCGTGCTCCACCCTGCGCAGGAGGCGGGTCAGCACCTCACCGAGGGCGGTGCGGTCGTCGGCGGAGAGGTCCTGGAGCAGGTCCTCCTCGAAGACCGTGGCGAGGCGCATGGCCGCCAGCCACTTCTCCCGCCCCTCCGCCGTGATCGCGACGATCACCCGCACCCGGTTGTTCTCGTCGCGCTCCCGAGTGACCAGGCCCTCCGTCACCATGCGGTCGATCCGGTGCGTCATCGCGGCGGGCGTGAGGCCGAGGCGCTTGGCGAGGTCGCCGGGGCCGAGCCGGTAGGGGGCGCCGGAGAGCACGAGGGCCTTCAGCACCTCCCAGTCCGTGTTGCTGATGCCCAGCTCGGCGGTCTGACGGCCGTACGCGACGTTCATACGGCGGTTGAGGCGGGAGAGCGCCGAGACGATCTTCTCGACCTGGGGGTCGAGGTCCTGGAACTCGCGCTGGTAGGCGGCGATCTGCTCTTCGAGTGTCGGCTCGCCGGCGCCGGAGGTGTCGCCCATGGCTGCAGTATGGCACGCGGCTCCTTTGCTTTGAAGTCCTTCGGTATGTACTCTTTACATTCGAACTTTAGCTTCTAAGTCTTCAGCTCTAAGGGCTGGAGCGGACGATCCGAGAGATCAAGAGAGGGTGAACGTGACCAGGGCAATGGGCGCGGCGATGCGCCGGATCCACGTGGGCAACGCACTCAGCGCGTTCGGACTCGGCTTCACGGTCCCCTACCTGTACGTCTATGTGGCGCAGGTACGGGGACTGGGTTCTGTCACGGCGGGCCTCGTGCTCGCCGTCTTCGCCGTGGCCGCGCTGATCGTGCTGCCGTTCGCCGGGCGGGCCATCGTCCGGCGGGGTCCGCTGCCGGTGCTGCTGGTCGCCCTGGTCACCGCCGCGCTCGGCGCGCTGAGCCTCGGGCTGTCGGCCTCGGCCGGCACGGTGCTGCTGTCCGCCGCCGCGCTGGGAGCCGGGCAGGCCGTGATGCAGCCCGCGCTCGCGACGATGATCGTGGACTGCTCGACGACGGAGACCCGGTCGCGTGCGTTCGCGACGCAGTTCTTCCTGCAGAACCTGGGGCTCGGCGTCGGCGGGCTCATCGGCGGTCACCTGGTCGACACCACGAGCGCGTCGTCCTTCACGCTGCTGTTCGCCATCGAGGCGGCGATGTTCCTGGTGCTGGTGGCCGTCATGGCGACGGTGCGTGCGCCGCGTGCGCCGCGGATCGAGGGGGCGCCGGGACAGGCCGGCGGCGGAAGCTGGAAGCAGCTCCTCGGCAACCGGGCCATGGTGCAGCTGTGCGTCCTGGGCTTCGTGCTGTTCTTCGCCTGCTACGGGCAGTTCGAGTCGGGGCTGAGCGCGTACGGCGTCGAGGCGGCCGGGATCTCCACGTCCGCGCTGGGGACCGCGCTGGCGGCGAACACGCTGATGATCGTGATCGCGCAGTTCGCGGTGCTGAAGTTCGTGGAGCGGCGCAAGCGGTCCCGGGTCATCGCGTCCGTGGGGCTGATCTGGGCCGTGGCGTGGGCCGTGGCCGGGTACGCCGGGCTGGGGCACGGCAGCCAGACGATGGCGACGGCCGCCTTCATCTCGACGTACGCGCTGTTCGGGCTGGGTGAGGCGATGCTGTCGCCGACGCTGGCGCCGCTGGTGGCGGACCTGGCGCCGACCGGTCTCGCGGGGCAGTACAACTCCGCCTTCGCCCTGGTGAAGCAGCTCGCGCTGGCGATCGGCCCGGCGGTCGGCGGGCCGCTCGGGGCCTCGCTGCACGCGCCGTACATCGTGGCGTTCCTGTTGTTCTCGCTGGGCATCACGGTGCTGGCGGTGCGGCTGGGGCGGCAGCTCACCGATGTGCAGAATCAGCCGTCGCTGGCCAGGAGCCGGGTGGTCACGCAGGGCGGGGCGCCGGCCGACGCCGTGGTGGCCGCGGAGGCGTGAGCGGGCCGGGCGGGTAGCGGCGGGGCCGGGGTCCTTCGGTACCCGCTTCGCCGTCGGTCAGGGCTTCTGCAGGACGAACTCGCACCAGACGGCCTTGCCGCCGCCCGGGGTGCGTCTGGATCCCCAGTTGGTGGCGATCGTCGCGACGATGGCGATGCCCCGGCCGGACTCGTCCCCCGGCTCCGCGCGGCGGCGGCGGGGCAGGTGGTCGTCGCCGTCGGTCACCTCGATGATCAGGCGGCGGTCGGTACGGCGCAGCCGCAGCCGCATCGGCGGGGTGCCGTGCTGGAGGGAGTTGGCGACCAGTTCGCTGGTGGCCAGGACGCCGAGGTCGTGCAGCTCGGTGGGGAAGCGCCAGCTGGTGAGGACGCCGGAGGCGAAGGCACGCGCGCGTGGGGCCGCTTCCACGCCGCCGAGCAGCTCCAGGGCGGCGTTGCGGAACAGCTCGGCCTCGGCGCCCTTGCGGGCGGGGTGCTGGAGGACCAGGACGGCGACGTCGTCGTCGTGGTCCGGGGTGACGCCCGCCGAGCGGACCAGCCGGTCGCAGACCACCTGGGGCGTACCGGTCGCGCCGGACAGGGCGCGCTCCAGGCCGGCGATGCCCTCGTCGAGGTCCTCGTCGCGGCGTTCGACCAGGCCGTCGGTGTAGAGGACGGCCGTGGAGCCGGGGGGCAGGGCGATCGAGCCGGACGCGTGGATCCAGCCGCCGGTGCCGAGCGGCGGGCCGGTGGGTTCGTCGGCGCGCTGGACGGTGCCGTCCTCGTCGCGGACCAGGATGGGGAGGTGGCCGGCGGACGCGTAGACCAGCCGGCCCTCGTTCGGGTCGTGGATGGCGTAGACGCAGGTGGCGATCTGGTTGGCGTCGATCTCGGCGGCGAGGCCGTCGAGGAGCTGGAGCACCTCGTGCGGGGGCAGGTCGAGGCGGGCGTAGGCCCGGACCGCCGTGCGGAGCTGGCCCATGACGGCCGCCGCGCGGACGCCTCGGCCCATGACGTCGCCGATGACCAAGGCGGTGCGGCCGCCGCCGAGGGTGATCACGTCGTACCAGTCGCCGCCGACCGCGGCCTCGGTGCCGCCGGGGTGGTAGGTGGCGGCGACGCGCAGGTCGTCGGGCTCCTCCAGCTCCTGCGGGAGGAGGGAGCGCTGGAGGGTGACGGCGGTCTCGCGCTGGCTGCGTTCGCTCGCGCGCAGGCGGCCGGCGGCTTCGGCGTGGTCGGTGACGTCGGTCGCGAAGACGAGCACTCCGCGGCCGTCGCCGTTGTGCCCCGCGGTGACCGGGGTGCAGGTGAAGGTGTAGGAGCGGCCGTCCGGGGCCTTGCGGGACTTGAGGGTGCGGGGCCGGCCGCTGCGCTGGACCTGGTCCAGGAGCGGGAAGAGGCCCGGCTCGTCCAGCTCGGGGAGGGCCTCGCGGGCGCGGGCGCCGAGGTCGCGGATGCCGAAGGCGGCGACGTAGGCGTCGTTGACGTAGGCGAGGCGGTGTTCGGGGCCGTGCAGGAGGGCGACGAGGGCCGGGACCCGGCCGAGGACGTCGCGGACGGGCAGTTCGTCGACGCCGGGGACGTCGGCGGCGAGCGGGGCCTCGTCGGTCAGCTGTTCGGCACGGGCGGCGGGTACGGAGCCGTCCGCCCGCCGGTCCGGGGAGAGGGCCGTGTCGGTCCGCGCGGCGGCGCGGCGCTGTGTTCCGGGGAGTCGGGCGCTCCAGCGCGTGAAGTTCACGAATCCTTGCCTCGTGTAGTTGTCGGCGGCCGGGGACCGGGGCGGGCCGGGGCGGCCCGGGCCCCGGGGGCCGCGCTGGGGCGAGCGGCGGCGCGCCCGCGGTGGTGGACCAGTCTGGCAGGGTGCCCGCCTGGCCGACATCCGTCAGACGCCCCACTGGCCGGGGGAGTTCCTGAGTCCGCTCAGGACGACCCCTTCGGGTTGTGCGGGGGCTCCTGGGAAGGCTTTCCACCGGCCGCGAGTTCGAACTCCGCCCGCGGATGTTCGAGTGATCCCAGGGAGACGATCTCCCGTTTGAACAGCCCGGCGATCACCCATTCGGCCAGTACGCGGGCCTTGCGGTTGACGGTGGGGACGCGGCTGAGGTGGTAGGCGCGGTGCATGAACCACGCGGGGTAGCCCTTGAGCTTGCGCCCGTAGACGTGGGCGACGCCCTTGTGGAAGCCGAGGGAGGCGACGGAGCCCGCATACCGGTGCGCGTAGGTGTCGAGGGGCTCGCCGCGCAGGGCGTGGGTGACGTTGTCGCCGAGGACCCTGGCCTGGCGGACGGCGTGCTGGGCGTTGGGGGCGCAGTTCCGGCCGGGTTCCGCCGCGGTGACGTCGGGGACGGCGGCCGCGTCACCGGCCGCCCACGCGTGCGGGGCGCCGTCGACCGACAGGTGGGCGGTGCAGGCGAGCCGGCCTCGGTCGTCGAGGGGCAGGTCGGTGGCGGCGAGGACGGGGTGCGGTTTGACGCCGGCCGTCCAGACGACCGTACGGGTGGGGAAGCGGGAGCCGTCGCTGAGGACGGCGACGCGGTCGGCGCAGGATTCGAGGCGGGTGTCCAGGCGTACGTCGATGTTGCGGCGGCGCAGTTCGGTGACCGTGTAGCGGCCCAGTTCCTCGCCGACCTCGGGCAGGATGCGGCCCGAGGCCTCGACGAGGATCCACTTCATGTCCTCGGGGGTGACGTTGTGGTAGTACCGCGCGGCGTAGCGGGCCATGTCCTCCAGTTCGCCGAGGGCCTCCACGCCCGCGTAGCCGCCGCCGACGAAGACGAAGGTGAGGGCGGCGTCGCGGATGGCGGGGTCGCGGGTGGAGGACGCGATGTCCATCTGTTCGAGGACGTGGTTGCGCAGGCCGATGGCCTCCTCGACGGTCTTGAAACCGACGCCGTGGTCGGCGAGTCCGGGCACGGGCAGGGTGCGCGAGACGGAGCCGGGGGCGAGGACGAGTTCGTCGTAGGTCAGCCGGCGGGCGCCTGTCTTCGCCTCGTCGGTGGCGAGGGTGGTGACGGTGGCGGTGCGGGTCGTGTGGTCGATGGACTGGGCCTCGCCGACGACGACGTCGCACTGGCCGAGGACCCGGCGCAGGGGCACGACGACGTGCCGGGGGGAGATGGAACCGGCCGCCGCCTCGGGGAGGAACGGCTGATAGGTCATGTAGGCGTCGGGCGTGACGACCGTGATCTCGGCCTCGCCCCGCCGCAGTTCGCCCTTGAGATTCCGTTGCAGCCGCAGGGCCGTGTACATCCCGACGTAGCCACCGCCGACAACGAGAATGCGCGCACGTTCCTTCACCATCCCATGACGCACCCGGCGCTTGCGTTTGTCCACAGGCTCGTCAATTTGTGTGACCGGAGATCGTCTGGGCGCCCAGCCGCGGGAATCAACCTCGCACGGCCTGATCACGCAGGTCAGCGTGGGTGCGTGGGGGCTCGGAGGGCGGCACGTTCGGGGCGGGTGCGATCCGTGCTCCGATCGGGGGGCGCTCCGTGCGGAACGTGCCCCTTCTGAATTGACTCCCGCTCAACTATGTTCTTTCCCACGGCGTGCAGGGGGATGTGCTCATGGGGTCCGCGACGGGCGGGCCGCGCAACCGGGCCCGTTCCACGCACTCCGTTTTCGATGGCGGGGAGTGTCTCCGGGGGGAGACGTCATTACCGGGGGATTGTCTATGCATGTTCAGGATTCTCATTGGTCGTCCGCGTCGGCCGTCGCGCCCGGCGGTGCGATGAGTACGGCGGCGGGCGGCGCACGCGGAGACGTGGCACGGAGCGCGCCCCTGCGCGTGGACGCCCAGCGCAATCTGGAGCACGTGCTGCGCGCGGCGCGGGAGGTGTTCGGCGAGCTGGGGTACGGCGCGCCGATGGAGGACGTGGCGCGGCGCGCGCGGGTCGGTGTCGGCACGGTGTACCGGCGCTTTCCGAGCAAGGACGTGCTGGTGCGCCGGATAGCCGAGGAGGAGACGGCACGGCTGACCGACCAGGCCCGCACGGCGCTCGGGCAGGAGGACGAGCCGTGGTCGGCGCTGTCCCGCTTCCTGCGGACGTCGGTCGCCTCGGGCGCCGGCCGGCTGCTGCCGCCGCAGGTGCTGCGGGTCGGGGTGGCGGACGACGCGGAGACCGACGGTGGCGTGGGCGGTTCCGGTGGTGCGGCCGCCGGTGATCCGCGGGTGCCGCAGCAGCGGATACAGCCGGGCACCGGCGAGCTGCGGCTGGTGCCCGAGGAGTCGGCCGCGGCCAGGGCGTCGGCCGCCGTCGGAGGTTCCGTCCCGGACGCCGCGGGCCCTGTCGCAACCTCTGCCACCGGACCTGCGGCAGGAGCTGTGGCAGGTTCTGGAGCGGGTTCTGGAGCGGGTTCCATGGTCGGCGACGACGGTGCCGCGGCGCTGCTGGAGGTCGTGGGCCGGCTCGTGGAGCGGGCGCGCACGGCGGGCGAGCTGCGGCCCGACGTATCGGTGTCGGACGTACTGCTGGTCATAGCCACGGCGGCGCCCTCGCTGCCGGACCCGGCCCAGCAGGCGGCGGCCTCGGCCCGGCTGCTGGACATCCTGCTGGAAGGGCTGCGGTCGCGGCCGGTGTGAGACGCGGCGGCGCCGTCGGGGGCCCGTATCTCCTTCCCCGAACGGCTGAGCGTTATTACCGCGGCCCGTGAAGTCCGCACAGACGAGTGACGGTCGGCACAGGGGGGTCCTGAACAAAAGCCAATATGGCACGCTGACCCGGTGTTCGGACTGGCTGGGCAGGTTGGCGGGGGCTTTCCGCGATGAGCGTTGACGGGCGGGACGGGTCACTCGGTGACGGCGAGAGCGGTCCCGGTGACGTCGGGACCGGCGAGAGCCGGGGCGGCCGCACCGGGGACGGTGACGCCCGGGCGGGCGACTCGCCGCAGGTGCCGGGCCAGAGCGGTCCGCCCCGGGCCGGGCGGGACGCCGCTCCCGCCCGGGACGGCGTGCGGGGCCCCGGCCGGGACGGTGGCCGCGAGGGTCCCGCCGAGGACGAGCGCCCTGCCGGGACCGGTGTCCCGGCCCAGCGCGAGCTGCACGAGGACAGCGTCCTGCCGCCGCCGCGCGACCTGTACGACGACGGCATCCTGCCGCCGCCGCGCGAGCTTCCGGCGTCCGACGCCGAGCTGATCGGGCGGATGCGGTCGGGCGACGACACGGCCTACGAGGAGCTGTACCGGCGCCACGCGGACGCGGTACGCCGGTATGCGCGCACCTGCTGCCGCGACGCCCACACCGCGGACGACCTCACCGCCGAGGTGTTCGCCCGCATGCTCCAGGCGGTGCGCGGCGGTTCGGGTCCCGAGCACGCCGTACGCGCCTACCTGCTCACCGCGGTCCGGCGGGTCGCCGCCGGCTGGACCCGGTCGGCCGGGCGGGAGCAACTCGTCGAGGACTTCGCGGTGTTCGCCGCGCAGGCCGCGCACACCGCGAAGGTGCCGGACGACGACACCCTGGAGCTGGGCGCCGACGTCCGCGCGATGCACGAGGCCGAGCAGTCGATGGCCATGCGGGCGTTCCGGTCGCTGCCGGAGCGGTGGCAGGCCGTGCTGTGGCACACCGAGGTCGAGGACGAGTCGCCGAGCGAGGTGGCCATGCTCTTCGGGCTGGACGCCAACGGCACCCGTGTCCTGGCCAGCCGCGCCCGCGAGGGGCTCAAGCAGGCCTACCTCCAGGCCCACGTCAGCGATGCCCTCGCCACCGACGAGGAGTGCGCCCGCTACGCCGACCAGCTCGGCACGTACGCGCGCGGCAGGCTGCGCGTCCGGGCCGAACGCGGGCTGCGCAAACACCTGGAGGAGTGCGCGCGGTGCCGGCTGGCCGCGACCCAGATCAAGGAGGTCGCGAGCGGCATTCCCGCCGTGGTGCCCGTCGCGGTCATCGGCTGGTTCGGTGTCGCCGGGTACGCGAAGGCGGCGGGGCTCATCGCCGGGGGCGCGGGCGCCGGTGCGGCGGGAGCCGCGGGCGCGGCGGCCGCGGCGAGCGGCGGTGCGTCCGGCGGAGCGGGCGCCGGGGCCGGTGCGGCGGCCTCCGAGGGGCTGGGCGCGCCGGTGAAGGCGGGGATCGCGGCCGGTGTGGTCGCGGTGGCCGCGGCGGCGGCGCTGGCCCTGGCCCTGATCGGCGACGAAACCCCGGACAAGGAGCCGCCGCGGGCCGCCCCGCCCGCCTCCTCACCGGTGGCGCAGCCCGCCCCGGACACCCCCACGCCCTCGACCCGAGCGCCCCGCCCACCCGAACCGGTGGCGGCCCCCGAGCCGACGCCCACCCCCACCCCCACCCCCACCCCGAAGCCAAAACCGAAACCGACCCCCACCCCGACTCCCCCGCCGAAGCCGAAGCCGACCCCCACCCCGACACCTCCCCCGCCCCCTCCGCCCTCACCGCCGCCCGCCCCGACCGTCTACCAGTGGAGCGAGCTGGCGTACGACGTGAGCGGCGACGGCACCGGACCCGAGATGCGGCTGGCCGGTAGCAGCTGGGTGTGGCAGCGCTCCGGCCTGTCGGTCGACGACGTGTCGTACGCACACGGCGTCACCGTCAACGGACGCTCCTCGGTCACCATCGACCTCAACCGAGAGTGCTCGTCCTACGACGCGCTGGCCGGCGTCGACGACCTGACGATGAAGCTGGGCAAGGTCCACTTCTCGGTGTACGCGGACGACGTCCGGCTGTGGAACTCGGGGACGGTCAAGGGCGGGGACCCCGCGGTACCGGTCCACGTGGACATCACCGGACGCGAGACGCTGCGGCTGGTGACCGAGCCGCACAGCCCCTTCGACTCGTTGGCGCTCGCGGACTGGGCCCAGTCCCGCTTCACCTGCGCGTAGGAGCCTCGGGGACCGGCCGCCGCACCGCCGTCTCCAGCTCGCCGACGACGTCCCCGGGCGTGAGGCCGGCGCCCGCGGCCACTTCGGCGGCGTACCGCTGCGGGCCGAGGACACCGCGGGCGGCGGCCTCGGCCCGCTCGGCGTGCGCCCGGTCCGGCATGGGGCGCGGGCGGTCGCCGCGCCAGTGTCCGGCCGCGCCCAGCAGCCGCCCCGCACGGGCCTGGTCGCCGAGGTCGCTCAGCAGTCCGGCCGCGCTGTCCACCAGCGTCGCGAGGACCAGCTCGGCGCACCGCTCCTCGACGGCCGCCCGCAGGGTGTCCGCCAGCAACGGCAAGGCGGCGCCCGGTCCCGACTCGCCCGCCGTGACGAGCGCGTCCACCAGCCCCAGCATGGCCAGGAACTGCGGCGGCGGCGTGCCGCGCAGGCACTCCTCGCGGGCCGCCTCCCACAGGACGCGGGCCCGCGCGAACTCCTCGTCCACCACCGCGAGTCCGGCCCGCAGCATCAGGACGAAGGCCTTGGAGTCCACCACGCCGTACCGGTCGGCCGCGGCACCGGCCTCGTCGAGTACGCCCAGTGCCGTGCCGTGGTCCCCCTCGCGGTAGGCGATCTCGGCGAGCCGGGCGATGAGGAACGGCGCCTCCGCGAAGGCCCCCACCTCCTCGGCGAGCCGCAGTGCCTCCGCGTACTCGGCCCTGGCCTCCTCGTAGCGGCCGCGCACCATGGCGGCCTCGCCGAAGGCGCTGCACACCTGGGCCTCCACGAGGCGGTCGCCGACCCGACGGCTGAGCACACGCATCTCCGCCAGGTCGGCGTCGATGCCCGCCAAAGTGCCCGAGATGTCGACCACCGCGTGCGTACGGAACATGAGACTGGCGGCGATCTCCCACTCGCCGCCGTAGGCACGGCAGTTGGCGACGGAGGCGTCCATGGATCCCTGGACGTCGCCGGAGTCGCTGACGAAGAACTCGGTCAGCGGCCAGACGAGACCGGGCACCCGGGCCGCTTCGGGGCCGCCCGCCGCGAAGTGGTCCCGCACCCGCCGGACGTAGCGCCGCATGCGCTCGTCCAGCAGCCCCTCCCTCGGCTCGGTCTCGAAGGTGAGGAGGATGTGCATCATCCGCACCTGCATGCGCAGGGCGTGCAGTGGGTGCGTCGGACCGTCCCCGCTCCCGGCGAGGAGCGCGCCGACGAGGTCGGCGGCAGCGGTACGCCGGGCGAGGACGTCCGCCGCCGGTACCCGCCCGCCCCCCGCGTCCAGGGCGGCGCCGAGGCGCAGCACCCGCTCCAGCCACCTGACGCCTTCGTGCCGGTAGTTGCGCAGCCACCAGAACCAGCCCATGGCGAGCGCGAGGGCCGCGGCCTCCGGCTCGTCGCCCGCGGTGAGGGAGCGTTCGAGGGCCGCGCGGATGTTGTCGTGCTCGGTCTCCAGGCGGGAGATGTACGGCAGTTGCCCGGCCGAGCGCAGCAGCGGGTCGGCTTCCTGGGCCAGGGCGCGCGCCCACGCGCGGTGGGCGCGTTCGGCGGCGTCGCGCAGCCCGGGCGTCTCGGCGGCGCGTTCCCCGGCGTACTCGTGAATGGTCTCCAGCAGGCGATAGCGCATGGCGGCACCGTCCGCGCCCGGGTCGGCGACGACGAGGGACTTGTCGACGAGGGCCCCGAGGAGGTCCGCGGCGGACCCGGTGCCCACGGCCTCCGCGGCCGCCAGGTCCCAGCCGCCCGCGAAGACCGACAGTTCGCGCAGCAACGTGCGTTCCGCCTCGTCGAGGAGGTCCCAGGACCAGTCGACGACCGCGCGCAGCGTCTGCTGGCGGGGCAGGACGGTACGGCTGCCCGAGGTGAGCAGGCGGAAGCGGTCGTCGAGCCGGTCGGCGATCTCCCGCGGGGTGAGCAGCCGCAGCCGGGCGGCCGCCAGCTCGATGGCCAGCGGCAGTCCGTCGAGGCGCCGGCAGATCTCGGCGACCGCCTCCTCGTCGCGCAGGACCGCGTCCGCGTCGGGACGCACGGCGCCCGCCCGCGCGGTGAACAGGCGCTGGGCCTGCTCCTGGGTGAGCGGCTCGACCGGTCGCACCGACTCGCCGGGCACGCCCAGGGGTTCCCGGCTGGTGGCGAGGACGGTGAGGCCCGGACAGCGGGTCAGCAGGGTCTCGACGAGCCGGGCCGCCGCGCCGATGACGTGTTCGCAGTTGTCGAGGACCAGGAGTTGGCTGCGCGGGGCGCAGTACTCGACGAGCAGCGCGACGGGGTCGTCCTGGACGGCCGGCCGGTCGCCGGTCAACAGCACGGTCTCGCGCAGCCCGAGGGCGTTGACGACCGCGCCGGGCACCGCCTCCGGCCGGTCGAGCGGGGCGAGTTCGACGAGCCATGCCTGTTCGAGCCCGGCGGCGGCCTCCTCGGCGAGGCGGGTCTTTCCGGATCCGCCGGGTCCGGTGAGGGTGACGAGGCGGGCCCCGGGCAGTTCGGTACGGAGGGCGTCGAGTTCGAGTTCCCGCCCCACGAAGGTGGTCAGCCGAGGCCTGATGTTGCCCTTGCGTCCGCCGGAGGGGGCCCGCTCGGGTGCCGGGGCGGGCCGCCGCGCGCCCCCGGTGCCGAGCAGTTCGGCGTGCAGGGCGCGCAGCCGGGGGCCGGGCTCGGTGCCGAGGCCGTCGGCAAGGACACGGCGGGCGCTCTCGTAGGCGGCCAGCGCGTCGGCGTCGCGGCCGGAGGCGCGCAGGGCGGCGATGAGGAGGGCGTGCAGCGGTTCGTCGTACGGGTGCGCGGTGGTCAGTTCGCGCAGCCGCGGTACGGCGTCGTGGGCGTCGCCGAGGCGCAGACCGGCCTCGATACGCGCGCGGGTCGCCTCCAGGCGCAGGGCGTCGGGGCCGGCGGCGTGCCCGGGGAGGTCGGCCAGGGCGGGGCCGCGCCAGAGGGCGAGCGCCTCGTCCAGGTGCCGGGCGGCGGTCGGGGCGTCGCCGCGTGCGAGGGCGGTGGTGCCTCGCCGTACGAGGCGCTCGAAGACGAACAGGTCCACGTCGTCGCGAGTCGCCGCGAGCCGGTACCCGCCGGGGGCGGAGGCGACGGCCGCTTTGCCGACGGTACGGCGGAGGCGGCCGACCAGGGCCTGGAGGGCGGCGGGGGCGTCCTGCGGAGGGTCGTCCTCGGCCCAGACCTCGTCGATCAGCGTGGTGGGGGTGACGACGTCGCCGGGGCGCAGGGCGAGGGCGGTGAGCAGCGCGCGCAGGCGGGGACCGCCGGGGTTGACGACGGTGCCGTGGTCCTCCGTCTGGGTGACGCCCAGGATTCTGTACCGCACGGAGACATTGTCGCCGCACCGGTGCGGTGCGGGCATCCGGCGTGGTCATGGCACGCGGGGTGGGTGCGGGGGCGCGTGGTCCGGCGCTGTACTTGGTGCACGGCGTGGGTGCGGGGGTGGTGGATCGCGTGGCCCGGCGTGGGTGCGGGCGTGAGGGGGGACGCGGCCCTGCGTAACGGGGTGCCGCTGCGCCCACCCGTGCCGCCCCAGCGGCACGACTGCCCGCAGCTGCGGAGGGGGGGGCGGTGGCGGCGCGGCGGGTGAGCCGCGTACGGCGGGACGGGGCGCCGGAGAATGACGGACCGCAGCCGCGTACGGCGAGAAGGGGCGCCGAAGGACGACGAGCGATCAGCCGCGTACGGCGAGAAGGGGCGCCGGAGGACGACGAGCGGTCAGCCGCGTACGGCGAGGAGGGGGCGTGTCGGGGGGTGTCCGCCCGCAGCGGTTGGCGCGTCAACAAAGTTCGCTTCTGTGGCCGACCGATTTCGCGCCGTTCCGAGGACGGACACCCCCCGGCGCGGCCCCGACCCACCCACCGGACAAACGGCGCTACGCGCACCCCCACCGCAGCCGCACAGGCGCCGCAGGCACCCGCCCGCCTCAGACCCGCCGCACGACCGCCCCGGCCCCGCCCAGCGCCCCCCGCTGCGGCGCGATGCCCGCGGGTACCGCGCGCTGGCGGGCCGGGGTGCCGGTCCAGCAGGTGCCGCGGCGGGCCAGCAGGCGGCCGAGCCACAGCTCCAGCGAGACGAGGTCGGCCAGCCCGTCCAGCGGCAGCGGCTCACCCGCGGCCGCCGCCCGCACCGCCTTGCGCACGACCCGCGCCTCCACGAGCCCCGCCTCCGCGAGCAGCGGCCGGTCGAAGAGCCCCAGCAGGGAGTCCGCGGCGACCCGCAGCCCCGTCCGCGCCGTGGAGGCCGCCAGCGCCTGCGTGGGCGCCCCCCACCCGCTCGGCAGCTCGCTCACCCCCGCCCCCTCCAGCACCGTCCGCAAAATCGACGCCCGCGCCCCCGGCTGCACCCGCAGCGCCTCCGGCAGGGCCCGGCAGGCCCGCACTACCTGGTTGTCCAGGAACGGCGTGTGCAGCCGCTGGAAGCGGATCTCCGCGGCCTGCTCGAGCACCCGCACCTCCGCCGCCTGCCGCGCCAGCGCCGCCCGCGCCCGGAAGTCCCCCGGACGCTGCCCCGGCCCCACCCCCGACCGCTGCGAGGACGTCTGCAGGCGAACCGATACTTCAGCCAGCGCCTCTCCGGTCAGCCACCGCGCCGCCGGCCCCGCCCCGGCCCAGGTCAGCGCGGCCAAAGAGGCGTCCATCGCCCCGTCGCCCGGCGTGTCGAACCGTCTGCGCAGCAGCCGCTCGGCGAGCACCTCCAGCCCGCTCCGGTACGGCGTGCGCGCCAGCCGCCGCGCCGCCCCGTACACGCGCGCGGGGACCAGGACCGACCCGTCGGCCTTGGCCAGTGCGGCGACCGGCCGGACCAGATGGCGCCGCTTGCGGTCCATGAGCAGATCGGCGAGACGCGCCGGATGCGCGTCCAGCACCTGCCGCGCCCCGTACCCGGTGAAGTGGTCCGCGCTGCCCGCCGCCAGCCGCGCCCGGTGCCGCGCCGCGACGACCAGGGACGAGCCCGGTTCGTCGGTCAGCGGCCCGTCCATGGCGGCGTACGGCAGCATGTCCTCGCCGCCGGTGACCACCACGTGGTGCAGCCGCGGGTTGGCCGCGAGCGCCCCCGCCCGCGCCAGCTCGGGCTCCTGCCCGCCGACGGCGAGGTCGTTGAAGGTGACGGCCAGCAGCCGCTCCCCCGCCCCGGTGCCGTGCCCGAGCACGGTCCCCGGCATCCCCGGCAGCCCGGCCGCCAGCAGCGCCAGCGTGCCCGAGGCCGGCCCGCCGGACAGATCGGCCCCGATCCCCGGCACCGGCATCCCCCGCGCCGCCCGCCGCTCCGCGGGCCCCATGCCCGGGACGGGCCCGGGGTCGATGCCGTCCCCGGGGACGTGCCGCGGCGCGGCGAGCCGGGTGCGCACCGCGTCCACCAGGGCGTCCCGCACGCCGTCCACCGCGCGGTCGGGGTCGGCCGAGGGCGCCGCGACGGCGAGCGAGGCCACCGGTTCGTACCCGGCGATCTCCCGCGCCCCGGCGCGCAGGATCAGCGCGTGCCCCGGCGGAACACGCTTCACGCCGTCGTACGGGGTGGAGTCGTCCAGCGCGGCCGGCACGTCGGGCGTGGCGAGCAGCGCGGCGAGGTGGCCGAAGTCGAGGTTGGCCTCGACGAGGTCGGCCAGCGGCAGCGCGGCGGTCGCGTAGGCGGTGCCGGACGCCCAGGGGGTGTGGAAGACCGGCCGCGCGCCCGCGAGGTCACCGCAGACGGTGATCCGCCGGCCCACCTGGACGACGGCCGTGTAGCTGCCGGGCCACGCCGTCAGATGCCGCAGCGCGCCCCCGCGCGCGGCGAACAGCGCGACCCGCAGCTGCTCGTCGCTCGCACCGCAGATGCCGAGCACGGCGATCCGGGTCTGCGCGTCGGCGGCGACGACGCGCACCTCGTCGGGACGCCAGTCGCCCACCGCCCAGAGGGGATCGGGGTCGCCCCACAACGGCTGGGCGCCCACGGGCTGCACGGTCTCACCGTCGTAGCCGGTGGCCCCGGCGGAGCCGCCCGCCCCGGCGATCCCCGCTGCTGCTCCCACTCCCACGGCGGCGCTGCTCCACCCCACCAACCACCGCATCGACGCCTCCACAGGCTGGGGACAACCAGTGCACCGTACGAACTGGTTCCCCATGCTGCCATGAAGGGCGCGCCACGGAGCGTCGGCGGAGCCGCGTGTGCTCCGCGAATGCGCCTCGCGGAGACCCACGCGAGAACGCCGGGACATCGCCGCGGGACCGTCAACTCCCGTTCTCCCGCGGCGAAGACGACGCGAATGCGCCCCCGCAACGCGCCCTTTGGCTCCCCAACGCGCCCTCAACTCCCATGGTGGGGGCGGTTGTACCCCGAAATCACCAACGGTGATTTTCAGCCAAATCGGCGCCACGCGGCCGCACTCGAACACGCTCCGTACAAACTCCGCGCACCGCCCGTGAGGTCACCGGCGGCGCGCAGTCCGGGGGACGGGACTCGCCCCCCGGACCGGTCCGCCGCCCGCGGGGATGTAGGCGGCGGCGTCCCCCAGCCCACTGGATCCAGTACAGCGGGCCGACCCACGCACCGCCCATGGAATCGCTCCCGCCGTGGCCGGAGAAGAGCGCACGCACGGGCGCACGGCCACACATCGGGAGCACGCGGCAACAGACCGTGCATGCACCGCACTTGAGTACGGACCACAATCCCGCCATCCGGAACAATGCCTCTTAACGCCTGGGATGCGGCGAACTACGCTGGGTTTACGAATGCCGCGTGGTTATGCCAGCGCGGCAGCCGTCTGTGTCGAGGGGTGGCGCATGTCCAGGGAGCAACGCGGGCCGAACGAAAAGCTCGGCGCCGTTCTCGCCCTCGCGGGAATCAGCAACGCAGGACTCGCCCGGCGCGTCAACGACCTCGGCGCCCAACGCGGGTTGACACTTCGCTACGACAAGACGTCGGTGGCGCGCTGGGTGTCGAAGGGCATGGTGCCCCAGGGCGCCGCGCCGCACCTCATCGCGGCGGCCATAGGTCAGAAGCTGGGCCGCCCGGTGCCGCTCCACGAGATCGGTCTGGCGGACGCGGATCCCGCCCCCGAGGTGGGCCTCGCCTTCCCGCGGGACGTCGGCCAGGCGGTCAGGTCCGCCACCGAGCTGTACCGTCTCGACCTCGCCGGCCGCCGCACCGGCGGCGGCATCTGGCAGTCGCTCGCCGGTTCGTTCGCGGTGAGCGCGTACGCGACGCCCGCCTCCCGATGGCTGATAACCCCGGCCGACAGCTCGGTGGCGCGCGAGGTGGGCCCGGCGGAGGGCTCCGGCGCACCGCTCAAAGTCGGCCACAGCGATGTGCAGAAGCTGCGCGAGGCCGCCGAGGACGCCCGCCGCTGGGACTCCAAGTACGGCGGCGGCGACTGGCGTTCCTCGATGGTCCCCGAGTGCTTACGCGTCGAGGCGGCCCCGCTGCTCCTCGGCTCCTACTCCGACGAGGTCGGCCGCGCCCTGTTCGGCGCCTCGGCCGAGCTGACCCGGCTGGCCGGCTGGATGGCCTTCGACACCGGCCAGCAGGAGGCGGCCCAGCGGTACTACATCCAGGCCCTGCGCCTGGCCCGCGCGGCCGCCGACGTCCCGCTCGGCGGATACGTCCTCGCCTCCATGTCCCTCCAGGCGACCTATCGCGGCTTCGGCGACGAGGGCGTGGACCTGGCCCAGGCCGCCCTGGAGCGCAACCGCGGCCTGGCCACGGCCCGCACCATGAGCTTCTTCCGCCTGGTCGAGGCACGCGCCCACGCGCGCGCGGGCGACGCGGTGGCGGCCGGCGCCGCCCTGAAGGCCGCCGAGAGCTGGCTGGAGCGCGCCCGCCCCGGCGACAGCGATCCGACGTGGCTGGGTTTCTACTCCTACGACCGGTTCGCCGCCGACGCGGCCGAGTGCTACCGCGACCTGAAGGCACCACGCCAGGTCCGCCGCTTCACCGAGCAGGCGCTGTCGAAACCGACGGAGGAGTTCGTACGCTCGCACGGCCTCAGACTCGTCGTCTCGGCGGTGGCCGAGCTGGAGTCCGGCAATCTGGACGCGGCCTGCGAGCAGGGCGTGCGGGCGGTCGAGGTGGCCGGGCGCATCTCCTCGGCCCGTACCACCGAGTACGTGAAGGACCTCCTGCACCGCCTGGAGCCCTACGGCGACGAGCCGCGCGTGGTGGAACTGCGCGAGCGCGCCCGCCCCCTGCTGGTGACTCCGGCCTGATCGCCCGATCGCCCGCCCCTGACGGGTTTGAGGGCATTGTCAGTGGCGCAGTGCACTATCGAAGTGGGAGGTGGGCCGGGACATGGAAGAAGTGCGGGCCGGGCTCGTTCGGAGCCCCGTGTACGACTGCGACGTGCTGGTGATCGGCGGCGGGATCGTCGGCCTGTCCACGGCGTACGCGATCACGCGCGCGGCACCGGGCACCCAGGTCACGGTCCTGGAGAAGGAGCCGGGCCCCGCCCGCCACCAGACGGGCCGCAACAGCGGCGTCATCCACAGCGGTGTCTACTACCGCCCCGGCTCCCTCAAGGCGCGCTACGCGGTCCGGGGCGCCGCCGAGATGGTCAAGTTCTGCGCCGAGTACGGCATCGACCACGCCGTCACCGGCAAGCTGATCGTCGCCACCGACCGCGCCGAGCTGCCCCGCCTGCACGCCCTCGTGCAGCGCGGCCGGGAGAACGGCATACCGGTGCGCGAGCTGAGCGGCGCCCAGATCCAGGAGTACGAGCCCGAGGTGCGGGGCCTGGCCGCCATACACGTCGGCACCACCGGGATCTGCGACTACGGCGCCGTGGCCCGGCAGCTCGCGCGGGCGTCCGGGGCGGAGATCCGCTACGGCGCCGAGGTGCACCGCGTCGACCGGCGCCCCGGCCTGGGCGTCGCCGTCCAGACCCGCACCGGGGACGTGCTCCGGGCCCGGGCTCTGGTCAACTGCGGCGGGCTGCACTGCGACCGGATCGCCCAGCTGACCGGGGACGACCCGGGCATGCGGATCGTCCCGTTCCGGGGCGAGTACTACGAGCTGGCGCGGCCGGAGCTGGTGCGGGGACTGGTGTATCCGGTGCCGGACCCGGCCTTCCCGTTCCTCGGCGTGCATCTGACCCGCGGGATCGACGGCGGCGTCCACGTCGGGCCGAACGCGGTACCGGCGCTGGCCCGCGAGGGATACGGCTGGGGCGTGGTGCGCCCCCGCGAGCTGGGCGCCACCCTGGCCTGGCCGGGTTCGTGGCACATAGCCCGACGGCACTGGAGATACGGGGCGGGCGAGCTGCGCCGGTCCCTGTCCAGGAGCGCCTTCACCACGGCGGTCCGCAGACTGCTGCCGGCGGTGGCGGAGGGCGACCTGGTCGCCGCCCCGGCCGGGGTCCGGGCGCAGGCGGTGCTCGCGGACGGCACGCTGGTGGACGACTTCCTGATCAAGGAGGGCGCCCACGCGGTGCACGTCCTGAACGCGCCGTCGCCCGCGGCGACCGCGTCCCTGCCCATCGGCCGGGAGGTGGCCCGCAGAACGCTGGCGATGCTGGCGGACTAGGAACCACCCGACCGCCCGGCACCCCGTCGGGCGCGGGCGGCGGGCGGCGGGCCGGCTAACCGCGCCCGGGAGCGCTGCTGCCCTCGTACGAGCCGAGGCCCTCGATCAGGGCGACGAGGGCCGGGTCGCCCGCGAAGCGCTCGGCGTGGATCTGGCGGATGCGGTCGCCGGTGGCCGGGTCCTCGTCGTCGGTCAGGTCCTGGGAGACCATGTTGCGCACCAGCGGCAGCCCGATCTCGTCGACCCGCCGGTGCAGCGGGGCGTGCATGTACGCCCGGTAGCCCTCGATGTCCTCGACGGCGAACATCGCTCCGTAGTCGAAGTCGCCGCCCACGTCGCGCCCGACCGTCCAGTACGCGACGGCATCGATCTCGCGCCCCATCCTGCGGAGCATCTCAAGTGCTTCCTCGACCTTGTCCCGGGGTGCGTCGGGGCGCATGGCAAGGCGGATCTGGTGGTGAATCACGGTGTCTCTCCCCACGGGTACGACTGTCACTTCAACTGGCGCTTCAGCCAATCGCTTGCGTTATAGACTCTAACTACATCTACGGCCTGTCGCAACCACGGGCGCGTGGCGCGGTCTAAAATCGACGCATTGTGTCTGACTCCCACCACACCCCCGAGGCCGCATCCGCTTCCCTGCGGCACGTCCGCGCCAAGGGCGAGCCCCGCTTCCCCGACGGGCCGAAGGCCGATCCCGCCGGGTCGCACTTCGAGCGGCGGATCCGCAGCTTCCAGCCCCGGCGGAGCCGGGTGACCGCCGGGCAGGCGGACGCGCTGCAACGGCTGTGGCCCCTGTGGGGGCTGGACATCGACGGACAGCGGGTCGTCGACCTCGCCGAACTCTTCGGCAACGCCCGCCCCGTCGTCCTGGAGGTCGGCTTCGGCATGGGCGAGGCCACCGCCCGGATGGCCGCCGCCGCCCCGGACACCAACATCCTCGCCGCCGACGTCCACACCCCCGGCCAGGGCAACCTGCTGGGCCTCGCGGAGCGAGGGGAGCTGTCCAACATCCGGGTGGCCAACGGCGACGCGATCATCCTGCTGCGCGAGATGCTCGCCCCCGACTCCCTCGCCGGGCTGCGCGTCTACTTCCCCGACCCGTGGCCGAAGAAGCGGCACCACAAGCGCCGGCTGATCCAGCCGGAGTTCCTGACCCTGGCCGCGACCCGGCTCGCCCCGGGGGCCGTGGTGCACTGCGCCACCGACTGGGAGCCGTACGCGAAGCAGATGCTCGACGTGCTGACCGCGCACCCCGACTTCGAGAACACCGTGCCCGGCGGCGGATTCTCGCCGCGCCCCGAGCACCGGCCGCTGACCCGTTTCGA
Organism: Streptomyces sp. NPDC059906; assembly: GCF_042730645.1. NCBI lineage: Bacteria > Bacillati > Actinomycetota > Actinomycetes > Kitasatosporales > Streptomycetaceae > Streptomyces > Streptomyces sp. NPDC059906. The sequence goes on from NZ_JBHWKU010000019.1 coordinate 20,049, forward strand.
GGGCCAGGGACTGGACAAGGGACATGTGGTGAACGACCTGCTCTTCCGTCGCGTACAGCACAAGGAGCCGCTCCCCACCGGTTAGGGTCCTGCCGTGGCCACCTGTCCCCCGTATCCGACCCGTGTGCACCGGCATACGCACTGGTGGCAGCGGACCTGGGTCCGTTACGGCGCGCTGATCACGCTGCTCGCGCTCTCCGGCCTGGTGATCCTGGCCCTGGTGCGCGAACAGACCGGCACGCAGGGGTTCCTGGTGGGGCTGGGCCTGGCGGTGCTGCCGGTGCCGCTGCTCATGGCCGCGTTCCGCTGGCTGGACCGGGTGGACCCCGGCCCCTGGCGGAACCTGCTCTTCTGCTTCGCCTGGGGGGCCTGCGCGGCGGCGCTGATAGCGATCGTCGCCAACAGCTTCGCGACCCGCTGGATAGCCACCGCGACCGCCGACCCGGCGAGCGCGGACACCCTGGGCGCCACGGTCATAGCGCCGGTCGTCGAGGAGTCCGCCAAGGCGGCCGCCGTCCTCCTGGTCTTCCTGTTCCGCAGGCGGGACTTCACCGGCATCGTCGACGGCGTGGTCGTCGCCGGGGTCACCGCGACCGGCTTCGCCTTCACCGAGAACATCCTCTACCTGGGCACCGCCTTCGGCACCGACCAGCTCACCGGTGACAGCGGCTTCGCCTCGGTCACCGCCGCGACCTTCTTCGTCCGCGTCGTGATGTCGCCCTTCGCGCACCCGCTGTTCACCGTGCTCACCGGCATCGGCTTCGGCGTCGCCGCGCTCTCGACGGGCCGGCACCGCCTGCGCCGGGCGCTGCTCCCGCTGGCCGGGCTGCTGCTCGCGATGGGCATGCACGCCCTGTGGAACGGCTCGGCCGCGTTCGGCGAGTACGGCTTCTTCGCCGTCTACGCGGCGTTCATGGTGCCGTCCTTCGGCCTGCTGACCTGGCTGGTGATCTGGACCCGGCAGCGCGAACTGGGCACCGTGCGGGCCGAGCTGCCCGCGTACGTCATGGCCGGATGGCTCACGCCCGCGGAGCCTTACGCGCTCGGCTCGATGCGGGCCCGCCGCATCGCCCGGCAGTACGCCCGCCGGCACGCCGGGAAGGAAGGGGCGCGGGCGGTGGCACGGTACGAGGCCTGCGCGACCTCGGTGGCGTTCCTGCGGCAGCGGGGCCGCCGGGGCCGGGCGGGCGCCGACTTCGCCGCACGGGAGCGGGCGCTGCTGGACGTCCTGTGGCACCTGCGGGACCTGGCCCGCCCGGCCCTGGACCACGCGGCCCGGGCCACCGCCCCGCCGCCCGTGCCGGTGCGGATGCCGGTGGCGGTGCCGCCGTGGGCGTATCCGTACGGCGGGACGCCCGGCGCGTACGGCCTCCGTACGGCACCCGGCCCCTACGCCCCGCAGGCCCCCTACACCACACAGGCCCCGCACAACCCGTACGCACCGCCGGCCGTACCGCCGTACGCACCGTCGTACCACCCGTACGCGCCGCCCGGCCCGCACCGGCCGTAGGTGCGCGACGCGACGGCCGCCCGATCAGGCGGAGGCCCGGGTCAGCCTCCCGACCTCGTCCTCCGTCAGGCTCAGCTCGGCCACACCCAGCAGCGCCGGCAGCTGCTCCACCGTGCGCGCGGAGGCGATCGGCGCCGCCACCGTCGGCCGGGCGGCCAGCCAGGCGAGGGCGACCGTGGCGACGGGAGCCTCGTGGGCCGCGGCGATCTCGTCCAGGGCGGCCAGCACCCGGCGGCCCCGCTCGGTCTCCAGGTGCCGGGCCGCACCGCCCGCCCGCGGGCTGTCCACCTCCGTGCCGGGCCGGTACTTGCCGGTGAGGAAGCCGGCCGCGAGGGCGTAGTACGGCACGGCGGCGAGAGATGCCTGCTCGGCGAGGTCGCGCAGTTCGCCCTCGTACGTGTCGCGGGAGACGAGGTTGTAGTGCGGCTGGAGGGCGACGTAGCGGGCGAGGCCCTCGCGGTCGGAGAACTCCAGGGACGCCGCGAGCCGCTCGGCGGAGATGTTGGAGGCGGCGATGTGCCGTACCTTGCCGGCCTTCACCAGTTCGTCGAGCGCGCCGACGATCTCCTCGACCGGCACCTCGGGCTTGTCGAAGTGGGTGTAGTACAGGTCGATGTGATCGGTGCCCAGGCGGCGCAGCGAGGCGTCGGCCGCGGCCTTGATGTTCGCGGCGGACAGGCCCGGGTACTCGGGGTGCTGGCTGACCTTGGTGGCGAGGACGACGTCGTCTCGGTTGCCGGCGATGTAGCTCGATCGTGTGATCGTCGGGGTCCTGGGTTGCGCTGTCGCGGGCCGACCGGGCTAACGTGGTCAGCGCGATCTGGGACGCCGGGTACGGCGCCAGCGTGCGGGGCCCCCGCTCCACCGGAGTGATGGTTCGGGGCCTCCCCGTCGCCTCTGGCCGTGTCCAACTGGCCAGGTCGTGAGGAAACTGGCCTCCCGAGAACGGACCACGGACGGGATCCGTGTCGCCGCCTCGGGGTTGAGTACGCCGGGGACCAGTGCGCCCAAGACCGTTCGGGGCGTGCGGCTGAGCGGGCTGCCTCCGTCCAGTCCAAAGGAACGGTTGCCGTCAGGACCGTCATGGTCCAGCGGGTGGATCAGGGGGTCAAGCCCTTGCTCTGCAGCCAGGCCATCGGGTCGATGCCCGAGCCGTCACCGGTGTGGACCTCCAGGTGGAGGTGGGCGCCGGTGACGTTGCCGGTGGCGCCGACGCGGCCGATGACGTCACCGGTGGTGACCTTCTGGCCGACGCTGACGTTGATGGACGACTGGTGCGCGTACCAGAGTTCGGTGCCGTCGTCGAGGGTGAGGACGGTCTTGTAGCCGTACGACCCGTCCCAGCCGGCCGACGTGATGGTGCCGCTGTGCACCGCCTTGAGCAGCGTGCCCGTGGGGGCGGCGAAGTCGAGGCCGGTGTGGTGGCCGGAGGCCCACAGGGAGCCGGCCTGGTTGAACGTGGAGGAGATCGTGTACGAGGAGGTCGGCAGCGTGTACTGCTTGGCCAGCTTCGCGAGCCGCTCGGCCTCGGCCTTCTTCGCGGCCTCCTCCTCCGCCTTCTTCTTGGCGGCGGCGGCCTTCTCCTCGGCCTCCTTCTCCGCCTTGGCGGCGGCTTCCTGCGCCTTCTTCTCGGCTGCGGCCTGGGCCTCGGCGGCGGCCTTGGTCTCGACCTGCGCCTGCTGCTGCTCGGCCTGCGCCATGATCCGGGCCCGCAGCGACTCACCGGCGCCGGTGGTGTCGGCGCCCTCCGCGCTGTCGGCGGCGACGGCCTGGGTGATGCCGCTGAGCGGGGTGGCGGAACCCTCGGGCTCCGACTGCTCGTCACCGCCGGGCATGAGCGAGCCGACGTTCGGCAGGTCCGGCATGGAGATGGACACCGGGGGCTTGCCGGTCTGCGCGCTGGCCATGCCGCCCGCTCCGACGGCGGCTATGACACCGACGCCGAGGACGGTGGAGCTGCGGGCGAGTCCGCCGCGCTGCTTGGCCACGCGGTGCCGGCCGCGTACGGGGCGGATGGATTCCGCGGTGGGATTCCACTCCTCCCAGGGACCCTCTTCGGCGCGGTAGCCGTCGTAGCCGAAGGTGTCGGTGCCGTGCCCACTGGGCGCGGACGGGGCCTCGGGGGCAGGCCGGTTTGACGCCACGTGGGCGTACTCCTTTCCTTCCTTTCGCCTACCGGGTTAGCTGACGGGTTCGGAGCAGGAAGGTCTCCTACGGGTGCCTGCCGACCGTGTTTCCACGGCGGCATACGCCCGATTCACCCCAATGTGGTGGTTCCCCGGTTCCCTTGCGGGATTCGGCGCGTGCGCACGGAGCCGCCTTCTGTGACGGCTGGGACGACCGCGCTGCGTTATCGAACGTTAATAGACGCGAGGCTCCGATTCCAAGCCGTTCCTCTTGATCATTACCGAATACGGCCGGGACGTACGCCTCACGACCGGTGAAAACCGGGCGAGTTGGCCGGGCCTCGGTATTCCCCTTCGCGGCACTTTCTTCTGACGGTGTATCAGTTGTTATGCGGAGGGGGGTCGCGCTGTCACGGCTCGTGACAATGATCATGATCAGCGCGCCGAGGACGCCGGACGGCGAGCAGCGCCATGTCGTCCGCCATGCCGCCCCCGGAGTGCCGGCGCACGTCCTCGGCGAGGGTGTCGAGCAGGGTCGCCGGATGCGGGAAGACGCGGCCGGCCAGCCGCGTCTGCGGATCGTAGAACTCGCCCTTCGCGTCCCGGGCTTCGGTCAGCCCGTCGGTGTAGAGCAGCAGCGTGGCCCCGCCGGGGAAGGCGACCTCCTCCGCCCGGTCGGGCCACACGCCCAGCTCGCCCATGCCGAGCGGCAGCGCCGACTCGTGGGCGGGCAGCGGGCCGAGGGTTCCGTCGCCGTGGAGCAGCAGGGGCGGGGGATGGCCCCGGTTGACGATGCGTACGGTGCCGTCGCCGTGCGGGAGTTCGGCGAGGACGGCGGTGGTGAAGCCCTCGAAGGCGTCCAGTCCGTCGCGCCGGGTGCCCTCGCGCGCCAGCGCCCGCTCCAGGCGCTGGGCCACCGCCTCCAGCGTCGCCTCCTGCTCGGCCGCCTCCCGGAAGGCGCCGATCACCACGGCGACGGCGGCCACCGCGCCCATGCCCTTGCCGCGCACGTCCCCGACGATCAGCCGGACGCCGCGGGCGCTGTCCTGCACGGCGTACAGGTCGCCGCCGATGAAGGCGTCGGCCTGCGCGGCCTCGTAGCAGACGGCGATCTCGAAGCCGGCGATCCGCTCCGCGGGTTCGGGCAGGACGGCGCGCTGGGCGGCCTCGGCGATCTCGCGGACGGAGACGAGGCGCTCGCTGCTGCGGCGGACCATGCCGTTCACGAGGACGGCGAGCACCGCGACCGTCGCGATGGTGATCAGCTCGGTGAGGGAGTCGACGTAGTGGATGACGCCCTTGCCGAGCTGCAGCGCGATGACCGCGACGACCACCGCGGCGCCGGTGAGCGCCGTGCCGCGCCGCGAGTAGAGCGGGGCGGCGATCAGGGGCGCGGCCGTGTAGAGCGGGCCGGCGGTGAAATACCTCGGGGTGAAGATGTCGTACAGGATGGCGACGGCGATCAGCAGCACGGGGAGCGCGTGCACGAAGGCGCGCCCGTACGCGACCCGCCGTCGGGGCGGCCCCGGGGGCGGCACGGGCTGGGGCTCGTCGTCGAGGCCGAGGCCGGGGTCGGGCACGGGATCGCCGGGGAGCCGGCCACCGGCTCTGGCGGCCGCTCCCTCGTCGTCCACGTCACCTGGCCGCACCACTCGTCTCCCGCCGCCCCGTACGTCCGCGCCGCTTGCCGTCCCGCACTCCAGGGTTGCGGGGGCGGGGACGGGCGGCGAGCGGTGAGGGGCCGACCGGATGACACGGGGCACCTGCGGAAACGCACCGAGGGCCGGAACCCTTTCGGATTCCGGCCCTCGGCCTTCAGTAGCGGGGACAGGATTTGAACCTGCGACCTCTGGGTTATGAGCCCAGCGAGCTACCGAGCTGCTCCACCCCGCGTCGTTGTGCTCACCACTGTACGTCATCCCGGGGGCGGAATGCACATCGGTATCTCCTCGCCCCGCGCTCCCTACCCCTCCAGGTGGCGGTTGGGCGCCTTCGCCCGCCGCGCGTACTCGGCCAGTACGACGACGACGGCACCCGCGGCGGTGAGCACCCCGCTGCCGTCCGCCCCCGCCACGAAGGTGTCCGGCTCCCGCCAGGCGGTGACGACGCGGCGCACCCCGGCGTCGAGGATGATCCGGGCGCAGGGCGCGGGCCGGGAGGCGCGGCGGGCACAGGGCTCCAGGCTGCTGTAGACGGTGGCGCGGGCCAGCCGCGGGTCTTCCCGGTCGACCTTCGCGAGCGCGGCTTCCTCGGCGTGCACGACCGGATCACCGCCCTCCCGCGAGTACCCCCGCGCCAGCTCGCTTCCGTCGGCGGCGACCACGACTGCCCCCACGCTGAAGGCGGTGTCCGACGGCGGACACAGCTCGGCCAGCTCGCAGGCGAGCGCCAGCCAGTGCCGGTCGGCGGCGGCGACGCGGTCACCGGTGCCGGGTGCGGTCGGGAGGTACCGCATCAGCACCACGTCCTCGATCCGCCGCGTCTCGACCAGCCGCAGCCGCCCGCCCTGGTAGGCACCGGGCCCGAACAGCCGGGGCGCGGCCGGGTCCCCGACCAGGAGCGGCGCGAGCACGAGCTGCAGCTCGTCGGCGAGTTCCTGCTGGAGCAGCTGGGTGTGGACGGTCCCGCCCCCTTCCACCATGAGCCGCCGCACGCCCCGCCGGTCGTGGAGGTACTCCAACGCCGCCCGCCAGTCGAGGTCCGGCCCGAGGGACACGACGTCGGCGCCGATCCCCAGCGCGTGGGCCCGGTGAGCCCCGTCGTCCGTGGTCAGCAGCACCTTGTCCCCACCCGTGTGCCAGAACCGCGCCGCCGGATCCAGCTCACCGCTGCCGCTGACGGTGACCTTGAGCGGGTACTCCGCCCGTCCGTCCGCAACCCGGGCGGCCCGCCGCTCGGCCGAGTTCACCAGCAGCCGCGGATTGTCGGCCCGGACCGTCCCGGCCCCGACGAGGATCGCGTCGACCGACGCCCGCACCTCGTCGACCCGGTCGAAGTCGGCGGGGCTGGAGAGCAGGAGTCGTTCGGGTCCGGTGTCGTCCAGGTAGCCGTCGAGGGAGACGGCGGCGGAGAGGAGGACGTGGGGGAGGGGCATGGGCGGCACTCCGGGAGACAGACGGGCGGCGGGTTCCGGCGGGCACACACTAGGCTCCGCTGCTGCTCCTACGGTTCGGCGTGGTCCTCGGCCAGGCGCGCCGCCCCCTCGACTCCGCGACCCGCAGCGCGTCCGCGAGGCACTCGGTCAGGCGGATCGCGGTGTAGCGGACCTCGGCGTTCGGGGACACCGGGTCGTCCAGGACGCCGCGCGCCGAGCGGAGTACGTCCAGCCCCACGGTGAGCTGCCGGGCCTCCGTCTCGTCGGCGAGCCGGGACACGAATCCGCTGCCGTCGCCGGGGGCGAGGAAGCAGGGCTTGCCCTCGGCCGACAGCCAGGGCAGCAGCCGTAGCGCGGTGAACCCCTCCATCAGGCGGCCGCCTTCCGCGCGCCGACGACGTGCTGGTCCAACTCCTGCTCGTGGGCGGCGACGTAGGGGCGGACGAGGCGGGAGGCGGCGCCGTCGAGGGGGAGGTGACGGCAGTACGGGGAGTGGTGGAGGGGGAGGCGGACGGGGGCGGTGGGGCGAGGGGTGCTCCGGGCTCGGTGGCGTGGGGCGCCCGCGCGGTGCATTCCGGTGCCGGGACCGAGGAGAAGGGTCAGCCAATGGGCGATGCGGTGGATAAGGTCGTGCATGTCGACGCTCCTTGCGTAAGCGTTGGCCGTGCCCCGGGAGGTCTGGACACCTCGCCGGGGTCTTGCGTGTTGGAAAGCTATCGAGGGATACAGCCCTCTACATACAAGTACAGCGGAATCCACTCGTTCGAGTAAGGCAGGGCATGCATACATTGGACATATGAGCGATACGGATCGCACGCCCCTGGACCCGATGAGCGCGAGACCTCTCTACGTTCAACTCGCCGACGTCATCGCCAAGATGATCGAGTCGGGAGAGCTGGCGCCGGATCGGCCCATCCCATCGGAGAACCATCTCGCCGACGAGTACGGCGTAGCGCGACTCACCGCGCGCCGGACCGCGCAGGAGCTCCGGGAACGGGGACTCATCGTCACCGTTCGCGGCAAGGGGTCGTTCGTCGTGGAGCAGCCACCGACCGGTTTCCCCGAAAGTGAAGCCGGGACCGCCGGCTGAAGGCTCCGGGCAGAACACGTCCGTCAGTCCAAGACGAGATGGAAATATGCAGTTGAGCGATACCCGTCGTCTGGAGGCGCGACCTCCACGGTGACAGGAATCCCTCGCTCACTCGGCTGGACCGTGACGGGGATGCTCCGGGTCTCACCCGCGTCGAGAGGCAGGATGAGAAGGAAGGCGGACTCCTGCTGGTTCAGCCACGTCAGGGTGTACTCGGAGTAGTCGTCGAGAGACTCGCCGGCGCGAACGGTGAGGTGAGCGGGCCCCAACTCGCTGATGCTGTCCTCGACCGACTCTCCGCCCGGCAATATCTTCTCGTCCGTGCCGTTGTCGTAGGTAACGGTGAAGCTGTACGTGCCGTCGGACTCCCGTTGCGGAGGATCGACCGTGACGTTCAGACCATCCTCGTACCGGGCGACCACACCAGCGCTGAGGGGGTCTGCCACGCTGCCAGAGGCACCGGTTTGTTCGAGCTGCCCGTCACCGTCCAGGCTCTTGTCGAGTTCGTCCAGCGCCCAGGCTCCCGCGGCAACCAGCAGAGTGAGGAAAAGCAGCACGAGCGTGCAGCCGGTAACACACCCTTTGTTCTCCCCGGTCGAGGCGGGAGTAGAGGCCGAGTCCGTGTCCATGCCGGTCACACTAGGAATCACTCCTGCCCACGATCACGGGCACGAGTACTCAATCTGTGACTGAGTAGTGCCGCCTGGACCCAGGGAATAACCTCCAGCAGCCCGGCCAGCAGCGGCACGAACCTGGGATCCTCCCGCTTCCAACCGTCGTGCTCGACACGGTCACTGATGAGGTTGACGAGGGCCTCGGCCTGATCCCGGTGGTTCCAGCCGGCCCAGCCCAGGAGCAGGGAGGGATGAACCGCCTGGCGTCCCCACGCCTCCCTCATCAGGGTGGAAAGCACCACCTGTCCGCACCATGGCCGGATGCCGTCTGAGTAGACGTACTCAGACGGCATGGTGGCCGATACGGATGGGGCAGGTGGTCGCGGGCGGCTACCGTCCGTGTCGATCGCCGCGGCGTGGCGACCGTACGTTCCGACCTGCTTGGCGGAGCAGGACAGGGGAGGGGGCAATCATGGCGTGGGACGAATGGGAACGGCTCAAGGCCGCGGCGGCCGAGCGGCACGGCACACACATGCAGCTGAACCAGTTGCCAGCGGACCGCGGAGCCAGTGAGGGCGACCTCATCTCCAACAAACCGGCCTGGACGAGGATCGGTACGGACGTCGGCTCGCTGCGTGAGGACATCAGCAAGGCAACAGCGAAGCTCAAAGTCGGTCAAACAGGCCTCGGCAGCGACTCCGGCTGCCTGACCGCTGCTGCCCAGAAGGATGTCCACGAGTCTTGGGCCACCTACGTGGAACGCCTCAGCGGTCGCTGCGGAAAGCTTTCCGGCCTTCTGGTGAAGGCGGGCAGCGACCAGGTGAGGACTGACGAGTCGGTCGAGGCCGAGGTCGCCAAACTGGAGGTGGCTTACGGGGATACGCCGGCTGTCGGCGGTCAGGGCCAGGGGCGGTAACCAGACGTCATGGATCTCGCGACGCTCAAGGCTCTCAAGCCCACCGAGTACTCCGAAGCGGCCGACGGGTACCGCAGCACCTCCGACATGGCGAGCGCGGCCAAGGACCGCATCGACAACCAGATAGCGGTGGCCTTGAGGAACCAGCTGAAGGGAAACGCCGCCACAGCGGCAGGCAAGCAGCTGGGAGAACTGAGCCAGAACTTCCACTACGTCCAAGTGCAGTGCGGCCTCGTCAGCACCGCCCTTGAAGCGTTCTCGTACGAGACGGAAGCGGCCAAGCGGAAACTCGACACGGCCCTTGACAACGCCAAGGCTGCGAACCTCACCGTGAACTCCGACGGATCCGTCACCTACCCGCCCGGCGGCAAGAAGGGCGAGGACGGCAAGATCCCTGAAGGAGGCACGGTGGGCGGCCTGACGGACAGTACCGCCTCGGCTGTCGGCAGGCAGGCCGCCAACTTCGACCCCAACCCGCACCACCGCCTTGCCCAGGACTGCGCCGACTTGATCGCCACCGCCCTCAAGGAGGCGACGGAAGCCGACGGGAAGTGGGCACCGAAACTGCGGGCCCTGAGGGCGGACGACGACCTCACCGTGTCCGGCGGGGACTGGGTCGATGTGAAGGAAGACACCGCTGGTGTTCTCAAGGGAGCAGACGACTACCTGGAGTCGTTCAGGGAGCCGCCCAAGCAGGGGACACCCGAGGAAAATGCCAAGTGGTGGCACGGCCTGTCCGAGGAGCAGCAAGCCGCATACATGGCAGTGCATCCCGAGGCAATCGGGTGGATGGACGGACTCCCTGCCACCGTGCGTGACGAGTCGAATCGGACCGTGCTTGCCGAGGCCCGTGGCGCCGCGCAGACCCGCCTCGACTCCTGGATTGCTCAGGAGCCCAAGCCGGCCTACGTCGAGCGGGAGATCATCAACGCCCAAACCGGTGAGCGATGGACTGCGAAGGTCCCCACCGATGAATGGCGCGAGTGGGAGAAGAAGCGGAAGGAACTCAAAGAACCCCTCAATGGCATGGACGCGATCCAGAGCCGGTTCGACAACTACGTCAACGAGAGCACTCGCCCTTACCTGCTGGGTTTCGACGACAGGAACAATGGCCGTGCCATCGTCTCCGTCGGCAACCCCGACACCGCGGACAACGTCGTCACGTACGTTCCCGGGACCGGTAGCAAACTGAGCAGCATCGACGGCGACATCAGCCGCGCGGAAGTACTCCAGGACCGAGCGAGCGCAACGGACCCCGCCCACAGCACGGCGTCCATCATGTGGCTGGGTTACGACGCGCCACAGGGTCTCCTCAGTGACGCTACCGACCCCAAGTACGCCGACGACGCCCGTGAACCGCTGAGCAGCTTTCTGACCGGCATCGACACAGTTCACGACGGCGCGGTGAACTCCACGGTTCTGGGCCACAGCTACGGCACCCTGGTAGCCGGGGAGACCATGCGGGACCATCCCGACCTGCCTGTGGACAATGCGATCCTGGTGGGCAGTCCCGGTGTGGGTGCCGACCATGCCAAGGATCTCAACATCGGAGCTGACCACGTCTTCGCGGCCACCGCCCAGAACGATCTGGTGAACCTGGCCCCACCACCAGCCGGCACGTTGGCACCACTGAACCCGAAGGCGTACATGCGACTCTTCGACGACCACTCGATCATGTACGGGAACGACCCGACATCCGACGAGTTCGGCGGGCGTACGTTCCAAGTAGCTGGCGGAGGGCTGCCGGGCTCGGACGGCCTGATGCCTGCTCACTCGCAGTACTGGGAGGGAGACTCACTGAATCACATGGCGAGGATCGTGACTGGAGGAACCCCGTGAGGCAGTGCCGAATGAAGTTTGTCATCGTCGTACTGATCACGACGATCGCGACGGCGGCGTGCGGATCGGGGCAGTCGGGGAACACGAGTGGCAGGGAACCATCGAGACAGGTCACCATGGACGAGCAGCAGGCAACCCGACGCGCGGAAGAAATCATCCACCAAGCTGTGGATGGCATGTCTCCCCGCCCAACGCTCAAGCGAAGCGGGCTGCGGCCAGTCGGCCCCTGCCTGGCCGACGAGCACTCCAGCGGCGAACGTGTTCAAGTCCGCATCACCTACCAGCTGACTGATGTACCGGGTGACGCGGCGAAGAAGCTGGTGCGTCAGGCCCGGGACACCTGGGTGAATCGCGGATACGAGTTCCAGGGCTCGGATGCCGACTGGTCCGACCCATTCCCTGCAGTCAGCATGCGCACGGTGCCCGACGATTTCTGGATGACCGCCCTCACTGGGGTCGTGGACCGGGCGAAAGGGGATGGATTGGCGTCCATCAGCGTGACTTCACCGTGCTTCGTCGACGACGGCTCCGCCTCTGCCGACCCCGCCTTCTTCAGGACTACCTCCGACGAAGAGGCGGAGCGCCGGGCGCTGAGGCACTCCAGTCGCCTTTACGACGCGCTTCGAGTCCCCCACGCACCAACCCGGGGCGGCGAGGGCATCGGCACCTACCAGGACGGGGCGGACACGTACTCACACCACTCCTGGTCCACTCGACCGCTCACGGCGGAGGAGACCGCCCTGGCGATGGCACGTGCGCGGCACTTTCTCGAGGCCGAAGGATGGATCACGCGCATATCGGCAGGGGCTGCCGGCCTTGCGATCGCCGCTCGCGATCCCAGGGACGGGAGCATCGTCCAAGTGTCTCCGTCCACCACCGGCGCTGTACGCGTCGCGGTGACGGCCGGTTCGTCACCCAGAACCGCTGTCTAGCCCGCGGGGGCAAGCGGACCCACTGGGTGTGGGGAGTCACTGATCTTGAATAGAAGGTTTTCGGGACTCACTCACACCGTTGCGGCCGGTCTTCTTTTGGCCGCCTGTTCGCAGGGAAGTGAGTCGGCCAACGTGGAAGTGCGAGACGGGGAAACTGTCAAAAAGCAGGTTGAACAAGCGTCCAGTCGCATCCTGGAAATGATGGCACTCAATGGAAAGGTAACCGATACCGGCGCCTTGACCATTCGGTGCGCGGATTATGATTCAAGCGAGGAAGTGTACCGTGCACGGCATCCGTGGAGCGTGTACCAGGTTCCCGTACCTGACATGGAAAAAGCCATGGACCGCCTCCGTGCCGAACTCCCGGAGATGGGCTGGAAAGTCGTGAAGGACGGCGTGGACGACAGCCCCGCCAAGAGCCCGCAGATCGTCGCCGAGTCCAAGGGCCAGGAGTATGCGGTGGATGTGCGACTGCTCGATGAACGAAAATACGGAGACGACCCCTCGCTTATCGAGGTGACAGTCCAATCATCCTGCTATCGGGCCAAGTAGCCGTTCTGGCTGCACACCGACGGTCAGGCATCAACAGTCCGCTTCAGCTCCTTCAGGAACAGCCCTTTCACGCGGACCCACTCGCTCACCTGGTCGGCGAAGAGCACCGTGCGCCCGGTGGCGAACTCGGCGTCCGCGCGCAGCAGTGCCTTCCAGTCGACGCCGTTCTCGGCGGCCAGTTCCCGCAGCGCCGTGAGGAACAGGTCGTCCAGTGACACCGGCACGACGTCGAAGCGCGCCGCTGCTCCTACGGTTCACCGTGGTCCGTGGACAGGCGCCGCCCCCTCGACTCCGCGACCCGCAGCGCGTCCGCGAGGTACTCGGTCAGGCGGATCGCGGTGTAGCGGACTTCGGCGTTCGGGGAGACGGGGTCGTCCAGGACGCCGCGCGCTGAGCGGAGTACGTCCAGCCCTTCGGCGAGCTGCCGGGCCTCCGTCTCGTCCGCGAGCCGGGACACGAATCCGCTGCCGTCGCCGGGAGCGAGGAAGCAGGACTTGCCCTCGGCCGACAGCCAGGGCAGCAGCCGTAGCGCGGTTGCCGCAGGGTGCGGCGCTGGTCTCGTCGCCACACTGCCCGCCAAGGGGACGTACGTCATCGGGCAGCCCGACGGCACCTCATGACCGGAACCGCGCCAGCAACGACTCTTCCGCCGTAGCCGCCGCCGTGTCCTCCCAGAGGGCGACCGGTACGGCCCGGACGTGGCGGCCGTAGGGGTCGAGGATGTGGCCGCCGAGCTTGAGAGGCCACAGCGCGACCGCGCGGTCGGCGATGACCAGGCCGGGGAAGCGGGCCACCAGCCGTGCCTCGTACGGCTGGATCTCCTCGACCGAGCGGAGCCACACCGTGGCCATCACGTTGTGCGGGCCGGACAGCGACGCGCACAGACGCGTCTCCCGCGTGCCGATGAGCTGCGCGGCGATCTTCGGGACGTCGCCCGGCGGGGCCGCGCACCACAGGGTCACCGAGACCGGCCAGCCGGAGAGGTGGCGGGCCACTTCGCAGCGGAAGACGAGGGCCCGCTCGGCCCGCATCCGGGCGAGGCGGCGGCGGACCGTCGTCGGACTGAGCCCCGTACGCTCCGCGAGCCTCGCGGCCGGCATCCGGCAGTCCTCGCTGAGCGCGGTGAACAGGGCGAGGTCCGCGGCGTCCGGCGCGGCGGGGGTCGGGGCACCGGCGGAGCGCTCCGCCGGCGCACGGTCGACGAGGACGGCTCGGCGGCGCTCGGCCAGCCGGTCGAGGCGCCAGTGGCTGCCCTCCACGTGCACCATGGTGGCGATCTGGCTGCGTGTCGCGGTCACCCCGTCCAGGGCGCCGAGCCGGAACCCGAGGTAGCGGGCGAGCGCGGCCTGGTCCTGGAAGGCGGCGGTGACCAGCAGGTCCCGGGCACCGGTGACGTGCTCGACGGTGAAGACGTGCGGGTCGGCGGCGATCCCGGCGGCGACCTGGCGCAGCAGCCCCGGCGCGCAGTCGATCTCGATGAACGCCACGAGCGGGGCGAGTCCGGGGCCGACCGCCGGGTGGCAGCTCAGCCAGGCCAGTCCCGCCTCGGTGAGCCGGGCCCAGCGCCGGGCCGCGGTGGAGGCGTCCACGTCCAGGGCCCGGCCGACGCGCCGCCAGTCGGCACGAGGCGCGGCCTGGAGCGCGGTGACGAGCATGCGGTCCAGCTCGTCGAGCTCGTCCCGTTCGGCGGATGTCTGCATCAGAAGCGCTCCCATGGCGCATCCTGGGTACTTTGCCCGGGTGATCGGTGGGTGGCGCCGACCGTACCCCACATGAACGCACTCCACGACGGCGACGCCGACGCCGAAACCGAAGCCCACTCCGACGGCCTGCACGACGACCTGGTCCGGCTGCGCCACGCCCTGCACCGCGAGCCCGAGACGGGTCTCGACGTCCCCCGCACCCGCGCGAAGGTGCTCGCCGCCCTCGACGGGCTGCCGCTGGAGATCAGCACCGGCAAGCGCCTCGGTTCCGTCACCGCCGTGCTCCGCGGTGGCCGCCCCGGGCCGGCCGTCCTGCTGCGCGGCGACATGGACGCGCTGCCGGTGCGGGAGGAGAGCGGGGTGCCGTACGCCTCCGAGGTCCCCGGCGTGATGCACGCCTGCGGCCACGACGTGCACACCGCCGCGCTGGTGGGCGCCGCGCGGCTGCTGGCCACCCGGCGGGACGAGCTGGCCGGGGACGTGGTGTTCATGTTCCAGCCGGGTGAGGAGGGCTACGGCGGGGCCCGGCTCATGGTCGAGGACGGGGTGCTGGACGCCGCCGGGACGCGCGTGGTCGCCGCCTACGGGCTGCACGTCTTCTCCACGGTCCTGCCCCTCGGCGTGGTCGCCACCCGCCCCGGACCGCTGCTGGCCGCGTCCGACGCCGTCACGGTCACCGTCACCGGGCGCGGCGGCCACGGCTCGTCGCCGCACGCCGCCGCCGACCCGGTCCAGGCGGTCTGCGAGATGGTCACCGCCCTGCAGACGATGGTCACGCGCACGGTGGACGTCTTCGACCCGGCCGTCCTCACCGTCGGCTCGCTGCACGCCGGGACGGCGCACAACGTCATTCCGGAGACCGCCCGCTTCGAGGCGACGGTGCGCAGCTTCTCGGCCGCCACGCAGCGGGCGGTCCGCGAGGGCGTGCACCGCACGGTCCAGGGCGTCGCGGCCGCCCACGGCGTCCAGGCGGAGGTCGACTACCAGGACCTGTACCCGCCCACGGTCAACGACGCGGACGAGGCGGCCTTCGCCCTGCGGACCGCCCGCGACCTCTTCGGCGCCGGGCGTGCCGTCGAGGCGCCGCAGCCCGTCGCGGGCTCGGAGGACTTCTCCTTCGTGCTCCAGGAGGTACCGGGCGCCTTCCTCGGCCTCGGCGCCTGCCCGCCGGACCGCGACCCGTCGACCGCGCCGATGAACCACTCGCCGCAGGCCGTCTACGACGACGCGGTGCTCACCGACGCGGCGGCGCTGCTCGCCCGGCTCGCCGCCGACCGCCTCGCACTCGCCGCCGCCGGGCATGCCGTACCGACTCCGTCGCCCGCGGAGAAGTCCAGGTGAGCGCCGCGCCCACCACACGGAATCCGTCCGGCACCGGGACCGGCGCCTCCGTGAAGGCCGTCGTCGGACTGCTCGTCCTCTTCGAGTTCGTGAGCGGCTTCCTGCAGATGGGCATGGTGCCGCTGCTCCCGAAGATCGGCGACCGGCTCGGGGCGACGGACTCCGACCTGTCCTGGGTCGTCGCCGTGCAGTTGCTGGCCGCCGCGGTCTGCGTCCCGGCCTTCGGGCGGCTCGGCGACCTCCACGGGCACCGGTTGCTGCTGCGGATCTCCCTCGCCACGGTGGCCGCCGGGACCTGCCTCGTGGCCCTCGCGCCGTCGTTCGAGGTGCTGCTCCTCGGCCGGGTCCTGCAGGGGCCGCTCGCCGCCCTGCTGCCGCTGGAGATCGCGCTGGTCCGCGACCGGCTCCCGGTCGATCTCGCCCGCCGTGCCATCGCCCGGCTGGTGGGCGCCCTCACCGTCGGCTCGCTCCTGGGCGCGCTGGTCATGGGCGCGGCGGACGAGGCGCTGGGCGACGTCCGGCTGGCGCTGCTGCTCCCCGCGGTGCTGACCGTCGTCTGCGTGCCGGTCTCCTTCCTGAGCGTCCCGGAGAGCCGGCGCCTCGCGGCGGGGCGCGTCGACCTGCCCGGGATCGTCCTGCTCGGCGCGGCCATGATCGGTCTGCTGCTCGGGGTGTCCGCCGCCGAGGAGCAGGGCTGGCTCACCGCACCGGTCCTCGTGCCGATCGGCGCCGGTGCGGTCCTGCTGGCCGTCTTCACCGCCGTGGAACTGCGCAGCGCCGACCCGCTGCTGGACCTGCGGGCGATGAAGGGGCGGGGCAGCGCGCCGTTCTACCTGGCCTCGTTCCTGTTCGGGGTGTTCTTCTTCGGCAGTCAGGCGCCCAACGCGACGTTCTGGGCGGCGGATCCGGCCGAGACCGGCTACGGGTTCGCCCTCGGCGCCCTGTCCATCTCCCTGATGTCCCTGCCGGGGGCGGTGTGCAGCGTGGTCGGCTCGACGCTGACCGCCCGTATCGCCGGCCGGACCGGTTACCGCCGGGCGCTCGTCGGGGCGTTCACGCTCGTCGCGCTCTCCTTCGGGTCGTTCGCGGTCCTGCACGACGCGTGGTGGCAGATGTCGCTGACGTACGCCGTGCTGGGCTTCGCGGTCGGTCTGGCGCTCGGGGCCATGCCCACCGTCGTGGTCGAGGCCGGCGACCCGTCCCGCTCCGGTATCGCGACCGCCGTCTACAACAACGTCAAGACACTCGGCGGCGCCGTCGCGGGCGGCGTGTTCGCGTCGGTCCTCGGCACCCTGCTCACCGCCGACGGCGAGGCGCCCGGCGAGCGCGCCTACGTGGTGCTGTGGCTCGTCGCCGGGGCGTGTGCGCTGGCGGCGGCGGGCGCGGTCGCCCTCGCGCACCGCGAGGAGGGGTCACCGGCCGCGGCACGGTGAGGGCGCGGTGTTCACCACCGACCTCGTGGTACCCGGCGCCCCATGAGCACCGAACCCGCTCCGCTGCTCGCCCTGGACCTGACCGGCACGTTCGCGTTCGGGCTGAACGGGGCGCTGACCGCGGTGCGGGCCGCGCGGCTGGACGTGGTCGGGGTGGTGGTGCTCGGGATGATCACCGCGTTGGGCGGCGGGGTCATCCGGGACGTGCTCATCGACTCGCTGCCGCCCGCCACGTTCCTGGACTGGCGTTACTACACGCTCGCCGCCGCCGGTGGCCTGCTCGCCTTCGCCGTCAGCAGGCACCTGCGCCGACTGGAGCCCGCGATCACCGTGCTCGACGCGGTCGGACTGAGCACCTTCGCGGTGATCGGCGCGAGCAAGGCGCTGGACGCCGGGCTGGCCGTCGTACCGGCCATGCTGCTGGGCGTGATCACCGCGGTGGGCGGAGGGACGATCCGCGACATCCTGGTCGGCCGGATCCCGACGGTGCTGCGCACCGGGCTGTACGCCATCCCCGCGCTGGTGGGCGCGGCGGTGACGGTCGCGACCACCGAGACCGGGCTGTACGGCCTCCCGGCCGCGCTCGGAGCGGCGGCGGTCTGCTTCCTGATCCGCATGCTCGGCCTGCACTTCGGCCTCAACGCTCCGGAACCGCCCGAGACGCGTCCGTCCGGTGGCGGGACGCGGCGCCGTGAGTAGCCTCGAAAGGAATGGAGCACCCAAGATGAGTGACCCCGCGCGGACCGTCCTGGCCGACCTCGACTCCGTCCGCTCCGACCTCGAAGACCTCTACCAGGACCTGCACCGGCACCCCGAACTCGGCCTGCGGGAGCACCGTACGGCGAAGAAGGCGGCGGACGCCCTGCGGCGGAGCGGCTACGACGTCACCGAGGGCGTCGGCGGCACCGGCGTCGTCGGGGTCCTCGCCAACGGGGACGGCCCGGTCGTCATGGCCCGCGCCGACATGGACGCCCTCCCGGTGCGCGAGCGGACCGGCCTGCCGTACGCCTCCACCGCGACGGTGACCGACGGGGACGGCAGGGAGCAGCCGGTGATGCACGCCTGCGGCCACGACGTGCACGTAACCTCCCTGGTCGGATGCGCGCGGTTGCTGGCCGCGCAGCGGGACGACTGGCGGGGTACCTTCGTCGCCCTCTTCCAGCCCTCCGAGGAGAACGGCGCCGGCGCCCGCGCCATGGTCGAGGACGGTCTCACCGACCGGTCGCCCCGCCCCGACGTCGTCCTCGCCCAGCACGTCCTGCCCTACCCGGCCGGTTACGTCGGCACCCGGGCCGGCTCCTTCCTGTCCGCGGCGGACAGTCTCCGGGTCACCGTGCACGGCCGGGGCGCCCACGGTTCGGCGCCCCAGGCGTCGGTCGACCCCGTGGTGATCGCCGCATCGATCGTCGTACGGCTGCAGACCGTCGTCTCCCGCGAGCTGGCCGCCACCACGCCCGCCGTGGTGACCGTGGGCAGCATCCACGCCGGCAGCGGCCCCAACGTCATCCCCGACCGGGCCGTCCTGGAGCTCAACGTCCGCACGTACGACGACGCCACCCGCACCCAGGTCCTGGACGCGATCAAGCGCATCGTCCGGGCCGAGTGCGAGGCGTCCCGCTCCCCCGAGGAACCGGAGTTCGAGCGGCTCTCGTCCTTCCCGCCCACCGTCAACGACGAGGAGCCGACCCGGCGCGTCGCGGAGGCGTTCGGCGCGTACTTCGGCGACGACGCGCACACCGTCGAGCTGCAGACCGCCAGCGAGGACATGAGCGAGATCCCGGGGGCCTTCGGGGTGCCGTTCACGTACTGGGCGATCGGCGGCACCGACCCGGACCGCTACGCCGAGGCCGCCCGCAAGGGGACCGTCGCCCAGGACATCCCGGTCAACCACAGCGCCGCCTTCGCCCCCGTCGTCCAGCCGACCCTGGACACGGGCGTGAGCGCGCTGACGGTGGCCGCGCTGGCCTGGCTCGGCGACCGGGCCACCTAGGAACCGGGCAGGTTCGTACGGCTTGACTCTCCAGTGGCTGGAGACCGCAGGGTGGGGGCCATGAACGGCGCGACGCCCCCGCACTCGATCGGTGAACTGTCGGCCCGTACCGGCGTGTCCGTACGGACGATCCGGTTCTACTCGGACACCGGGCTGCTGCCGCCCACGGACCGCACCCCGGCCGGGTACCGGCGTTACGACGACGCGGCCCTCGACCGGCTCCACCTCATCTGCGTCCTGCGGGAGCTGGAGGTCGATCTGACCACGGTCCGCCGCGTCCTGGACGGTGGCCTCTCCGTCGCCGAGGTCGCCGCCGCGCACGCCGACGCCACCGCCCTGCAGATCCGCGCGCTGCGGCTGCGGCACAGCGTGCTGCGGCTCGTCGCCCGGCGCGACGCCAGCCCCGAGGAGACAGTTCTCATGCACCGGATCACCCGCCTCACCTCCGACGAACGACGGCGCGTGATCGCCGACTTCATCGCCGCGCTGGAGGCCGGCACGCCCCACGCCCGCGACGCCGCCGCCGCCCTGCGCACCGCCCTGCCCGAACTCCCCGGCGAACCCTCGGACGCCCAGCTCGCCGCGTGGGTGGAGCTGGCCGAACTCGTGGCCGACGACGACTTCCGCGGGCGCATGGCCCGTGCGGCCCTCCCGCCCGCCGACGAGGACGTGTTGCCGGGGCTGGCCCCCGAGGCGGTGGCGGAACTCATCCCCTTCGTCCGGCAGACCGTCTCCGACGCACGGGCGGCGGGCATCGACCCGGAGGGCGACGAGGCCGTCCCGGTCGTCGACGCCGTCGTGGCGCGCATCGCCGCCGTACTCGACCGCCCGGACGGCCCGGAGCTGCGGGAGTGGCTGGCCGGGCGGTTCGCGGCGGGACACGACCCACTCGTCGAGCGGTACTGGCGCCTGGTGTGGACCGTCAACGACTGGCAGGTGGTCCCCGGTCACCTGCCCTTCCAGCCCTGGATGGTCCAGGCCCTCCGGGCACCTCGCCGGCCCGGCGGCCGGGTCAGCCCCAGTCGCCGTTGACCCACGCGAGCAGGCGGGCGCGTTTGGTGTAGTAGCAAAAGGTGTGGTCCGCGCCGGACGCGGCGTACGGCCCCGACCCGTACCGCAGCTCGTACCCGCGGTCGCCGGGACCGTACTCACCGTCGCGGGAGCCGTCCATGTCGTCGGCCCAGTCGAGGAGACCCGAGACGAGGCCGAGGTTCTCGAAGTACCGGCCAGGATCGGCCGGTTCCACCGGTGCGGGGCGAGGTTCGGAACCGGCGACCGGCAGGTCCTCCAGGCAGCCGTCGGACCGCACCGGCTCACCCAGCCACCATCCGGCCAGGAACACGGCGTACAGCGCGGTGACGACGCCGAGGCGGCGCAGGGTTATCCAGGCGGGCATACCGCTCTACCTCCAGTCGCCGTCGAACCAGGCTCGGAGGCGGCGCCGTTCGCTCGTATCGTTGTCGCAGGTGACGGAGTGGATGGTGACCGTCAGGGTGTGGATGCTGCGGGTGTCCTCGCGCAAGCCGTCCAGCGGAATCACCGATGGTTTCGACATGGGGCCGGACACGGGCGGGGACGTGGAGACCGCTACGTGCCCCGTGTGTTCGGCCCGCCGGTCGAGCGCGGCCTGGTCGACCCGGCACTCGGGGGTCACGGGCTGCCCCAGGTACCAGCCCGCGACGAACACGCCGTAGACCACGGCGGCGGCGCCGAGGCGGCGCGGGGTGAACCGGCGGGGCCGTAAGTCAACCAGTCCGCTGTCGGGGGGAGTTCTGCTCATGCCGGGGGACTCTATCCGTCGGTCCGATGGCCCCCGGCCCCGCCTCCACGTCCACGTCCACGTCCACGTCCACGTCCACGTCCCGGCGTACGGAGAAGGCGCCGGCGGTGGCCGCCAGCACCGCGGCCTCCGCTGCACGTTCCGGAAGCCGCGGGTCGGGATCGGCGCGCAGGAGTACCAACCGGTGGTAGAGCGGCGCCGTGGCGGCGATCAGCAGGCTGCGGGCGTCCAGGTCCGTTGCGGCCCGTGCGGGGACTTCACCCCGTTCGACGGCGCGCTCCACGAGGATCTCGCACTGTGCGTACCGGTCCGCCCACAGTCTCGTCTGGGCCCGCGCGGCCTGCTCGGAGTGGAAGGACGCCGCCATCAGCGCGACGGCGAAGGACGGCCGTACGACGAGCGACTCCTGGATCTCCCGGTTGAGCGCGGTCAGGTCGCCGCGCAGGGAGCCGGTGTCCGGCGGCTGCCAGTCCATCTCGCCGGCGGCGTCGATGACGTCGACGAGCAGCCCGCCCACGTCGCGCCAGCGCCGGTAGACCGTGGTGCGGTGGACTCCCGCGCGGGCGGCGACCCCTTCCACGGTGAGTCCTTCGTGTCCGTTCTCGGCGAGTTCGGCGCGCACCGCGTCCAGGACCTGGGCGCGGACGCGGGCGGTACGACCGCCAGGACGGCGCTCGGGCGCCGCGACCGTCGGCTCCGTCGCATCCGTCGCATCCGCCGGCTCCATCGAATCCCTCGAATCCCTCGAATCCGTCATCGGCAGCCCACTATCCGGTTGATCGATACGACTGGCTCGTGCCACCCTCCTAACGCTACACCTGTCGCACTAGTGACGCCGCCGAGAGGATCCGCCTTGCCGATGCCCGCTCTCCCCGCCGATCCCACCGTGCTCCACCCGATGCCCGAACAGCCCCGGGTCGTCCTGCTCAAGCCGTTGGTGCGGTCCCCGCTGATCGAGGTCGGCGCGTTCTCGTACTACGACGACCCGGACGACGCGACCGTCTTCGAGACCCGCAACGTGCTGTACCACTACGGGCCCGAGAAGCTGGTGATCGGGAAGTTCTGCGCCCTGGGGACCGGCACCCGCTTCATCATGAACGGCGCCAACCACCGCATGGACGGCCCGTCCACCTTCCCCTTCCCCACCATGGGCGGCTCCTGGGCCGAGCACTTCGACCTGCTCACCGGCCTGCCGAACCCCGGGGACACGGTGGTGGGCAACGACGTCTGGTTCGGCAACGGCGCCACCGTGATGCCCGGCGTCCGCATCGGCCACGGCGCGATCGTCGCCACCGGGGCCGTGGTGACGAGCGACGTGCCCGACTACGGGATCGTCGGCGGCAACCCGGCCCGGCTGATCCGCACGCGCCACTCGGAGCGGGACGTCGCACGGCTGCTCGCGGTGGCCTGGTGGGACTGGCCCGTGGAGCAGATCACCGGGCACGTCCGGACGATCATGTCGGGCACCGTCACGGAACTGGAGCAGGCCGCCGCACGGAGCGCACGGGACACCGGGAGGCCGCCCGCGTGAAGCTACGGACCGGGTCGAACCACAGGGGATTGGTGCCGCCGCAGGTGTAGTCGACGGTGATCTCAAGGGCCGCCAGGGGGACCAGTCGGCGACGGGACCGGCGTTGGTCAACTCCAGTCCGGGCGAAGACCAGCACCCCGCCCGGGGCCGGCGACCGGGCCAGGGCGCGCAGGAACCGCTGGTGGCCCTGTGGGGTGGCGATGTCGCCCAGGCTGCTGCCGCCGAGGAAGGCCAGGCGCACCGAGCCGTGGGGGGGGGAGCACCTGCCCGGCGTCGCGCACGTCACCCTCGTACGCCGTGGCCCGGCCGCGCAGACCGGCGGGGACATTGCGGCCGAGCCCGGCCGGTCGGGCTCGGCCCGGACAGGTCGACCGCCGCGACCTGCCGCGCGCCCTCCGCGAGGAGCGCGGCCGGGTGGCGCAGGGTCCCGGCACCCGGCAGGTACACCAGGTCCGGGAGCGGCGCGCCGTACACCCGTACGGCTGCCCGGACTTCGGCACGGCTCGGCTCGGCTCGGCGTCGAAGTGGATCTCACCGGCGAGCCGCAGCACCGGCTCGCTGTCGTAGTGGGCGCGCACCATCTCGGTCAGCTCCGCCTGTACCGCCGAGCCCGCTCGGTGGTCAGCTGCGCCGGGTCCGGTGCCGGACCGATCCGCCGAGCGGAATCATCAGGATTGTCCCACCCGGGAAACGTTCCAGGCGTGTTCGTGACGGCTGTGGAGGGTGTCGGGGTGGTCCGGGCCCAGCACGCGGGCCCGGTCGGCGGCCACCCGCTCCGCCACCTCCGCCACCTCCGCGTGACGCCCGGACCGACCGAGGTTCATGGCGAGGTTGTGACGGCTCTGGAGGGTGGCGGGATGATCCCGCCCCAGCACCCGGGCCCGATCGACGGCCACCCGCTCCACCACCTCCGCCGCCTCCGCTTCACGCCCGGCCCGGCCGAGGTACAAGGCATGGTTGTGGCGGCTGTGGAGGGTGGCGGGGTGATCCTGCCCCAGCACCCGGGCCCGGTCGACGGCCACCCCCTCCATCAACTCCGCCGCCTCCGCGTGACGCCCGGCCCCACTCAGGTTCATGGCGAGGTTGTGACGGCTCTGGAGGGTGTCGGGGTGGTCCCGCCCCAGCACCCGGGCCCGGTCGGCGGCCACCCGCTCCACCACCACCGCCGCCTCCGCCTCCCGCCCCGCCCGGCCGAGGTACAAGGCCTGATGGTGACGGCTGTGAAGGGTGTCGGGATGGTCCGGGCCCAAGGTGCGGGCCTGGTCGGCGGCCAGTTGCTCCATCAGCCGGGCTGCGGCCAGCGGGCCACCGGCCTTGGCCGTCTGCTGTGCCTCGGTGTAGCGGCGGGTCGGCTCCTGTGTGGCGGAGCCGGCCGTGGCGGCGCGGGTTGGTTGGGGACCGGAGCTGGGGGGTGCGTGGTGCGACAACAGGCGGGTGATCGCGTCGGACCAGGGCGTGGTGGTCGGGTCCTGCTCCGGCGGGCTCCAGGCCGAGTCGATGGTCTGGAGGATCTGCGTGAGGGTGGGCCGGTCGCCCGGCTCCTTGGCCAGACAGGAGCCCACAAGATCGCGGAAGCCGTCGGGGACGTCGTCCAGGCGGGGGGCGCCGTCCACAATGCGGCGCAGCAGGGCCAGGGGCTGGCCTTCCCCGAACGGACCCACCCCCGTGGCCGCGAAGGTCAACACGGCACCGAGCGCGAACACATCGCTGGCAGGCCCTTGTACGGCGCCGTCGACCTGTTCGGGGGACATGAAGCCGGGGGTGCCCATGACCATGCCGGTGGTGGTCAGCGCCGTGCCGTCCACCGCACGGGCGATGCCGAAGTCGATGAGCCGCGGCCCGTCGGCGGCCAGCAGCACGTTGGACGGTTTGATGTCGCGGTGCAGCACCCTGGCGGCATGGATGGCCTGCAAGGCTTCGGTCAGCCCGGCGGCCAGCGGCCACAACGACTGCAGCGGCAGCGGTCCGGTCTGGGCCACCGCCGAGGCCAGGTCGGGCCCCGGCACGTACACCGTCGCCAGCCATGGCGGGTCGCCTTCGGTTTCGGCGCCGACGATCGGGGCGGTGAAGGCCCCGCTGACGGATCGGACGGCCGCGACTTCATGACCGAACCGGCGCCTGAAGTCGGCCTGACAGGCCAGGTTCGGATGGATGACCTTCACCGCCACCGCCCGGCCGGAGGGAGATGTGCCCAGGTACACCCGGCCCATCCCGCCCTCGCCCAGCCGCCTGCGCAGAGCATAGGGACCGATCTGCCGTGGGTCGTCCGCCGCCAACGCTTCCATCGCGCCTCCCCCTAGAGCCGTGAACCACCGTGCTTCAGATCGACACCGCCAAGGCCTCTGCCCACTCCTTCCCCGTGGGCAGCCTGCACACCCTCGGTGCCGTCGGACCCGCTCGGCTGCGGCAGGTCTGCCGGACCCCGCCTCGAAAACGAAGCAGCGCTGCAGGTCTGCCCGACGGCGCGGCGGCTGTGGCATGGAAGATCGAGATCCGTTACAGGCTGCCCAGACCGGCCACTGCTCGCTGCGCCTCGACGATGAAGGCCGTCCGGGCCTCCTGCAACTGATCCAGTGCCTCGTGGCGCAGCATACTGTCGATGAATCCCTTTGCGGCGACCGCGACTTCCGCGGGCCCTTCGAGAGCGACACCGGCGTAGGCTCGCTGCATAACCAGCTCTTCATCACCGGTGCCCCGGCCGCCTCGTTCCGCGAGGAGCCTCGCTTCCACGGCGCAGAGAAACTCGGCATAGACCTGGCGCCGGAGCGCGATCGCACGTTGGCCGTCGGCGCCCCGGAGCGTGATGCGGACCGACTCCAGTAGCGCTTCCGCCTGGCGGTCCGCCGCATCACGGGCTGCCTGTGCCTGGCGCAGGCCGGCGCCTCTGGCGTACCAACCCGTGACAACGCTCCCCACGATCGCTGCGCCCGCGGCCAGCAGTGCGATTCCCCATTCACTCATGCATCCAGCATTAAGCACCCGCGCAGTGCGGTGCCTGGTTCGGGCCACCTATGTCCTCCGATCCGCCACAATCCAGTTCCGCCGAGGCCGGTACGATCGGGACATGGCTCACGAGGACGCCGATAAGGTCGCCCCAACCTGCACAAACAGCACTCATCGGCTGCCGGCCTCGAATAGAATTGATCATTGGGGCGACGGGCGACGGGCGACGGGCGACGGGCGACGGGCGACGGGCGACGGGCGACGGGCGACGGGCGACGGGCGACGGGCGACGGGCGACGGGCGACGGGCGACGGTGCTGCTCGCCGCCCGCTCGACAGTGGCTCTGTATCGGCTACTTGACGTACTCCCCGCACTCTCCGGCGACGCCCGGATCACCCGGCTCTTCACCCTCGTCCCCGGATCCGACTTCGGCGTCGACGTGTTCTCCGCGATCGAACGCGTCGGTGGCACCCTGATCCCGTGGAGCGAGGCCCCCACCCGCTCCTACGACCTCGTCCTCGCGGCCAGTCCCAAAGGTGAACTGCGCCTTCTCCGCGGCCGGCAGGTGCTGCTGCCGCACGGCGCCGGCTACAACAAGGCCATCCCCGACGAGGGTTCGGACTCGGCGTCCGGGCTGGACCCCGAGCTGCTGCTCCGCGAGGGCGGCGACGACGTCCCGATCGCCCTCCACGCGCTCGCCCACCCCGACCAGCTCACCCGCGTGGCCGCCGCGGACCCGCGCGCCGCCGACGGCGCGAAGGTCGTCGGCGACCCCACCCTGGAGCGCCTCCTCGCCTCGCTTCCGCTACGTGCTCGGTACCGCGCAGCGCTGGGAACGGGGCCCCGCAAGCTCCTCGTACTCGCATCGACCTGGGGCCCGGAGTCCCTGCTGGGCCGCCGCCCCGACCTGCCCGCTCAACTGGCGGCCCACCTCTCGTACGACACCCATCAGTTGGCGTTGTTGGTTCACCCCAACGAGCACAGCCGGCTGGGCACCTACGAGCTGACCGAGCGGCTCGCCCCCGCCCTCGACGCGGGCGTGATCCTCGTCCGGCCGCACGAGCAGTGGGCGTCCTTCCTGATCGCCGCCGACGCGCTGGTCACCGACCATGGATCCGCCGCTCTGTACTACTGCGCCGCGCAGGACCGGCCCGTCGTCAGCGCCTGCCGGGGCGAGTCCGAACTGATCCCGGGCACCCCCATGGACCAGCTCCTGAGCCGCATACCGAGACTCGGTCCCGCCGACACCGTCGAACAGGCCTTCGCCGACTACCGGCCGGGAACGGGCGAAGCGGCGGCCCGAGCCGCCTTCGCGCACCGGGGAAGGGCACTGAACCTGCTGCGCGCGGAGCTGTACGCCCTCCTCGGCATGACGCCGCCCGCCGTCCCCTGCGCGCCCCGTCTGCTGCCCCGGCCGCTCCCCGCCGAACGCCTCCCCACGGCCTTCGACGTGGACGCCGACGCGACCGACCGGGGCGTTCGCGTCGTCCGGCGGCCCGTCGGAATCGGCCCGCCCGGCGATCACCTCGCCGCGGAGGACGGAGCCGCGAGCCAGGCACTCGTCCGCTCCGCGGGACTGCTGTACCGGCGTCCGCTCCCGGCCCCGGCGGACCGGTCGGCGCTCTCCTGGACGTCGGACGGCTGGACGCGCCACGCCCTGTCGACATATCCGGGATGCCGCTCGGCCGCCGCGATCCTTCCGTCGGGCCTGCTGCTGTTCCGAACGCGAGGCCATAGCGATGCGTACGCCGTCGAGGTCGAGCCCCACACCGAGGACGGCCGGGTGACGCGCCCGGATCCGGCCGCGGCGGCGTCGGCGGTCCACGCCTGGCTGCTGCGCCGGTCCCCCGCCGACACCGCGACGCCCAGCCGCCTGAGCTGCGTCGCCGGGGACCGCGCCTACGCCCTCGTGCTGCGCCGGGCCACCGCGGACGAGACCGCGGGACTCTTCTGACGCCGGACGCGTCGCCCCCGCTCCCCGTCGCGCTACCCGTCCAGCCCGCTGAGACGCCTGATGTCGGCGGCAGCCGCACGGTGTTCCGCCTCCTCGGTACTCCGCCCCTCCGCCCGGCACAGCTCGGCCAGCGCGTCGTGGACCCGGGCCTGGTCGAATCCCGACCGACGACGGCGGGCGGCGTTCAGGGACTCCTCGTAGAACGGGCGGGCCTGTTCCGTCCGGCCGAGCCGGCACAGCACACCGGCGAGCGCGAAACCGGTACGGCGGCTCATCCGCTCCCGTTCCTGCGCCACCGCCATGCCGTGGGCCTCGGCGAGCAGCTCACGGGCCGGTTCCAGCTCACCGAGCTTCGCCCTGGCCAACCCCATCCGGTATGTCTGGAGCATGACTCCGTAGGGATTGGGGATCTCGGCGTGCATCTGGCGCGACCGCGCGAACTCGGCGACCGCGGCGTCCCAGTCGTCCCGGGCCCCGGCGAGCATGCCTCGGGACTCGAGCAACGACGCGGCGAGCTTGCGCCCCACCTCGTCGTCACCCAGCAGCCCGAGCACCGCACCGGCACGGTCGAGCTGTGCCGCCGCCTCGTCCAGGAGCCCGGCCTCCCACAGGTGGCGGGCGAGCTGGCAGCGCGTACGCACCAGCCACGCCGCCCGGGCACCGTCCCGGACCGCCGAGTCGACGGCGAGCCGCAGGGCCCCGACGACATCCGCCCGGTGCGGATGGTCCAGCGCGTACGTCCACACCGCCTCGGAGAGCGCCACCACCTCGGCGTCCATCCCCCGCTCGTGCGCCAGGCGCAGCGACGCGAACAGCACATGCCGCTCGTCGTGCAGCCAGGCGGAGGCGCGGTCGGTACGCGCCGTCCTCTCCGTCTCGTCGGCCGCCGCGCGCGGATCCTCCAGCGTGGCGTCCGGCGCGCCCTCCACGGCGGGGAACGGGGCACCGACGAGCAGCCGCGGACCGGCGGCGAACCGGTCGGCGCGCTGGAACTGCCGGACCAGCCACCGCAGGAGCCGTTCCACGCCCTCGCGGGTCTCGTCCGGCCGGGCGTCCTGACGCGAGCGGCGCAGCGCGTGGGCGCGCAGCGGGCCGGGCAGCCGCATCCGCCCGTTCGCCGAGGCCAACACGTCGCTCAGGTCGAGGAGCCCGGCCCGGTCCAGCTCCTCCAGCGCCTCCTCACATTCCTCCGGCCCCCGGCCCAGCAGCGCGGTGGCGGAGTCCAGGGTGAAGGTGGTGGAGGGATGGTGGGGAAGCAGCCGGTACGCCCGCGTGGCGGCGGGCGACAGACCCTCGTACACGGTGTCCCAGAAGCGCTCCACGCCGGGCACTCCGTTCTCCGCCCACACGTCCCGCAGCCGCGAGACGAGGCGGGACAGGGGGCGCAACCGGTGTTCGCGCACCCACCCGGCGGCCACGTGCAGTGCGGCCGGGTGGCCTTCGCACAGGCGGACCAGCGCCCGGACGGACTCGGGTTCGGCGGCCAGCCGGGGGTCGCGTACGACCAGTTCCAGCAGTTCGGTGGCGGCCCGCTCCTCCAGCGGCGGCAGCGCGATGCCCAGGGCGGCGCCGTCCACCAGGTCGCGCAGCGGCGCGTGGCTGGTGACGATCACGAGGCTGTCCCCGGACGCCGGCAGCAGCGGGACGATCTCCGAGGCGTAGCGCGCGTTGTCCACGACGAGGATCAGCCGCGCGCCGTCCGTCCTGTTCCAGTACTGCTTGCACCGTGCCGCGAAGTCCTGCGCGACGAAGCCGGGCTCCGCGTCCAGCGCCACGAGCAGCTCCGTGAGCACGTTCCCGGGATCGGCCCCGCTGCCCTGCCGGAAGTCGTCCAGGTCCACGGAGAGGATCCCGTCGGGGTAGCCGTACGTGTCGCGCAGGACTCGGGCGAGCAGCCGCGCCAGTTCGGTCTTGCCGATGCCCTGCGGTCCGCTGAGTGTCACGAGCATCGGCCGCGACCGCCCCGTCCACTCCCTGCGCGCGCTCAGCACCCGCTCTCGCGGTTCCTCGCGGTCGACGAAGCACACCGGCTCAGGAGGAAGCTGCACTGTCACGGCGCCGACCCGCCCTTCACATCAGAACCCCGGCCGCCCCGGGTGCCGCACGTAACACCTCACCCTAGTCTCCAAGTTGGCCTGCCTCGCCGCAGGCGGCAGGCCCGCCGGGAAGCTGCACGTAGTTCGGGGGCCGCTTTCTCGCTTACAGGTCGAATAGTGTGTCGCCCGCGTCCGATGTCGCCTTCAGCGCCTTGGCTGCCTCTGTGGGAACGGGGAGGATCCCCGCTGCGGTCAGGTCCAACACCGTGATCAGTGGACCTGCGCACACGTCATTGAAGAGATCGGCCTGTGCCGGCTCCTCTCGCACGAGCAGGCCGAGGACATTCAGCAACTCCAGCAGTTCCGTTGTCCATGAGGGAAGCCAGCGCCGAGCTACCTCGTGGTCCAGTTCGAGGTGTCGTTTGCCTGCGGGGTTCCTCCGACGGTAGCCGAACCACTTGTCGAGAACGTTCATCCCGGACACTTGGTACTCCCGGACCGCGCGTGGCACCGGACTGATCCGTCCACTGCCGACCCACAGATCCTCTGACACGGGGTCGTACGCCGGCTTCTCCGGCATGGCTTCCGCATCGTCCGGGATCTCCTCGACGCATCGAGGGCGGTCGCGTGGTAGCAGCACCCTCCCGTACGGCCTCCCGGCCGTCTCGTCGACGTACCGCTCGCCGTAGGTGTGCAGCCACAGGACTCGCCGGCCAATGGCAACTGCCCGCTCCCACAAGCAAGGGTCAACAGTGAGGGGTATCCGCAGAGCATCAGCCCGGCGGCTGCCGCGTCGACATCACGCACGCGAGCCCTGACCTTCACCGACCGCCCACCCGGTCACGTCCCCTTCATGAACGTCGAGATGGATGGCGACTGGCACCCGCACAGTTCCGACGATGTGCGCCGCCTCTCGGAGCCCCTCACGGCACACGCGGATCGGCTCCGGGAGCTTGCCGACCGCCTCGACGGTCTCACCAACGCCTTCGATGCCACAAAGGGGACCACGCCTGGGGCGGCGAACCCTGAGAAAGGACGCGGCAGCTGAACTCCACACGTGGGCGTGGCCCCGGCCAGGAGGACTGGTCGGGGCCACGAAACCACTGGTCAGAGCCACAGAACGGCCCTGGCCTCGGTAGGCCCTGTGGGACTCGAACCCACAACCAATGGATTAAAAGTCCACTGCTCTGCCAATTGAGCTAAGGGCCCAGGCGGTGTGTCGTGCGGTGCTGCGTGATGTTGCCACACCGAGCATAGCCCGCCGCGGCCGGGACGCCGATCGGGTATCGGGGTCCCGGCCGCGTCGGAGGGCGGCGGGAGCAGGGCGGGCTACGGGTCCACCGGCTCGGGGGCGTTCGCGCGGGAGGCCGCGCGGGCGCGGGTGCGTTCGTGGTCCGGGTTGAGGAACCAGTGCCGGGCCGAGGCCAGCCACCAGGTGGCGGCGAAGCCCAGCACGACCAGGACGGCGATCGGCGCGTAGTTGAAGGTCTCCCAGGTGACCGGGGAGACCTGGGGCAGCATGAACAGCACCGTGATGACGCCGACCCACGTCACCGCCACCACGCCGATCACCTGCGACCAGCGGCCCAGGTGCCAGGGCCCGCGTTCGAAGGCGGCGCCCTTGCGGACGCGGAGGAGGGTCGGGATGACGTACGCGATGTAGAGGCCGATGACCGCGATCGACGTCACGGCGGCGTATGCCGTGACGTTGATCAGGTACGGGAGGCCGAGGACCAGGGCGGCGAGGGCGGCCAGCCAGACTGCTGCGACGGGCGTGCGGGTGCGCGGGTTCACCGAGTGCCAGATGTGGGAGTAGGGGAGCGCGCCGTCTCGGGAGAAGGCGTAGATCATGCGGCTGTTGGCCGTCACCGACGCCATGCCGCAGAAGAGTTGGGCGCCGATCACGACGAGGAGCAGGAGTTTGCCCGCCGTCGCGCCGAGGGCGTCGAGCAGGATCTGTGCGGGCGGGGCGCCGGTCGGGGACGTCAGGGCGCCGTCGTAGGACTGGATGGCGAAGGTGAAGCCGAGGAGGAGGACGAAGCCCGCGATCCAGGAGGTCCAGATGGAGCGGACGATGCCCTTGGGGCCGGCCGTGGACGCGTCGTGCGTCTCCTCGGTCATGTGGGCGGAGGCGTCGTAGCCGGTGAAGGTGTACTGGGCCATCAGGAGGCCGATCAGGACGACGTACACCCCGCTGCTCCAGCCCGTGTTGTTCACGAACTCGCCGAAGACGAAGGACGCCGACTGGTGGTGGTCGGGCGCGAAGGTCAGGGCGCCGACGATGACCGCGACGCCCAGGACGTGCCACCACACGCTCACGCTGTTCAGCAGGCCCACGATGCGGACGCCGAAGGTGTTGAGGAGGCCGTGGAGGATCAGGATCGCGGCGAAGAGGAGGATGGTGCGGCCCGGTGTCACCTCGAAGTCGAACTGGAGGTTCAGGTACGCGCCCAGGAAGGACGCGGCGCCGAAGTCGATGCCGGCGGTGACCGCGACCTGGCCCAGCACGTTGAACCAGCCCGTGAACCACGCCCAGGCCGCCGCCGTGCGCGGGGGTGCCAGGCGGTGCGCCCAGAAGTACAGGCCCGCCGAGGTGGGGTACGCCGAGCAGATCTCGGCCATCGCCAGGCCGACGAAGAGCGTCATCAGGCCGACGGCGACCCAGCCCCACGTGATGACGGCGGGGCCGCCCGTGTTCATGCCGAAGAGGTAGAGGGTCAGGCAGCCCGACAGGACCGAGATGATCGTGAACGAGACCGCGTAGTTGGAGAACGCCGACATGCGGCGGGCCAGAACCTGGGTGTAGCCGAGCTGGGCCAGCCGTTCCTCGTCCGACAGCCCACTCGCCTTGGCGTCATCTGTCATGCCCCCAGCAATTCCCTTGCGGCGAGCGTGACATGCGTCACGCCGGGGACTTCGTGGCCGGAACCGGACCGCAACGCGAAGCGCCGTGGCCTCCACCCGGCGGGGCGGAGGCCACGGCGCTTCTCAGACGTTCAGAAGTTCAGACGTTCTGACGTTCTGACGTCAGCCGTTGCGCTTCCAGCGCGGCTTGTCGTCACGGCGGCCGAAGGACGAACCGCGGTGGTCGCCCCGGTGGTCGTCGCGGCGGCCGTACGGACGGTCGTGACCGCCGGAGCGGAAGCCGGGGCGGTCGCCCTGACGGTCGCGGTTGAACGGGCGGTCGCTGCCACGGTGCCCGCCGCGCTCGCCGCGGTCGTCACGGCGCTCGAAGGAACGGCCACCACGGTCGCCCCGGTCGTCGCGGCGGAAACCGCCACGGTCGTCACGCCGGTCGAACGAACGCCCACCGCGGTCACCGCGGTCACCGCGGTCGTCACGGCGCTCGAAGGAACGGCCGCCACGGTCGTCCCGACGGTCGTCACGGCGGTCGAACGAACGCCCACCACGGTCACCGCGGTCGTCACGACGCTCGAAGGAACGGCCACCACGGTCGCCCCGGTCGTCGCGGCGGTCGAACGAACGCCCACCACGGTCACCCCGGTCGTCACGACGCTCGAAGGAACGGCCACCACGGTCGCCCCGGTCGTCGCGGCGGAAACCGCCACGGTCGTCACGCCGGTCGAACGAACGCCCACCGCGGTCACCGCGGTCGTCCCGACGGTAGTCGCGGCGGTCGTACGAGCGCTCGCGGTCGTTGCCGCCGCGCTCCGCCTTCTCCACGTCCCGGGCGCCGGACTGCTCGGGCAGCGAGACCTCCGGCTCGGCCACGGTCGCGGCCACCTCGGCCAGTACCGTCTCCGGGTCCTCGCCGCGCTCCCGCGCGACCCTGGCGACCAGGCGGTCCGCCTCCTCGCGCAGCTCGTTGGCGCGGCGCTGGGCCCGCTCCAGCTCCTTGGTGAGCTGACCGACCTCGCGCTCGGCCTGCTGCGCCGCGTTGCCCGCGGACTCGGCCTGGACCTCGGTCATCGACCGGGCGCCGGTGATCTCGGCGACCTCGGGGTCGAAGGCGGCGCCGCCCTGGATGATGTGGCGCGTGGCGTCGACGCCCGCGTCCTCCATCAGCCGGAAGATCTGGCGGCGCTGGTGCGGGAGGGACAGCGACACGACCGTGCCGGTACGGCCCGCGCGCGCCGTACGGCCGGCCCGGTGCAGGTAGTCCTTGTGGTCGCCGGCCGGGTCCACGTTCAGGACCAGGTCGATGCCGTCGACGTGGATGCCGCGGGCGGCGACGTCGGTGGCGACCAGGACGTTGACGTAGCCGTCCTTGAAGTCGGCCAGCGTGCGGGTGCGCGCGCCCTGGGTCATGCCGCCGTGCAGCGCGTCCGCCTTGGCACCGGCGTCGCGCAGCTGCTCGGCGACCCGGTCGGCGCCCAGCTGGGTGCGGACGAAGATGATGGTGCGGCCCTTGCGGGAGGCGATGGCCGCGGTGACCGGCGCCTTGTCCTTGGGCTTCACGACCAGGATGTGGTGCGACATGGTCGTCACCGCGCCCTGGGCCGCGTCGACCTCGTGGTGGACCGGGTCCTTCAGGTACCGGTCGACGAGGGTCTTGATCTCGTTCTCCATCGTGGCGGAGAACAGCATCCGCTGGCCGCCGGCCGGGACCTGGTCGAGCAGCTCGGTGACCTCGGGCAGGAAGCCCAGGTCGGACATCTGGTCGGCCTCGTCGAGGACCGCGATCTGCACGTTCTCCAGGGAGCAGGCGCCGCGGTTGATGATGTCGCGCAGGCGGCCCGGGGTGGCGACCAGGATGTCGACGCCCTTCTCCAGGGCGTAGATCTGGTTGCCCATGGAGGTGCCGCCGCAGACGACCTTCATCCGCAGACCGACGACGTCGCCGTACGGCTGGAGCGCGTCGGCGACCTGCATGGCCAGCTCGCGGGTCGGGGTGAGGATGACGGCGCGGGGCTTGTGCTTCTCGGTGCGGCCGCCGGCCAGCGTGGCCAGGGTCGGCAGACCGAAGGAGAGGGTCTTGCCGGAGCCGGTGCGGCCCCGGCCGAGGATGTCCTTGCCCGCCAGCGCGTCCGGGATGGTCGCGGCCTGGATCGGGAAGGGGGTGGTCACGCCGTTCTGCGCGAGCTTGCGCACGACGCCCTCGGGCAGACCGAGGTCGGCGAACGTCGGCTCGGGAGCCGCCTCGGGAGCCTCGACGGCCTCCGGGGACTCGGTGGTCGCGGAGGCGGCTACGGCCTCGACGGCCTCCGGCGCGCCCTCTACGCCTTCGGCGTTTCCGGGCACGACGACGTGGTCAGTACTGGTCATGGACATGCGAATGCGAAACCTTCCGGAGTCTCTCGTCGGCACGCGCCCGTCAACTCCGTGAATCGCGATTCGCAATACGACCGCCTCGATGCGGTCCACCACGGCAAGGGGAGAGTACGCGCCACACGGCGCGCTCTGCGGTGGCGCCGGGCAAATGGGATCAAACGATCTACCACCATACGCACCCTCCACCCCCGAAGGCAAACCGGCAGCACACGCCCGGCTCAGCCCCAGCTCAGCGGCCTGCGGATCTCAGCAGCCTGTGGATCTCAGCGGCCTGTGGATCCCCCGGCCGCCGGCCTGCCCGACCGAGCCGCGCCCCGTCCACCCCGCCCTACGCCGGCGTCCCGGCCGCCGGTGCCGGCTCCCGCTGCTCCAGCTGGGTCCCGGGCGGTTCGTGCGCCGACGAGGACGGCTCGGCCACCGTCGGGTCCGGCGTCGGGGAGGCGGGCGGCTCCTCGGTCGGCGTCGGCTCCGGCTCGGCCGTCCGGGTGGGCTCCGCGGGCGGCGTCCGGGTGGGCTCGGGTCCGTGGTTCCCGCCGTTCGGCGGCGGGGCCCCCGTCGGATGCGCGGCGGGAGGAGCCGAGGCGGACGCGTCCTTCCCCTTGCCGCCCTCGCCGCCCTTCCCCTTGCCGGCGCCCCCGGCCCGGTCCCCGCCCGCGCCCTTCTTCCCCTTGCCGTGCCCCTCGTCGGCGGCCGCCGCGCCGTACCCGGCGTTCCCCCCGGAGACCGCGGGGCCGCCCTCCGGCGCCTCGCCGCCCCGCTCCCCGGCGGACCGGGACGGCCTGGCGCCCCCGCCGGACCCGCCGTCGCCGACGCTCATGCAGCCGGCGGCGGCGACGACGGCCAGGGCGGTGGCCGCCATACGGACAGGTACGTACAAGGGGCGCACGGGCGGCCACCTCCGGGGGTCAAGGAGTCGACGTGCCCAACTCCCGTCACCCACAAGAGGACACGCGCCCGGCGAGGCGGACTTGACCCGAGCGCGTCACCCGTACCCGAGGGAGTGCAGCCGCGCGTCGTCGATCCCGAAGTGGTGGGCGATCTCGTGAACGACCGTCACCTCGGTCTCGGCGACCACGTCTTCACGCGTCGCGCAGAACCGCAGCGTCGGCCCCCGGTAGATGGTGATCCGGTCCGGCAGCACGCCCGCGTACCACTCCCCGCGCTCCGTCAGCGGCGTCCCCTCGTACAGCCCGAGCAGCTCGGGATCGTCCGCCGGCGGTTCGTCCTCGACGAACACCGCGACGTTGTCCATCAGCCGCGTCAGCTCCGGCGGGATCCGGTCCAGGGCTTCGGCGACCAGTTCCTCGAACTCCTCGCGCGTCATCTCCAGCACAGGACCATTGTCGGGTACGACCGTGGAGTACGACCCGCATATCCGCCCCGGGCCACGGGCATACGGGACCAATGGCCCGCGTCCCCGCCGCAGCCCCGCACGCCCTGGCCGAGGTGATGAACCCCATCCGCAACGTCTCGCGCATCCTCACCCGCCGCTACCGCGACCGGCGCGCACGCCGCGGCCGGCCCGCGTCCGCCACCCCCGAACTCGCCGCCCGCTCACACCCCTGGACCCGGGCCGCGGGTCTGGTCGCCGTCGTCCTGCTCGGTGCCTGGCTGGGGCTGCTGGTCGTCGGCAACGTCCGGGCCCCGGTCGGCCCCATGAACACGACGATGACCCTGCGCCCGTCGCTGGCCGGCGGCACGAAGATCAACGTCTCGCCGCTGGGCGCCCTCCAGCTCGACAGCCACGTCGCCCCGGTCCGCCTCGACGTCAACGTCGACCAGCTCGACCCCGCCCGCGCCCAGGCCCTCGTCGACCACCCCGAACGCCTCTCCGGGCTCCAGGACGAGGTCGCCCAGGACGTCGAGCACGGCACGCTCGACCTGGCCGTCCGCTCCTGCGTGGCCGTCGTCACCGGCGCCACGGCCCTCGGCCTCGTCGTCTACCGCCGCCCCCGGCGCGCGCTCGCCGCCGGGGGACTCGCGCTCACCCTGCTGGTCGCCTCCGGCGGCACCGCCTACGCGACCTGGAACCCCGACTCCGTCCTGGAGCCGAAGTTCTCCGGCCTGCTCTCCTCCGCGCCCTCCCTGGTCGGCGACGCGCGCAGCATCGTGACCGAGTTCGACGTCTACCAGAAGGAGCTGGCCCGGCTGGTCACCAACGTGACCAAGCTCTACGACGTCACCTCGACGCTCCCCGCCTACCAGCCCGACCCGACCACGATCCGCGTCCTGCACGTGTCGGACATCCACCTGAACCCGGCGAGCTGGAAGATCATCGGCTCGCTGGTGGAGCAGTACAAGGTGAACGTGATCGTCGACTCCGGCGACACGATGGACCACGGCACCGCCGCGGAGAACGGCTTCCTGGACCCGATCGAGGACCTCGGCGCGCCCTACGTCTGGGTCCGCGGCAACCACGACTCGCGCGGCACCCAGGAGTACCTGAAACACCTGAAGAACGTGCACGTCCTGGACGACGGCCACGCCCGGACCGTCGCGGGCCTGCGCTTCGCCGGCATGGGCGACCCGCAGTACACCCCCGACCGCTCCAAGGCGGACGGCGCCGAGGCCTCCCAGGAACTGGCCGGCGCCCGCCTCGCCTCCGCCCTGCGCGACCAGAGCGCGGCCGGCACCCCCGTGGACATCGCCGTCACCCACGAGCCGTCGGCCGCCCGCGAGGTCGACGGCGATGTGCCCCTCGTCCTCGCGGGGCACCTCCACCACGAGGACATGGAGGTCATGAAGTACGGCACCCGGCTGCGCACCGAGGGCTCCACCGGCGGCAGCGGCCTGCGCGCGGTCGAGGGCAAGTACCCCGACCCCATCCAGGCGTCCATCCTCTACTTCGACCGGGACTCCCGGCGCCTCCAGGCGTGGGACGAGATCAAGCTCGGCGGTCTGGGCCTGACGACGGCCGAGGTGAGCCGCCACCTGCCGAAGGAGAACCAGCCGGGCGCGACCCCGTCCCCCTCCCCCACCAGCCCGTCCCCCTCCGTCCCCGGCTCCTCCCCCTCCGCCCCGGGCGCCTCCCGCTCCGCCGGCAGCCCCTCTCCCGCCACCCCGGAAAGCCCCGCCCCCAGCACTCCGTAAACCGTTTTGGCGATACCTCCCGCCATCCCATATGCTTCTGCTGTCCCCGACGCGCTGCGAAGCGCCCAGGCGGGCCGATAGCCCTCATCGTCTAGCGGCCTAGGACGCCGCCCTTTCAAGGCGGTAGCACGGGTTCGAATCCCGTTGGGGGCACGCGGTACATGTGCGACACTGTCGTACGAAGCTTGGTCCTGTGGAGCAGTTTGGAGTGCTCGCCACCCTGTCAAGGTGGAGGCCGCGGGTTCAAATCCCGTCAGGACCGCTGAGGTTTCACGTGAAACCTCGCGGCTGGGTAGCTCAGTTGGTACGAGCGATCGCCTGAAAAGCGATAGGTCGCCGGTTCGACCCCGGCCCCAGCCACAGCAAAGGCCCCGATCCTCGGATCGGGGCCTTGTTGTAGTTGCCTGCGTTGCCTGGACCGACGCCGCGGCAAAAGCGTTCGCCAGGTTTTTCCCGAGGATGAGATCCTGGAACCCGTATGTCTACGCATCCTGCCCCCGCCCTCGGCACCCTCGCCCCCCGGCTGACCGAGCTGTCGCTGCGCGACGCGCACCGGCTCGGCCGCAGGCTGGAAGGTGCGCGGAAGATCCGCAAGCCGGAGGCCCGCGCCGCCGTCCTCGCCGAGATCGAGACGGAGGTGGCCAAGGCCGAGCAGCGCATCGGCGAACGCCGGGCGCGCGTGCCCGCCGTCAGCTACCCCGAGCAGCTCCCGGTCAGCCAGAAGAAGGACGAGATCGCGGCGGCCATCCGTGATCACCAGGTCGTGATCGTCGCCGGTGAGACGGGGTCCGGGAAGACCACCCAGATCCCGAAGATCTGTGTCGAGCTGGGCCGTGGTGTCCGCGGCATGATCGGGCACACCCAGCCCCGCCGGATCGCCGCGCGCACCGTCGCCGAGCGGGTCGCGGACGAGCTGGACACCCCGCTCGGGGAGACCGTCGGCTGGAAGGTGCGGTTCACCGACCAGGTGAACCCGGAGTCCACCTTCATCAAGCTGATGACGGACGGCATCCTGCTCGCCGAGATCCAGACCGACCGCGAGCTGCGCGCCTACGACACGATCATCATCGACGAGGCCCACGAGCGGTCCCTCAACATCGACTTCCTGCTGGGCTACCTCGCCCAGCTGCTGCCCAAGCGGCCGGACCTGAAGGTCGTCATCACCTCGGCGACCATCGACCCGGAGCGCTTCTCGCGCCACTTCGGCGACGCCCCGATCGTCGAGGTCAGCGGACGTACGTATCCGGTGGAGGTGCGCTACCGGCCGCTGCTGGAGGAGGACGGCGACGACGCCGACCGGGACCAGATCACGGCGATCACCGACGCCGTCGAGGAGCTGATGGGCGAGGGCAAGGGTGACATCCTCGTCTTCCTCTCCGGCGAGCGCGAGATCCGGGACACGGCGGACGCGCTGGAGAAGAAGAAGTATCGGTTCACGGAAGTGCTGCCGCTGTACGCGCGGCTCTCGCACGCCGAGCAGCACCGTGTCTTCCAGCAGCACACCGGGCGCCGGATCGTCCTGGCGACCAACGTCGCCGAGACCTCCCTCACCGTGCCGGGCATCAAGTACGTCATCGACCCCGGTTTCGCCCGCATCTCCCGCTACAGCCACCGCACCAAGGTCCAGCGGCTGCCCATCGAGCCGGTCTCGCAGGCCAGCGCCAACCAGCGCAAGGGCCGCTGCGGCCGTACGTCCGACGGCATCTGCATCCGGCTGTACTCCGAGGACGACTTCACCGCGCGCCCGGAGTTCACGGACGCGGAGATCCTGCGGACCAACCTCGCCTCCGTCATCCTGCAGATGACTGCGGCCGGCCTCGGCGACATCGAGAAGTTCCCGTTCATCGACCCGCCGGACCACCGCAACATCCGCGACGGCGTGCAACTGCTCCAGGAGCTGGGCGCGCTCGACCCGGCGCAGAAGGACGTACGCAAGCGGCTGACCGACACCGGCCGCAAGCTCGCCCAGCTGCCCGTCGACCCGCGGCTGGCCCGGATGGTGCTGGAGGCGGACAAGAACGGCTGTGTCCGCGAGGTCATGGTCATAGCCGCCGCACTGTCCATCCAGGACCCGCGGGAGCGCCCCGCGGAGAAGCAGGCGCAGGCCGACCAGCAGCACGCCCGGTTCAAGGACGAGACCAGCGACTTCCTCGCGTTCCTGAACCTCTGGCGCTATGTGCGCGAGCAGCAGAAGGAGCGCGGCTCGTCGTCCTTCCGCCGGATGTGCAAGCAGGAGTACCTGAACTTCCTGCGCATCCGCGAGTGGCAGGACATCTACACGCAGCTGCGCACGGTCGCCCGGCAGATGGGCATCCACCTCAACGACGCCGACCAGGCGGCCCCCGACGACCGCGTCCACGTGTCCCTGCTGGCCGGGCTGCTCTCGCACGTCGGCATGAAGGACGTGAAGGACGCCGGAGGGGAGGGCGGGAGGAGCACGGGGAAGAACGAGTACCTGGGCGCGCGCAACGCCAGGTTCGCGATCTTCCCGGGCTCCGCGCTCTTCAAGAAGCCCCCGCGGTTCGTGATGTCGGCGGAGCTGGTGGAGACCTCCCGGCTCTGGGCCCGCGTCAACGCGAAGATCGAGCCCGAGTGGGTGGAGCCGCTCGCCGGGCACCTCCTCAAGCGCACCTACAGCGAACCGCACTGGGAGAAGGACCAGGCGGCGGTGATGGCGTACGAGAAGGTCACGCTGTACGGCGTACCGATCGTGGCGCAGCGCAAGGTGAACTACGGGCGGATCGATCCGGAGATCAGCCGCGAGCTGTTCGTCCGCAACGCGCTGGTGGAGGGCGACTGGCGCACCCACCACAAGTTCTTCGCCGACAACCGCAGGCTCCTGACCGAGGTCGAGGAGCTGGAGCACCGGGCGCGGCGCCGGGACATCCTGGTCGACGACGAGACGCTGTACGACTTCTACGACCAGCGGGTGCCCGAACACGTCGTCTCGGGTGCGCACTTCGACTCGTGGTGGAAGCACAAGCGGCACGAGCAGCCCGACTTCCTCGACTTCGAGCGCGAGATGCTCATCAACGAGAAGGCGGGGGCGGTCACCAAGGACGACTACCCGGACTCCTGGCGGCAGGGGCCGCTGAAGTTCCGGGTGACGTACCAGTTCGAGCCGGGTGCGGACGCCGACGGCGTGACCGTGCACGTGCCGCTCCAGGTGCTCAACCAGGTCACGGACGAGGGCTTCGACTGGCAGATCCCGGGCCTGCGCGAGCAGGTCGTCACGGAGCTGATCCGCTCCCTGCCCAAGCCGGTCCGCCGCAACTACGTGCCCGCGCCGAACTACGCCCAGGCGTTCCTGGACCGTGCCGTGCCCCTTCAGGAGCCGCTGACGGTGACCATGGCGCGGGAGTTGAAGCGCATGGTGGGGGTGCCGTTCGACGCGGAGGACTTCGACTGGTCGAAGGTGCCCGACCATCTGAAGATCACGTTCCGGATCGTCGACGAGCGGCGCCGCAAGCTCGCCGAGGACAAGGACCTGGAGGCGCTGAAGCTCCGGCTGCGTCCCAAGGCCCGCAAGGCGCTCTCGCAGGCCGCCGCGGCCACCGCGGAGCGCAGCGGCGGCGAGTCCGTGGAGCGCTCCGGGCTGACGGACTGGACGATCGGCACGCTGATGCGGGTCTTCGAGACCCGCCGGGCCGGCCAGCCGGTGAAGGCGTATCCGGCGCTGGTGGACGACGGGCCGAAGGCGGACACCGTCTCCGTCCGCCTCTTCGACACCGAGGCCGAGCAGACGCAGGCGATGTGGCGGGGCACGCGGCGGCTGATCCTGCGCAACATCCCGGTCAACCCCGCGAAGTTCGCGTCCGAAAAGCTGACCAACCAGCAGAAGCTGGGCCTGTCGGCGAATCCGCACGGTTCGATCCAGGCCCTGTTCGACGACTGCGCCATGGCGGCGGCGGACCGGCTGATCGCGGACTTCGGCGGCCCGGCCTGGGACGAGGAGTCGTACCGCAAGCTCTACGACAAGGTCCGCGCGGAGATCGTCGACACGACCGTCCGTACGGTGGGCCAGGTGCAGCAGGTGCTGGCGGCCTGGCAGGCCTGTGAGCGCCGCCTGAAGGCCGTACGCAGCCCGGCGCTGCTGGCGAACCTCCAGGACGTGCGGGGGCAGCTGGACGCGCTGGTGAAGCCCGGCTTCGTGACGGAGGCGGGAATCGGGCGGCTGCCGGACCTGATGCGCTACCTGGTCGCCGCGGACCGCCGGCTGCAGCAGATGCCGACCGGTGTGCAGCGGGACACGTCCCGCATGGAGAAGGTCCACGAGATGCGGGACGAGTACGCGTGGCTCCTCGAGCAGATGCCGCAGGGGCGGCCGGTGCCCCGGCAGGTCCTGGACGTCCGCTGGATGATCGAGGAGCTGCGGGTCAGCTATTTCGC
Organism: Streptomyces sp. NPDC059906; assembly: GCF_042730645.1. Taxonomy (NCBI): domain Bacteria; kingdom Bacillati; phylum Actinomycetota; class Actinomycetes; order Kitasatosporales; family Streptomycetaceae; genus Streptomyces; species Streptomyces sp. NPDC059906. Next base: position 62,144 of record NZ_JBHWKU010000019.1, read on the forward strand.
CCACGCGCTGGGCACGGCGTACCCCGTCTCCGACAAGCGGATCGTGAAGGCCATCGACGCCCTCGCACCGTGACGAAGCCCGTACGGAGGGTGAGTTCGACCGGCGGCCCACCCTCCTGTACAGTCTCTTCTCGCAGCGCAACGCACAAGAAGCGCCGCGAAACCTGGTCCTGTGGAGCAGTTTGGAGTGCTCGCCACCCTGTCAAGGTGGAGGCCGCGGGTTCAAATCCCGTCAGGACCGCAGTAGAGGAAGCCCCGCCCGAGCAATCGGCGCGGGGCTTCTTCGTTGCCCGGGTCGGTCCGGGACCGCCAGACGCCCTGAGGGGCCCTCAGGGCGTCTCTCGCGGCCTTGACGGCGTCACTTTCGCTCGGTACTCCAAAGACAGGGCACAACCCCCGTGTGACCCCTGGAGGTGGCGTATGGCGACATCGGTCAGGCACGAGACGCGGGCCCTGCTCCGCGCGCATCTGTCGGCCGCGTCGTCATACGGTCACGTGACGCGCCACTGTCCGATCTGTCACCGGCTCCTGCGGCTCGCACTGGACTCACCGGCCCCGCAGTCTCCGACGGGCCGTCAAGAGGGCGTCGACGACGGAGGCGCGTCCACGGCATGAAACCGCGCGCCCCCAACGCCCTTGCCCCGCAGACCTCCTGGAGGCCTCGCCTCCATTAGCGCACAGGCGCCGGATCCAACAACCGCCGCGGAGTGTGACGGGTGTCACCGCATGAGTTTTTGGAACCGCGGCACTTACGACTCTCCTACAACTGATCAATTTAATATGTGCAATTGCACCACCTTCGCAGCGCTCGCACAGCCGATCCGACACCCCTCCCCAGACTCCGACAAGCCCGGACACAGATCCGGGCCCGGGCACAAAAAAATCGCGCTGGACCCGGCGGAGTCCAGCGCGATCAACGACGCACCTCTGTTGGGGCAGGGACGGCGTCGCTTGGAGCTGTGGTTCCGGGCGCCGCGACAGGTTGGGGGACCCGCCGTTCTGCCCGGTTATTCAGTTGTTCAGGCCTCGCTGCGCTGCTGCGGAATGCCCGCGAGCAGAGCGCGGACCTCGGCTTCGCGGTAGCGGCGATGCCCGCCGAGCGTGCGGATCGACGTGAGCTTGCCGGCCTTCGCCCAGCGCGTGACCGTCTTCGGGTCGACGCGGAACATGGTGGCGACCTCAGCCGGGGTCAGCAGCGGCTCGGCATCAGGGGTGCGAGCGGTCATGAGCGGCCTCCTCGGGAGAACCGAACCTTCTCGGTTCATTCCTCTAAATTCTGCACCTTGACCCGCGTTGCCCGAAATGGCGGACGCGAGTCGAGTCGGTTATAGGACGAACGGCTTGTCCTCGGCACTACAACTACACCATCTGTCCAGCCGCGTCGGCCAAACCGATGGAATTGCCCTCCCAGGTGTTCATCAGCGACGGAAGCCGATGGACCATGCCATAGCGGACAGTCACGCCTCTGTGACGATCAGTCACAGGAGCGATCAGGAGTCACCAGACCCCCCAAAGCGTGCAATGCTGAGATTCCACCCACAGTGCATCACGGCAGGACGGAAGGAGCCCTCCCCGGGCTCCTTGTCCTATTTTGGCATGAGGAGGGGGAAGCGGCGCAAGAGTGATGTACGTGCGGTCCATCACGCTTGACGCAAACGCCCGGATCGGGACCTACGTCCCTTGTCGGCAAGGGATCAGCCCACACCGGGCGGGTGTCGGAGCGGAAGACGAAACCCCACATCGGGCGGTACGTCAAACGTCAGTTCGCCGAGCGCCGGTCCCGGACCGCCCGCCAGCGCTCCACCAGCCGCCCGTACGCCGCCCCCGCGGTGACCCCGTCGCCGTGGCGCAGCGCCTCGATCCCCTCGGCCACGTCGGCCGCGGAGTGGTCCGCCGCCAACTCGCCGGCCGGCAGGGCGTGCACCAGTCCGCCGTAGTCCAGCTCGACCAGCGAACGCGGGTGGAACTCCTCCAGCCAGCGCCCCACATCCACCAGGCCGTCGATGAGCGGTCCCTCGTCCACGGCCTCCCGCAGGGCCCGCAGCCCCCGGGCCACCCGCCGGCGGGCCTGCACCATGGGCGTGCGGTAGCGCAGCACCGGTGCGGCCGCCGCCTCGTCGCCGCCGCCCCCGTCGTACTCCCGCTCCGCGTCGGAGACCAGCACGAACCAGTTGATCGGCACCTGCCAGGTGGCCGTGCGGATCCAGGGCCTGGCGTCCGGGTTGCGCTCCAGCCAGCGCTCGTAGTCCTGCGCGCTCTGGCGGCGTACGACGGGTGGGATCAGGGCGTCCAGGACCGGCTCCGGGAAGTCCTCGGCCACCTCGCCCAGGGCCTGCCAGCCGCGCAGCCGGGTCCGCCAGGGGCAGACGCAGACCACGCCGTCCACCTCGGTCACGAAGGCGTCGGCGCTCTCGTGCACCGGCACCGCCACCGGCGGGGTGGGCAGCAGGTCGGCCAGCGAGCGGCGCAGCTCGTCCTGGTAGGAGGGCCGGTCGGGGCGGCGGGCGTAGCGGGTCCAGTGGGCGCGCTCCTCGTCGGGGAAGGCCGCCAGCGGCTCGTACACGCGCAGATACGCCGCGTACGGGACGATCACCGAGGACACCTTGGGCACGCCTGCTCCCTCCCCCGCGCACCGGCGCGAAAACCTGCGGAAACCCGTGGAAACGGATCACAAACGCGCGGGAATCTCTGCAAATCGTCGCACGCCCGTACTCCGTGCGGAGGTGATCCTGAGCACTGTGCGGCGGGCCGGTACCCCCAGGCTCTAATCTCGTGCCACAGTCCCCGCCACCTTCACGGGGCCTGCCACCCATCGCCGCACCTACACAGGAGTCACCACCGTGACCGACGTAAACGGCGCACCTGCTGATGTACTGCACACCCTGTTCCACTCGGATCAGGGGGGACATGAGCAAGTCGTGCTCTGCCAGGACCGTGCCAGCGGCCTCAAGGCCGTCATCGCCATCCACTCCACCGCCCTGGGCCCCGCGCTCGGCGGTACCCGCTTCTACCCGTACGCGAGTGAGGCGGAGGCCGTCGCCGACGCGCTGAACCTCGCCCGCGGGATGTCGTACAAGAACGCCATGGCCGGGCTGGACCACGGTGGCGGCAAGGCCGTGATCATCGGCGATCCGGAGCGGATCAAGAGCGAGGAACTGCTCCTCGCCTACGGCCGGTTCGTCGCCTCGCTGGGCGGCCGGTACGTCACCGCGTGCGACGTCGGCACCTACGTCGCCGACATGGACGTCGTGGCCCGCGAGTGCCGCTGGACGACCGGTCGCTCCCCGGAGAACGGCGGCGCGGGCGACTCCTCCGTGCTCACCTCCTACGGCGTCTACCAGGGCATGCGGGCCGCCGCCCAGCACCTGTGGGGCGACCCGACGCTGCGCGACCGCACCGTCGGCATCGCGGGCGTCGGCAAGGTCGGCCACCACCTGGTCGAGCACCTGCTCGCCGAGGGCGCGCACGTGGTCGTGACCGACGTGCGCAAGGACGTCGTGCGGGCCCTCACCGAGCGGCACCCGTCGGTGGTCGCCGTCGCCGACACCGACGCGCTGATCCGGGTGGAGAACCTGGACATCTACGCGCCCTGCGCGCTCGGCGGCGCGCTGAACGACGACACCGTGCCGGTGCTGACCGCCAAGGTGGTGTGCGGCGCGGCCAACAACCAGCTCGCCCACCCGGGCGTCGAGAAGGACCTCGCCGACCGCGGGATCCTCTACGCGCCGGACTACGTGGTGAACGCCGGCGGTGTCATCCAGGTCGCCGACGAGCTGCACGGGTTCGACTTCGACCGGTGCAAGGCGAAGGCCTCGAAGATCTACGACACCACGCTGGCCATATTCGCACGTGCGAAGGAAGACGGTATTCCGCCGGCCGCGGCGGCCGACCGGATCGCCGAGCAGCGGATGGCGGAGGCCCGTCCCCGGCCGTGATCCGACGGTCGCGGACGGTGGCCCGGCAGGGTCTTCGCGGGGTTGACCGGTACCCGTCGGGGGGCAGTTGGAGAGAACTCTCACTTATCCCGGCGGGTCGACCGTCGAAAGGTGGTTAAAATCGCCTTTGACCAGCGAGGACGGGGCGCCTCGACGGTCCTGGGCAGGGCCACGTGCTGCGGGCGACGTACCGTATGGGCGTGGGCTCAGGTACCGTGGAAGCCCTACGGACCGGTCTCTCTGCGGAGAGCCCGTTCCGGACCATGAACGCGTGTCAAGACTCTGGGGCCGTCGAGCCCCGTCGTTGAGGGGGTCGAGCCATGGGGCGCGGCCGGGCCAAGGCCAAGCAGACGAAGGTCGCCCGCCAGCTGAAGTACAACAGCGGTGGGACTGATCTCTCCCGCCTGGCCGAGGAGCTGGGCGCATCGCCGTCGAATTCGCAACCGCCGAATGGCGAGCAATTCGAGGACGATGAGCAGGACGACGACGTGTACGCAAAGTACGCCGACCTCTATGAGGACGACGACGAGGACGAGGACGGCCAGTCCCCGTCCCAACAGCGACGCGGCGCTTGACCTTGCACTGAACACCTTCCCGGTCGGTGACCTCTGTCACCGACCGGGTTCTGTGCTACCCGCGGCATCCGGGGGACCTGCGGCACCTGCGACACCTCAGGCGGCGTAGTCGCCCACCAGTGCCGCGCCGCTCTCGTGGTCCGCGCGGTCGGTGATCTCGCCGGCCACCCAGGCGTCCACACCGCGGTCGGCGAGGGTCGTCAGGGCCACGTCCGTCGACTCCTCGGGCACGATCGCGATCATGCCCACGCCCATGTTCAGGGTCTTCTCCAGCTCCAGGCGCTCGACCTTGCCGGTCCGGCCGACCAGGTCGAAGATCGCCCCCGGGGTCCAGGTGGAGCGGTCGACCACGGCGTGCAGGCCGTCGGGGATCACGCGGGCCAGGTTGGCCGCGAGTCCGCCGCCGGTGACGTGGCTGAAGGCGTGGACCTCGGCGGTGCGCATGAGGGCCAGGCAGTCCAGGGAGTAGATCTTGGTCGGCTCCAGCAGCTCCTCGCCGAGGGTGCGGCCGACACCGTCCAGGTGGGCGTCGAGCGCCAGGCCGCCCTCGTTCAGCAGGACGTGGCGGACCAGCGAGTACCCGTTCGAGTGAAGCCCGGAGGACGCCATGGCGATCACCGCGTCACCCGTACGGATGCGATCCGGGCCGAGCAGGCGGTCGGCCTCCACGACGCCCGTACCGGCGCCGGCGACGTCGAAGTCGTCCGCGCCCAGCAGGCCGGGGTGTTCGGCCGTCTCGCCGCCCACCAGGGCGCATCCCGCCAGCACACAGCCCTCGGCGATGCCCTTGACGATGGCGGCGACGCGCTCGGGGTGGACCTTGCCGACACAGATGTAGTCGGTCATGAAGAGCGGCTCGGCGCCGCACACCACGATGTCGTCCATGACCATGGCGACCAGGTCGTGGCCGATGGTGTCGTACACGCCGAGTTGCCGGGCGATGTCGACCTTGGTGCCGACGCCGTCGGTGGCGGAGGCGAGCAGCGGGCGCTCGTAGTTCTTGAGGGCGGAGGCGTCGAAGAGGCCGGCGAAGCCGCCGAGGCCGCCGAGGACCTCCGGACGCCGCGTCTTCTTGACCCATTCCTTCATGAGCTCGACGGCGCGGTCGCCCGCCTCGATGTCGACGCCGGCTGCTGCGTAGCTGGCACCAGTTGTGTCAGGCATGACGATGTGAACCTTCGTGTCGTACGGCAGGGAGGCCAGGGAAACCATGGGGAGCCGGGCGATCCGGGGAAGCGGACGGCTACGGGCGACGGATGGCGTCGGCGGCGGCCGTACCGGCGGGCCCGGCGGCCAGCTCGGTCTCCAGGAGCTGCTTGCCGAGCAGCTCGGGGTCGGGAAGCTCCATCGGGTACTCGCCGTCGAAGCAGGCCCGGCACAGGTTCGGCTTGGCGATGGTGGTCGCCTCGATCATGCCGTCGATGGAGATGTACGCCAGGGAGTCGGCGCCCATCGAGGTGCCGATCTCCTCGACGCTCATGCCGTTGGCGATCAGCTCGGCGCGGGTGGCGAAGTCGATGCCGAAGAAGCAGGGCCACTTCACGGGCGGGGACGAGATCCGGATGTGGATCTCGGCGGCGCCCGCCTCGCGGAGCATGCGGACCAGGGCCCGCTGGGTGTTGCCGCGGACGATGGAGTCGTCGACGACGACCAGCCGCTTGCCCTTGATGACTTCCTTCAGGGGATTCAGCTTCAGGCGGATGCCCAACTGGCGGATGGTCTGTGAGGGCTGGATGAAGGTCCGGCCGACATAGGCGTTCTTCACCAGGCCGTTGCCGAAGGGGATGCCGGAGGCCTCGGCGTAGCCGATCGCGGCGGGGGTGCCGGATTCCGGGGTCGCTATGACGAGATCGGCCTCGGCGGGGGCCTCCTTCGCCAGCTTGCGGCCCATCTCGACACGCGAGAGGTAGACGTTGCGGCCGGCGATGTCGGTGTCCGGGCGGGCCAGGTACACGTATTCGAAGACGCAGCCCTTGGGCTTCGCTTCTGCGAATCGGGACGTGCGCAGGCCGTTCTCGTCGATGGCGACGAACTCGCCCGGCTCTATCTCGCGGACGAAGCTGGCGCCGCAGATGTCGAGAGCGGCGGACTCGGAGGCGACCACCCAGCCGCGCTCGAGGCGGCCGAGGACCAGCGGGCGGATGCCCTGCGGGTCGCGGGCCGCGTAGAGGGTGTGCTCGTCCATGAAGACGAGGGAGAAGGCACCGCGCACCTGGGGCAGCACCTGGCCGGCCGCTTCCTCGACGGTCAGCGGCTTGCCGTCCTCGTCGACCTGACCCGCGAGCAGCGCGGTGATCAGGTCGGTGTCGTTGGTCGCCGCGACCCGCGTGGAGCGGCCGTCCTGCTTGGGCAGGTCGGCGACCAGCTCGGCGAGCTGGGCGGTGTTGACGAGGTTGCCGTTGTGCCCGAGCGCGATGGAGCCCTGCGCGGTGGCACGGAACGTCGGCTGGGCGTTCTCCCACACGGAGGCGCCGGTGGTCGAGTAGCGGGCGTGACCGACCGCGATGTGACCCTGGAGCGAACCGAGCGAGGTCTCGTCGAAGACCTGGGACACCAGGCCCATGTCCTTGAAGACGAGGATCTGGGAGCCGTTGCTGACCGCGATTCCCGCGGATTCCTGGCCCCGATGCTGGAGGGCGTACAGCCCGAAGTACGTGAGCTTTGCGACCTCTTCACCCGGAGCCCAGACACCGAAGACGCCGCAAGCGTCCTGGGGGCCCTTCTCGCCGGGAAGCAGATCGTGATTGAGTCGACCGTCACCACGTGGCACGCCTTCGAGTGTAGGCGAGATCGACCACTGGTCCGAATTGGGGATGCGGGGGCCACCCGTGGATCACCGGTCGGCGACGGCGCGGACCGTGACACCGTCTTCGCTGGTCAGCGTGAGGGTTTCCTGATCGATCCGGTAGTCGATCTTGCCGTCGAAGAGGCCCAGCAGCCGCTTCTCGGCGTCCATGAGTGAGCCTTCGCACATCATTCGGGTGGTGGACGGGGCGCCGAGGGTGATACGCCCGTCGCTGACGGTGGCCCTGGCGTTGACGTGGTTGCAGGGGAGCCGCCCCGAGACGGTCCTCGCGCCCTGGTCGAAGGTGAGGTGGGCGCGGCCCTTGCCGCCCTTCTGGCCCGGGGCGTCCACGACCCACTTCGTGCCGTGGAGCGAGGCGTCCTCGGACCTGCTGAGCCGGACCGTGTCGCCGTCGGCGGTGGTGAGGGTCAGGCGGTCGCCCTCGCTCGCGGTGGTGAGGGGGCCGGTGGTGAGGGCGCGGCCGAGGGACTTCTCGAAGCCGGCGGGGGTCTTGGCGCAGGCCTTCTCGGTGAACATGGCGTCGCTGAGCCGGACCCGTTGGCCGTCGCCCTCGCCGTCGCCCTCGCCCTCGTCCTCGACGGCGGCGCGGGCGCTGAAGCTGTTGCAGCCGGTGCTGCCCGCGGCCTCGCCGCCGTCGTCGATCCGTACGTGTGCCGCGTCCGGCGCCCGGTGGGTGGTGCCGTCGACGGTGACGCTGTCGATGCTCCACCGGACGCCGGTGACGCGCGGTCCGTCCGCGCCGACGGAACCACTGCCGGTGCCGTCGGCCTTCTCGCTCCCGCAGGCCGCGGCGAGCGGGACGAGCGCGACGACGGCCGCCGCGGTAAGGGTCATGCTGCGCTGCCGCTTCTGCTGCCTCTGCTGCCTCTGCTGCTGCTTCTGCCTGTACATGCCGATTCGACGGAGACGGGGAGGGCCCGGTTCCGTCGTCCGTCCGGTTCTCGCTGCCTCCCCGCCCCGCGCTCAGCCCAGCAGCGGCAGCAGCGCCCCGAGATCGGCCCGCTCCCCACTCGCGCTCACCTTCGCCCCGTCCAGGGCGTCCTTCCAGGCCAGCCGTCCGGTGGCGAGCCGGATCCAGGTCAGCGGGTCGGTCTCGACGACGTTGGGCGGGGTGCCCCGGGTGTGCCGGGGACCCTCGACGCACTGCACGACCGCGTACGGCGGGATCCGCACCTCCGTCGAGCCGCCGGGCGCCTTCACGGCGAGCGCGTCGGCCAGCAGCCGGGTGGCGGCGGCCAGCGCCTGCCGGTCGTACGGGATGTCGAGGCCGGGGACCGCGGCGTTCAGGTCGTCGGTGTGCACCACCAGCTCGACGGTGCGGGTGACGACGTAGTCGGCCAGCGGCAGGGCGCCCGCGCTGGTGGGGAGCAGCCTGCTCCCGGGGTGGGTGTCGAGCCGCTCGGTGAAGCGCCGCTCAACCTCGGCGAGGTGGGCGTCGAGGTCGGGGTGCTCGGCGGCGAGCCGCCGGGCCGTCCCGGCGATGGCGTCCGCGTCGGCGGCGATGGCGAACGGCCAGTCGAGCAGCCGCCCGTCCTGCCGCACCGGCTCGGGCTCCCCCAGCAGCCGGTCCACGGCGGTCAGCGCCATCCCGACGTGCGCGACCAGCTCCCGCACGCTCCACTCCCCGAGCCGGGTCGGCAGGCCGAGCTGCTCGGGGGCGAGGGCGCGGACGGCCGCCCGTACGTGGCCGAACTGGGCGAGAACGGCGGTGCGGGTGCGGGCGGGGTCGTAGGCGCGGGGGCGTTTCCTGGCGGGCGGCATGGCGGTGAGCCTAGGCGAGCCCCGCGAGTGGGCGCCTCACCCCTCGGCGGCGGCCTCCCGGATCAACGGCTCGAACACCCGGCGCACATAGACGTCGAACGGCTCCGTCAAAGCGCCGTCGATCACCCGCCGCACCCCGCACTCGCCCGCCAGCTCCTTGAGGACGGCGCGGGAGTCCGGTCCCACACCCCCGCCGATGACCATGACGCCGAACTCCCGCGACTGCAGGAGCTTGCGGGCCTCCTCGTCGGTCGTGACCCCCTCCACGTCGAACCCGTCGGCGCGCAGCGTGTCCAGCACCGCCGTCACCCTGAGCCCGGTCCTGCCCAGCACCAGCGTCCTCATGACCGCTCTCCTCCCGTACACCTTCGGTCCGCCTTCGGTCCGTCTCCGGTACGTCGGCCTCGACGCCGCCGACTCTAGAAGCTCAACCGCGCTCGAGGTCAATCCCCGCCCGCGGGGTCTCCGCCACGTCCAGATACGCGCCGTTGCGCGGGACGCCGATGCCGCGCCAGGTGAACGGGACTCCATGTGCGGTGTCCGGGTCGGGACCGTCCATCAGCTGGAAGTGGACGTGCGGCTCGGTGGAGTTGCCGGAGTTGCCGCACCGGGCGAGCACCTGGCCGGCGCGGACCCGGTCGCCCTCGCGGACGGCGAAGGAACCCCGCTGGACGTGGGCGTACAGGGCGTGAACGCCGTCGCCGAGGTCGAGGACGAGGTGGTTGCCGACGATGCGGCGGACACCGGCCATCTCCCGCACCGAGCCCTCGACGAGCATCAGGTACAGCAGCGCGAGCAGCGAGGTGCGGCTCAGGTGATCACGCTGACCGTCGTCGGACCGTACGACCGTGCCGTCGGCCACCGCGAGGACCGGGGCGCCGAACGCCGGGAAGTCGCGGGGGCGCCGGGCGAGCGGCCACAGGGCTCGGAAGCCGGGGCGGGCGCCGGGCTCCGGCTCGGCGACGAGGTCGATGGCGAAGGTCTGGCCGTAGGCGTGGACGCCGTGGCTCGGGGTGCGGTCGGCGGGGCTGTTCAGCGCGGACCAGCGGCCGGTGACGGGCGGGGCGACCTCGAGGGGCTCGGGGGACCTGCCGGGCGCGTCCGGGGGGCCGCCGTTCCAGCGGTTGACCACCGTGATCAGGGCGTAGGCGAGGACCAGCGGCAGGAAGACGCTCCACCACGGATACCCCGGGTCGAAGAGGACGCCGACGACCACCAGGGCCAGGAAGACGAGCTGCAGCACCCGGAAGGTGATCATGGCGAGCTTGCGTGCGGACATCATTCGTTCCCCCTTGCTCGTGACGGTCCTGACCGTCCTGACCGTCCTGACCGTCCTGATCGTCTTGGCGGTCCCGTTCAGTTCCGTGCGGTGGACAGCGCCACCAGCAGCGGTACGACCCGCCCCGGCGGCACCTCGTGGCGGCCCCGGCCGGTGGTGTGCAGCCAGCCGGCGCCGGTGAGCTGGCGCAGGTGGTGGTAGATCTGGCCGGTCGTGCCCATCCCGTCCAGCTCCGCCAGCTCGGCGGCGGTGCGCCGGCCGCCCAGCACCTCCCGCAGCAGCCGCAGCCGCACGGGATGCCCGAGGGCCGCGAACACCTCGGCGGTCTCCGCCCAGTCGGCGTCCAGCAGCCCTTCGGTCAGCACGCCGTGCTGCCAGGCGTACAGCTCCCCGGTCGGCAGCCGTACGGAGCCGGTGAACAGCACGCCGCCGGCCTCCGCCCCCAGCTCGGCGAGCTGCTCCTTCAGGCCGTCCAGGGCCCAGAGGTCGCCCTCCTTGGGGCCGGGGGCGGGCCGGTCGGCCGCCTCCAGGGCGGCGAGGCGCCGTTCGAGGTCGGCCACCCGTTGTTCCAGTCGCTCCACCCTTTCAAATTACGTAAGTACGTAATTTCGCGCAACCTTGAAGTCCGGATCACCCGTACGGGTCCACGTCCGAGCAACTCTCCCGCGCGGCGCCGGTGGCCGAGCACCATGACGGCATGGCCGAACGCAACCCTCAGATGTCGGTGGAAGACTTCGAGACGATCGCCTCCGGCGCCCCCGCAACGGTCACCCTCGAGTTCATCGACGGACGCGTCGGGGTCAAGAAGGCGAGGGACGGGGATCACGGCGCCGTCGTGTCCTGGTTGACCAAACGCTGTATGCGGTCCCGACCCGATCTGGATCTCTACGGAACCCAAGGGCTCCGGGCCGACGCGGGCGGGCACAGCAGGGCGCGCCCCGACGCCGTACTCACGCCGGAGGCTCACTTCGCCGGACATGGCGCATGGGCCGACCCGGACGGCACCCTCATGGTCGTCGAGGTCACCTCGTACGACCCGGACACCGACCGACGGGTGCGGCACGAGAAGCCGGCCGTGTACGGGCAGGCCGGAATCCCCCTGTACCTGCTGATCGACCGGGACGGCTCCACCATCACGGTGCACAGCTCCCCCGACCGGCAGGTCGGCGGCTACCGGAACGCCCGCGTCACGAAGTTCGGCGAGACGTTGGTCCTCCCCGATCCCGTCGGGATCGAGCTGGACACGGAGATCCTCAAGAACTACGTGCGCTGAGACGACGAGGTCCCGTCCGGAACCGGACGGGACCTCAGACGTTCAGGGAGCTGCGACTCCTACGCCAGCAGCCCCGGGATCGTCCCCTCGTGGGACTCGCGCAGGTCGGTCAGGGGGAGGGTGAACTCGCCCTGGACCTCGACCGCGTCGCCGTCGACCACGCCGATGCGGGTGACCGGCAGGCCGCGGGCGCCGCACATGTCGTTGAAGCGGACCTCCTCCGAGCGCGGGACGGCGACGACCGCGCGGCCCGCCGACTCCGAGAAGAGGAAGGTGAAGGCGTCGAGCCCGTCCGGTACGACCAGGCGCGCGCCCTTGCCGCCCAGCAGCGCCGACTCGACGACCGCCTGGACCAGACCGCCGTCGGACAGGTCGTGCGCGGAGTCGATCATGCCGTCGCGGGAGGCGGAGATCAGGATCTCGCCGAGCAGGCGCTCGCGCTCCAGGTCGACCTTCGGGGGCAGGCCGCCGAGGTGGTCGTGGACCACCTGCGACCAGGCCGAGCCGCCGAACTCCTCACGCGTGTCGCCCAGCAGGTACAGCAGCTGGCCGTCCTCCTGGAAGGCGACCGGCGTGCGGCGGGCCACGTCGTCGATGACGCCGAGGACCGCGACCACCGGGGTGGGATGGATGGCCGCCTCGCCGGTCTGGTTGTAGAGCGAGACGTTGCCGCCGGTCACCGGGGTGCCGAGCTGGAGGCAGCCGTCGGCCAGGCCGCGCACGGCCTCCGCGAACTGCCACATGACCGCCGGGTCCTCCGGCGAGCCGAAGTTCAGGCAGTCGGAGACGGCGAGGGGCTTCGCGCCGGTCGTGGCGACGTTGCGGTAGGCCTCCGCCAGCGCCAGCTGCGCGCCCGTGTACGGGTCGAGCTTGGCGTAGCGGCCGTTGCCGTCGGTCGCGATGGCGACGCCGAGGCCGGACTCCTCGTCCACGCGGATCATGCCCGAGTCCTCGGGCTGGGCGAGGACGGTGTTGCCCTGCACGAAGTGGTCGTACTGCTGGGTGATCCACTGCTTGGACGCCTGGTTGGGCGAGCCGACCAGCTTGAGGACCTGGTCCTTCAGCTCGTCGGACGTGCCCGGCCGGGGCAGCTTGTTCGCGTCGTCCGCCTGGAGGGCGTCCTGCCAGTCGGGGCGGGCGTAGGGGCGCTCGTAGACCGGGCCGTCGTGGGCGACGGTGCGCGGGTCGACGTCGACGATCTTGCCGCCGTGCCAGAAGATCTCCAGCCGGTCGCCGTCGGTGACCTCACCGATGACGGTGGCGATGACGTCCCACTTCTCGCAGATCTCCAGGAAGCGGTCGACCTTCTCCGGCTCCACCACCGCGCACATGCGCTCCTGCGACTCGCTCATGAGGATTTCCTCGGGAGACAGGGTCGAGTCGCGCAGGGGTACGTCGTCCAGCGTCACGCGCATGCCGCCGGAGCCGTTCGACGCCAGTTCGCTGGTCGCGCAGGACAGGCCCGCCGCTCCCAGGTCCTGGATGCCGACGACCAGCTTCTCGGCGAACGCCTCCAGGGTGCACTCGATGAGGAGCTTCTCCTGGAAGGGGTCGCCGACCTGGACGGCGGGGCGCTTCGACGGCTTCGCGTCGTCGAAGGTCTCGGAGGCCAGGATCGACGCGCCGCCGATGCCGTCGCCGCCGGTGCGGGCGCCGTACAGGATGACCTTGTTGCCCGCGCCGGACGCCTTGGCGAGGTGGATGTCCTCGTGCCGCATGACGCCGATGGCACCGGCGTTGACCAGCGGGTTGCCCTGGTAGCAGGCGTCGAAGACGACCTCGCCGCCGATGTTGGGCAGGCCCAGGCAGTTGCCGTAGCCGCCGATGCCGGCCACGACGCCGGGCAGGACTCGCTTGGTGTCGGGGTGGTCGGCCGCGCCGAAGCGCAGGGGGTCGACCACGGCCACCGGCCGCGCGCCCATCGCGATGATGTCGCGCACGATGCCGCCGACGCCCGTGGCCGCGCCCTGGTAGGGCTCGACGTAGGAGGGGTGGTTGTGCGACTCGACCTTGAAGGTGACCGCGTAGCCCTGGCCGACGTCGACCACACCGGCGTTCTCGCCGATGCCGACGAGCATCGCCTCGGACTGGGGGGCCTTCTCGCCGAACTGGCGCAGGTGGACCTTGCTGCTCTTGTACGAGCAGTGCTCGGACCACATGACGGAGTACATGGCCAGCTCCGCGCCGGTGGGGCGGCGGCCGAGGATCTCCACGACCCGCTCGTACTCGTCCTTCTTCAGGCCCAGCTCGGCCCAGGGCAGCTCGACGTCGGGGGTCGCGGTCGCGTGCTCGACCGTGTCCAGAGGCGTCCGGCTCATGCGTTGACCAGCTTCTTGAGGATCGAGGTGAAGAACGGCAGTCCGTCGGTACGGCCCGTACCGATCAGCGACTCGACGGCGTGCTCGGGGTGCGGCATGAGGCCGACGACGTTCCCGGCGGCGTTGGTGATGCCGGCGATGTCGTTGAGCGAGCCGTTGGGGTTCATGTCCAGGTAGCGGAAGGCGACGCGGCCCTCCGCCTCCAGCTCGTCCAGCGTGCGCCGGTCGGCGACGTAGCGGCCGTCCATGTTCTTCAGCGGGATGTGGATCTCCTGACCGGCGGTGTAGTCACTGGTCCAGGAGGTGTCCGCGTTCTCCACCCGCAGCTTCTGGTCGCGGCAGATGAAGTGCAGGTGGTCGTTGCCCAGCATGCCGCCGGGCAGCAGGTGTGCCTCGGTGAGGATCTGGAAGCCGTTGCAGATGCCCAGCACCGGCAGCCCGGCCTTCGCCTGCTCGATGACGCTGTCCATCACCGGCGAGAAGCGCGCGATGGCGCCGGCGCGCAGATAATCGCCGTACGAGAAACCGCCGCACAGCACCACGGCGTCGACCTGCTTGAGGTCCTTGTCCTTGTGCCAGAGGGCGACGGGTTCGGCGCCGGCGACGCGGATCGCGCGCTGCGTGTCCCGGTCGTCGAGAGAGCCGGGGAAAGTGACGACGCCAATACGAGCGGTCACTTCGCCGCCCCCGCGACTACGTCTTCGGACTCGACCTTGACGGTGAAGTCCTCGATCACGGTGTTGGCGAGGAAGGATTCCGCAAGATCATGGATGCGGGCGAGGGCGGCGTCGTCGACCGGCCCGTCCACTTCCAGTTCGAATCGCTTTCCCTGGCGGACGTCCGAGATCCCTTCGAAACCCAGTCGCGGCAGTGCGCGCTGCACCGCCTGGCCCTGGGGGTCGAGGATCTCCGGCTTGAGCATGACGTCGACTACGACGCGTGCCACTGGCACTCCCGGTGTGTGGTGCTGAGCAGGTCCCTTCAGACTACCCGTACAAAATTTCTACGCGCGTAGCCTTGGAGGAATCTACGTGAGCCCAGTCACGATTCGGCATCGGGAGGGGGCGGTCGCGAAAAGCTTCGGGAAAGATCCCGGATCGGACGCGGACACCTATTGCGTGACGGACACGCGGGCAGATTTAGTCGGTCTTCCCATTGCAATGCCGGGCACTGTACAAATGAAATGTCATTAGCCGATACTTTGCCCAATTACAGGCGAACAGTCGGCATCATCGCGGCGTCTCGGCACGTTCGGGCACGTCATCGCGGAGATGCCGCACGAAGGGACCGATATTCGTGGCTCAGCGTGTCGTGGTCACTCTCTTTGACGACATCGACGGCTCGGAAGCGGCGGAGACGATCGCCTTCGGAGTCGACGGCCGGATGTACGAGATCGACCTGAACGAAGCCAATGCCCGGAAACTGCGCAAGGCGCTCGAGCCGTACGTCTCGGCCGGCCGCAAGCGCTCCCGGTCCGGCAAGGCCTACCGGCAGACGGAGGTCGCCCCCGACCCGGCGGCGGTCCGCGCCTGGGCGCAGGCGAACAAGATGGACGTGCCCGCGCGGGGCCGGATCCCGAAGAAGGTGTACGAGGCGTTCGCCGAGGCGCGGTGAGCCGTGCGTGCAGTGGGCCGGCGTCCAGTGGGCCGGCGTCCAGTGGGCCGGCGTCCGGCGGGAGCGGCCGACGGCCGCTCAGCCGCCCCTCGCGGCAACCGACTTGCGCGGCACCCCGGGTGATCAGCTAAAGTCTGGAGCACGCCGAGGGGCGAGGCCGAAAGGCCCAGCTCACGGAACATGCGGGTGTAGTTCAGTAGTAGAACATCCCCCTTCCAGGGGGAAGGCGCAGTGTGCAATTCCTGTCACCCGCTCTGCACCGCCGTACCGATGACCCGATGGGATCAGGTAGGCTGGTGCTCGCACCGATCGATGAACAGCTGATCGGGAGCAACTGCGGACGTAGCTCAGTTGGTAGAGCGCAACCTTGCCAAGGTTGAGGTCGCGAGTTCGAGCCTCGTCGTCCGCTCGGGAATCAGACCCCGGTCCTTTGGACCGGGGTCTTTTCGTGTGCCCGGCCCGGCCCCGGGTGCCCAAGCGGCTCTGACATTTGTCATGTCCGGTGATGACGGCTCGCACTGTCGTCCCGCCCGGTGCGCCGGAATGCTTGAAGCATGCAGACGAACGAGCACGAACACGTGATTGAGGTCACCGACCTTCGGCGTGTGTACGGGGGCGGGTTCGAGGCCGTGCGCGGAATCGACTTCTCCGTGCGCCGCGGTGAGGTCTTCGCCCTGCTCGGCACCAACGGCGCGGGCAAGACGTCGACGGTCGAGCTCCTGGAGGGGCTGGCCGCCCCGGCCGGCGGACGGGTGCGGGTCCTCGGGCACGACCCGTACACCGAGCGGGCCGCCGTGCGCTCCCGCACCGGGGTCATGCTCCAGGAGGGCGGCTTCCCCTCCGAGCTGACGGTCGCCGAGACGGCACGGATGTGGGCGGGGTGCGTGAGCGGCGCCCGGCCGCCGGCCGAGGTGCTGGCGCTGGTCGGCCTGGAGGCGAAGTCCGACACCCGCGTGAAGCAGCTGTCCGGGGGCCAGCGGCGCCGCCTGGACCTGGCGCTCGCGCTGCTCGGCGACCCCGAGGTGCTCTTCCTCGACGAGCCCAGCACCGGCCTGGACGCCGAAGGCCGCCGGGACACCTGGGAGTTGGTCGGGGCACTGCGCGACCAGGGCACGACGGTGCTGCTGACCACGCACTACCTGGAGGAGGCCGAACACCTCGCCGACCGGCTCGCGATCATGCACGACGGCCGGATCGCCGCCACCGGCACCCCGGCCGAGGTGACCGCCGCACAGCCGTCCCACATCTCCTTCGAACTGCCCGACGGCTACTTCGTGGGCGACCTGCCGCCGCTGGCCGAACTGGGCGTGAGCGACCACGAGACCGACGGCCGGACGGTGAAGCTGCGCACCCGGGAACTCCAGCGCGCGGCCACCGGCCTGCTGGTGTGGGCCGCGCAGGCCGCGGTGGAGCTGCGCCGCCTGGACGTGCGTTCGGCGTCCCTGGAGGAGGCCTTCCTCAGCATCGCCAAGAAGGTGTCGGCGAGGTCGGACGGCACCGTGACGGACCCGACGGACCCGACGGACCCGACGGACCCGACGGACCCGACTGACAATACGGAGAAGGAGTACGCGGCATGAGCGCCACCGACGCACCGGCCCGCGCGAAGGGCCCCGCCCGGGGGGCGGTCACCACGCCGAGGAGCCGCATGACCGCCCTCGCCCGCGCCGAGCTGACCCTGCTCGGGCGGAACAAGGGCACCGTCTTCGCCGCGCTGTTCATCCCGTTCGTGATGCCGTTCAGCGTGCGGGCGGGAGCCGAGGAGATGGACCTCGGCAAGGCGGGGCTGACCATCGGCACGCTCGTGCTGCCCGCCGCGATCGGCTTCTCCCTGCTGTTCGCCGTCTACTCGGCCCTCGTCGGCGTGTTCGTCGTCCGGCGCGAGGAACTCGTCCTCAAGCGGCTGCGCACCGGCGAGCTGCGGGACGTGGAGATCCTCGCCGGCTCCGCCCTGCCGGCCGTGCTCAGCGGGCTCGCGCAGTCCCTGCTGCTCGCGGTGGGCTGCGCGGTCCTGCTCGACCTGCCGGCGCCGTCGGCACCCCTCCTGAGCGTCGTCGGCCTGCTGCTGGGCCTGGTGATGTGTGCCGCGCTCGCGGCGGTCACGGCTAGCTTCACCAGGACGGGGGAGAGCGCGCAGGTCACGCCGCTGCCGTTCACGTTCGTCTCGATGCTCGCCTCCGGCCTGTTCTTCCCGCTGGAGCTGCTGCCCGACCGGGTGGCCTCGGTGTGCGAGCTGCTGCCGCTGACCCCCGTCGTCACCCTGGTGCGCGGCGGCTGGACCGGCGACCTGTCGGCGGCCGAGACGCTGAGCGCCGCGGCGACGGCGGTGGCCTGGACCGTCCTCGCGGTGTTTGCTGTACGGCGGCGGTTCCGGTGGGAACCGCGGCACTGACGTGCGAGTCGAGCGGGAGTGGCGGACGGATGCGCAGGCCGGGCGGATGGTGGCGGCTCAAGAGCACGCCGGAGAAGGTGGAGACGTACACGCGGTGGTCGTTCCACTTCTTCGGCGTCATCGAGATCCTCGCGCTGGGGGTGTCCGCCTACGGCCGGACCGGCGCGGGGCTCGCCACCGTGCTGTGCCTGCTGGTCACCGCGCACGCCGCCGTCTGCATGCTGGTCACGTCCCGGGCGCTGGACTGGACGCGCGGGCGGCGTCCGCAGCCCGTTCGCCAGATGTGGGCGCTCGTCGTCGTCTCCGCCGTCGTCTCGATCACCGCGGTCGTGATCGCGGAGCGCGGACCGTCCGGTGAGGTGGAGACCGCGGCCGGCTCGGTCTACGGCGGAGTCCTGTGCTTCGCCGCCGGTGTCATCACGCTCGGGGTGCGCGGCCGCCGGCGCATGGTCGGCGTGGTCGGCGCCTTCGCGGTGGGCGCGGGGCTGCTGACGTTCCCGCTGGAGATGCCCCTCCTCGCGTCGGTCGTACTGGCCGGCCTGGTGATGGTGACCGGTGGGTCCCTCGCCATCACCTCGATCTTCTCCCTCTGGCTGCTCAACGCGGTCTACGCGCTCGACGACGCCAAGGAGACCCGGGCCAGGCTCGCCGTCGCCGAGGAAAGGCTGCGGTTCGGCCGGGACCTGCATGACGTGATGGGGCGGAACCTGGCGGTGATCGCGCTCAAGAGCGAACTGGCCGTCCAGCTGTCCCGGCGCGGGCGGCCCGAGGCGGTGGAGCAGATGATCGAGGTGCAGCGCATCGCCCAGGAGTCGCAGCGCGAGGTCCGGGACGTCGTGCGCGGCTACCGGGAGGCCGCCCTGGAGGTCGAGCTGGCGGGCGCCCGGGGGGTGCTCTCGGCGGCGGGCATCGCCGCGAAGGTCACCGGGGACACGTCCGGCCTGCCCCCCGAGGTGCAGTCGGCGCTCGGCTGGGTGGTGCGGGAGGCGACCACGAACGTGCTGCGGCACGGGGACGCGAAGCAGGTCGCGGTGACGGTGCGGATGTCGGAAGGACGTGCGGTGCTGACGGTGGAGAACGACGGGGTGGCCGAGGCGACGGGGGAGAGACCCCCGGCGGGCCCGGGCGGCTCCGGGCTCGCGGGGCTGCGGGAGCGGCTCTCGGCGGTGGACGGGACCCTGGAGGCGGGGCCCGTCGGCAAGGGCGTGTTCCGGCTGACGGCCGAGGTGCCGCTGCCGGCCGCCGCTGCCGGGACCGCGCTGGAGGTCGCGTCGTGACGACGACCGTGCGCGTTCTGCTCGCCGACGACGAGCACCTCATCCGCGGGGCCCTGGCGGCCCTGCTGTCCCTGGAGGACGACCTGGTCGTCGTCGCCGAGGCGGCCACCGGTCCCGAGGCACTGGCGATGGCGCGGGCACACGCGCCGGACGTCGCCGTACTGGACCTCCAGATGCCCGGCGCCGACGGTGTGAAGGTCGCCACATCACTACGGGCCGAGCTGCCCGCCTGCAAGGTGCTGATCGTGACCAGTCACGGGCGTCCGGGGCATCTGAAGCGGGCACTCGCGGCGGGTGTGCGCGGGTTCGTCCCCAAGACGGTCAGCGCCCAGCGGCTCGCCGAGCTGATCCGCACGGTGCACGCCGGAAACCGTTACGTCGACCCCGAGTTGGCCGCCGACGCGATCTCCGCCGGGGACTCGCCGCTGACCGCGCGCGAGGCCGAGGTGCTGGAGCACGCCGCCGACGGGGCGCCCGTCTCGGAGATCGCCGAGCGGGCCGCGCTCGCCGAGGGCACCGTACGGAACTACCTGTCGTCGGCCGCGAGCAAGCTCGGTGCGGAGAACCGGCACGCGGCGGTGCGGCTCGCGAGGGAGCGCGGTTGGGTATAGTGGCTGTCGCGCCACGGAGAAATCCACGGCACGCAGTGCGAACGTAGCTCAGTTGGTAGAGCGCAACCTTGCCAAGGTTGAGGTCGCGAGTTCGAACCTCGTCGTTCGCTCCAGACGAGAAGCCCCCGGTTTTGGCCGGGGGCTTCTTCGTGTGCGACCTTCTGCGGCCTTCTGCGAGCTGCTGCGACCTTCTGTGAGCTACTGCGGCCTCTGCCGCTACGACCAGCTCTGGCCGGTCAGCAGCTCGTAGGCCTCCACGTACTTGGCGCGGGTGGCGTCCACGACCTGCTGCGGCAGCGGCGGCGGGGGCTGCTCGCTCCCCCGGTCCCAGCCGGACTCCGCCGAGGTCAGCCAGTCCCGCACGAACTGCTTGTCGTACGACGGCTGCGCGCGGCCCGGCTGCCACCGGTCGGCCGGCCAGAAGCGGGAGGAGTCCGGGGTGAGGACCTCGTCGGCGAGGACCAGGTCGTCCCCGTCGAAGCCGAACTCGAACTTGGTGTCCGCGAGGACGATGCCGCGCTCGCGGGCGATGTCCCGGGCGCGGGAGTAGACGGCGAGGGTGGCCTGGCGCAGGGCGGCCGCGGTGTCCGCGCCGACCTGGCGGGCGACCTCCTCGTAGGAGACGTTCTCGTCGTGCTCGCCGACCTCGGCCTTGGTGGCCGGGGTGAAGATCGGGGCGGGCAGCTCCGAGCCGTCGACGAGGCCCTCGGGGAGGGCGAGGCCGCAGACGGTGCGGGTCTCGTCGTACTCCGCCAGGCCGGAGCCGGTGAGATAGCCGCGGGCCACGCACTCCACGGGGACCATCCGCAGCGACTTGCAGACCAGGGCGCGGCCCTCCCAGTCGGCGGGGGCGCCGGGGGGCAGCTCGGTGCTCAGGACGTGGTTGGGGGCCAGGTCGGCGAGCTGGTCGAACCACCACAGGGAGAGCTGAGTGAGGACCCGGCCCTTGTCGGGGATCTCGGTCGGCAGCACCCAGTCGTAGGCGGAGATGCGGTCGCTGGCGACCATCACGAGGTCGCCCGCCTCGTTCCGGTACAGCTCGCGCACCTTGCCGGTGTGCAGGTGCACCAGACCCGGAACCTGGATCGGCTCGGGCTTTTCAACGAATCCGGACACGGTTCCTCCCCGTGGTTCTGAACAATACGTCGATTGTCCCGTACGCCGCGGGGACGGCGACCGGCGGGGAGGGCGACCGGTGGGGCGGCGGGCCGGGCGACGGGCGGGGCGGCGGGGGTGCGCGGCTCAGTCCCGTTTGCAGATGCGGTCCAGGAGGTTGGCCGTGGCGCGCTGGACCCGCGGGTCGACGTGGCCGGGGCGGTCCAGGGCCGGGGACCAGGCGAAGGTGCCGGACGCGAAGACCCAGGCGCCCGACGGGGCCCGGTACAGCGAGGTCTCCTGGTGGCGCCGGACGCCGTCCACGTCGGCGTACGGGGAGTGGGCGAGCAGGACCCGCTCGTCGTGCTCGGGGAGCGCGGTGCGCGGGAAGTAGCGGTCGGCCTCGCCCGCCACCAGGTCCTCGATCTCGTCGCCCTCGTGCGCCCCGGTGGCCTCCCAGAGCCAGTGGCCTGCGTTGCGGACGATCATCGGGTGGGGTTCGGGGACCCGGCCGGCGTACTGGATGCCGAGCAGCTGCTGCTCGGGGCGGTCGATCTCCCGCCACAACGCGGGCCGGCCGGGGCCCTTGCGTTTGCGGCAGGTCAGCAGGCGGTCGGCGGCACCGGAGGGGGAAGGGGCCAGCTCCACCTGCCAGTACATGGTGTTGGCGGAGAGGAAGACCAGGGACGTGCCCCGGTCGCGGGCCAGTTCCGCGGTGCGGCGCATGGCGGTGGACCAGTACTCGTCGTGGCCGGGGAAGACCAGGCCCCGGTAGCGGGCCGGGTCGACCCGGCCGGAGTGCAGGTCGCGGGCGTCGGCGTAGGCGAGGTCGTAGCCGTAGCGCTCGGCGAAGCGGATGAAGTCGTAGGCGTGGCCCACGTGGAGGGGCAGGCCGGCGCCGGCGTACGGGCGGTCGAAGGAGACGGTCGTCGCGGCGTCCGCCTCGCCGAGGAGCCGGCCCTCCTCGTCCCAGGCGTGGTAGAGGCTGGCACCGGTGCGGCCGTCCTCGGGATAGAGGTTGTACGCCTGCCAGGTGACGTCCGGGAGGAGGAGGAGCAGGTCGGCCGGGTGGTCGTCGCGGACCGTGAAGGGGACGTGGGAGCGGTAGCCGTCGGCGGTGGTGAGCACGGCCACGTACGCGCCGATGTTCCAGTACGTGGGGATCTGCAGGCGCCAGGACAGCCACCAGTGGTGGCAGGAGACCGTGCGGTCGGCGGCGAGCGGCGGGGGCTGGACGATGCCGGACAGGCGGGGGCTGGTGGTGATCTTGGCTGCGCCGTCGCCGCCGTAGTGCCCGATCCGGTACACGTCGACGCTGAACTGCTGCGGCGGGTCGACGGTGACGTGGAAGTCGATGGCCTCGCCGGGGGCGGCGGCTCCCGTCGCGGTGAAGCCCTTGATCTGGCGGCGGACGTCGTCTGCGGCGCGGGGGCCGCCGCCGGAGTCGGGGCCGGTGCGGGTGCGGGTGCCCGTGGTGGTGCGGGTGCGGGTGCCCGTGGTCGTGTCGGTGCCGGGGCCGGTGTCGGTGCCGGTGCCGGTGCGGTCCTGGTCCGCGTACCAGGCGACCACCTGGCCGGTGTCGCCGAAGTACGTCTCGCCGCCGCGCAGCCAGGGGACCGGCCCCTGGCCGAAGGGGTCCGTCACGGCGTGCGCGAGTGCTCCCGACTCCCAACGGCGGATCTGCTCGGAGCCCATGGGACAGTCCCCTCCCTCGTGCCCCCGTGGTCGTGCGTATGACGAACGCCTTTGCCATGTGCGCGATCGGTCCCAGCACATCACATTTCGCACGCGGGCTGTCACTGTTCGTCGCGAACTGGCCGAAAGTGGAATGGCAGGGTCCGATTCGTCGGAGCCCGGGGTCAGACCAGGCGCACCGGCTTCTCGGGACGTATGCCGAGGTCGGTCATCCAGGCGCGCAGCGGGCCCGGGTCGCCGGTCTCGACGAGGCTGAGCACGCTGGGCGCCAGGTCCGCGGCGCGGGCGCCGTCGAACAGGAGCGAGGGCCCGTCGAGCCAGTCGAGGCCGGGGGCCGCCCCGGCGGTGTCCATCGCCGCGCAGCACACCATCGCCGTGATGTGCGCGGTGAGGATCTCGCGCCCGGTGCGCGGGGGCTGCAGCGGGAGGAGGGGGAGCGCGCGGTCGTCCCAGAGGGCCGCGTCGGGACCGGTTCCGGCTCCCGGTTGCGGGGCCGGCGAGGCGGCCCCGGCCGCGGCGGGCCGCGCCTGAGCCTCCTCGCGGGCCAGCTGCGCACTGAGCCCGGCGGCCAGGGCGGCGCCACGGGCGGTGGTACCGGCGAGATCGTCCTCGTCGTCCATGTCGTCCACGTCGTCCATGTCGCCCTCGTCGGCGGCGTGGTCGGCGTACGGCACGTGCGGGGTCTCGTCGTCGGCGTGGGGCACGTGCGGGGTCTCGTGGTCGGCGTACGGCACGTGCGGGGTCTCGTCGTCGGCGTACGGCACGTGCGGGGTCTCGTCGTCGGCGTACGGCACGTGCGGGGCTTCGTGGTCGGCGTACGGCACGTGCGGGGCTTCGTGGTCGGCGTGCGGCACGTGTGGATGCGGGGTGCCGCCCCCGGCCGGGGCCTCCGTCCCCGCCTCGGCGGCCGCTTCGGTCTCGGTGTGGGCGCCGGTGACAGGGGGGACGGTGACCGCGTTGTCCGGGGTCGTGAGGTGGTCCAGGACGCGGGCGAGGGTCGGGCCGTCCGTGCCCGGTGCGACGCCCCCGGCGGCGCGGCGGACGCCCAGGGTGTCCAGCACCCGGTGCAGGCGGGCCGCGTCCGTGCGCCAGGCCCGGTCGACGACCTCCTCGGGATACTCGTCCCACCCCACCGGCGACCAGTCCGGGCCGGTCTCGGCGGGCCCGCCGTGGAAGAGACGCGCGGCGAGGAGCGAGACCGCCTCGTCCATCACCCCGGGCTCCTCCAGCAGGTCACAGGCGGGGCGCTCGCCCAGGCGGGAGGCGAAGCCCTCGGCCAGGCGGTCCCGGCGCGACAGCTCGGTGAGCGCGGCGACGACACCGACGTCCAGCCGGGAGGGCCAGCGGCCCATCCGCCAGGCCGGCAGCGCCACCCGGGTCAGCAGCCGGTCCCAGCCCGCGTACGCGAGCCCGACCTGCTCCTGCGCGACGATCCGCAGACCGTAGTCCACAGCCTGTGCACGCTCGGCGGCCGCGGCCGCGACCCCGCGCTCCATCTCGGTCGCGTGGCCCCGGCAACTGCGCAGCAGCAGCCGGGACGCCCAGCCGAGACCCGCGCACGCCACGCGGGAGAGCGGATCGCGTCGGCCCGCCGAGGCCACCGCCACCGCGGCGTCCAGGCCCCGTATGAAACGCCGGGCCGCGGCTATGTCGGGGTGCGCCGAGGGCCCCGTACCGGCGACGACCGGGGCGAGGACGGCGCGCAGCTCGCCCACCCGCATCCACCACAGGAATGGTGAGCCGATGACCAGGACGGGCGCGGCGGCCGCGCTCCGGCGGTGGGCCGGGTCGCTCAGGCCGGCCAGGTCGTCGTCGTGCTTCTTGGCCGGGGGCGGGCCGTGGGCCGGGTGGGTGCGGTCCTCCAGCCAGCTGTCGCAGTCCGGGGTGAGCGCTATCGCGGAGGGGACGGGGACGTCGAGGCGGTCGGCCAGGTCGCGCACCATCCGGTAGAGGTCGGGCGCCGACTCCTCGGCGACCGTGACCGTGGGGGTCACGGCGGGCCGGGAGCGGGCCACGACCAGGGCGACTCCGGCGGCGGCCAGCAGGACGAACAGCGCGAGGACGGACACGACCCAGCGCAGGACGTCCCAGGCGGCGCCCGCCAGGTGCCCGGTGGAGCCGCCGACGAGGAGGATCACGGCGAGGGCGGCGGGCAGCAGGGCCACGGCCAGCGCGCGGCTGCGGACCCGCAGCACCGCCAGCGCCCGGGCACGCGCGGCCTGAGCGCCCATCTCCACACCACCGATACCGGTCACGGCCGGACCTCACCCCCTCATCGCTGTCCTGTCTGTCCTGGACCGTCCTGCTGCTCTTGCGTACTTCCGCTCTTGCTCACTCCACCCACTGTGGCACCCGGCACTGACATCGCAATGCCGGTGGGCCAAGTGCCGGAACGCTTGCGCGGCACCATAGTTGGGGCCCCAGCCCCCGTCAGCCGTATGGCCCATCGGTCACCCGATGGAATGGCTTTGGGGAAAGGTGGAGACGGACAGCAAAGGTCAGGCCCCGACTCCTGAGACGGAGCCGGGGCCTGCCGGGTTCGGTGACCGGGAGCGGGTGGGAGGCTGCGGGGCTACGCGCCCGCCGCCTCCGCCGCGATGTCGGTGCGGTGCTGCGAGCCGTCGAGGCCGATACGGGCGACGGCCCGGTAGGCACGGTCGCGGGCCTCGGCCAGGTCGGCGCCGGTGGCCGTGACGGACAGGACGCGGCCCCCGGCGCTGACGACGGCGTCGCCCTCGGCGCGGGTGCCGGCGTGCAGCACGTAGGCGTGCGGGGCGTCCTGGGCGGCCACCTCGTCGAGGCCGCTGATCGGGTCGCCGGTGCGCGGGGTGCCGGGGTAGTTGTGCGAGGCGACGACCACGGTGACGGCCGCCTCGTCGCTCCAGCGCAGGGGCTCGAGGTCGGCGAGGTTGCCGGTGGCGGCGGCCATCAGCAGACCGGCGAGCGGGGTCTTCAGCCGGGCCAGCACGACCTGGGTCTCGGGGTCGCCGAAACGGGCGTTGAACTCGATCACGCGCACACCGCGCGAGGTGATCGCGAGACCGGCGTAGAGAAGTCCGGAGAACGGGGTGCCGCGCCGGCGCATCTCGTCGACCGTCGGCTGGAGCACGCTCTGCACGACCTCGTCGACCAGCTTCGGGTCGGCCCAGGGCAGCGGCGAGTAGGCGCCCATGCCACCGGTGTTCGGGCCCGCGTCGCCGTCGAGGGCGCGCTTGAAGTCCTGGGCGGGCTGGAGCGGGCGGACGTTCTCGCCGTCGGTGACGGCGAACAGGGAGACCTCGGGGCCGTCCAGGAACTCCTCGACGACGACGCGGTCGCAGGCGTTCGCGTGCGCGCGGGCCGCCTCGACGTCGTCGGTGACGACGACGCCCTTGCCCGCGGCCAGCCCGTCGTCCTTGACGACGTAGGGCGCGCCGAAGGCGGCGAGGGCCGCGTCGACCTCGGCGGGATCGGTGCAGACGTAGGAGCGGGCCGTGGGCACGCCCGCGCCGGCCATCACGTCCTTGGCGAAGGCCTTGGAGCCCTCCAGCCGGGCCGCCTCCCCCGAGGGGCCGAAGACCGGGATGCCCGCCTCGCGGACGGCGTCGGCGACCCCGGCGACCAGGGGCGCCTCGGGTCCGACGACGACCAGCTCGGCGCCGAGCCGGGTGGCCAGCGCGGTGACGGCCGCGCCGTCGAGGGCGTCGACCTGGTGCAGTTCGGCGACCTCGGCGATACCGGCGTTGCCGGGTGCGCAGTGCAGCGCGGTGACGTCGGGGTCGAGGGACAGGGAACGGCACAGGGCGTGTTCGCGGGCGCCGCCGCCGATGACAAGGACCTTCACGGGGTGAAGCCTAATGGGAGCGGGCCGGTGCGGTTTGTGCGGGCTTCCGAAGGGACCGGGGGCGGAGACTCGTACCTTCCTCCAGCCGCCCGGCGGCAGGCGTACGGCGGCTATTCGTTCGTGATCTCCTCGACCACCGTGGCACCCAGCTCGCGGACCAGCAGCTCCTTGCCGGAAAGAGCCGACTCGTCGAGGTCGGGGTCGTCGTCCTCGGGGATGTCGTCCTCGGGGGAGACCGGGGGCGGCTCGGGTGCCGAGGGCCGCGGGGCGGGAGCGGGCGCCGGGGCCGACGCGGGGGCCCGCGGTGGCGCGGCGGGCGTGGACGCGGACGCCGACGGTCGCTGGGCGGGCGCGCCCCCGCCGAAGCCGCCACCGCCACCGCCCCCGCCACCGGAGCCACCCCCGAAGCCACCGCCCCCGGATCCGCCGAAGCCGCCGGAGGGGCCGGAAGGACCGCCGGCGGGCGGGGGTGCCGTGCCGCCGCCGGAGGGGTCGACGACCGCGTCGATCTTCCACTGCACGTTGAACTGCTCGGCCAGGGCCTGCCGCAGCACGTCCTCGCTGCCGCTGCTCACGAAGTTGTCGCGGGCGCCGGCGTTGACGAAGCCGAGTTGGAGGGAGGTGCCGTCGAAGCCGGTCACCTGGGCGTTCTGGCTGAGCAGGATCCAGGTGAAGCGGCGACGGTTCTTGACCGCTTCCAGGATGTTGGGCCAGAGCGAACGGGGGTCGACCCCGGAAGCACCCGGCGGCGGCGAGACAGGCACGGGGGTGGGGGCGGGGGCGGCCGCCGCGGGAGCCGGCGCCTGCGCCGGAGTCGCGGCGGGGCCGGATGCGGGAGCGGCCGGGGTCCGGGGCTGTCCACCGCCCGCCGGTGCCGCCGTGGGCCATCCACCGGGGCGGCGCCCGCCACCCGCGGGGGCCGCGCTCGGCCAGGCACCGGGCGCGGGCGCCGGGGCGGGAGCGGCGGCAGGTGAGGGAGTCGCAGGCGCAGGCGTCACAGGCGCAGCCGCAGGAGCGACGTCCGCGGAAGAGGGCGCGGCCTGCGGGTGTCCGCCACCGGTGGGAGCCCCACCCTCGTCGGAAACGGGACCGGCACCAACACCGGCCCCGGCAGCCGCGTCGGCGGAAGGGCCACCGCTCGGTGCGCCCGCCGGGGTCCCGGCGCCCTGCCCCCGTACCGCCGCACGGGCCGCGGCGGGCCCGCCGCCCGGCGGCACCTGAGCCGCGACGGGCGCCCCGGCCCCCGCACCGGCGTGCGCCTCGGGCCCGGGCGCGTACCCCATGGCGGGAGCGCCCGCACCGGCCGAGAACTGCACCCCGCGCTCGATCCGGTCCAGCCGGGCCATCACCGACCGCTCGTCGCCGTACGCGGCGGGCAGCATCACGCGCGCGCAGATCAGCTCCAGCTGGAGGCGCGGCGAGTGGGCACCGCGCATCTCGGTCAGCCCCTCGTTGACGATGTCGGCGGCCCGGCTCAGCTCGGCGGCGCCGAAGGACCGGGCCTGCTCCCGCATCCGCTCGACGACGTCGGCGGGGGCGTCGATGAGCCCCTTCTCGGCGGCGTCGGGCACGGCGGCGAGGATCACCAGGTCACGCAGGCGCTCCAGCAGGTCGGTGACGAAGCGACGCGGGTCGTTGCCCCCCTCGATCACCCGGTCCACGACCCCGAAGGCGGCGGAGCCGTCCCCGGAGACGAAGGACTCGACGACGGAGTCGAGCAGCGAGCCGTCCGTGTAGCCGAGCAGGGCGGTGGTCATGTCGTACGTCACACCGTCGGCTCCGGCGCCCGCGAGGAGCTGGTCCATGACGGACATGGAGTCACGCACCGACCCCGCCCCGGCCCGCACGACGAGCGGGAGCACACCCTCCTCGACCGCGATCCCCTCCCGGCCGCACACCTCGGAGAGGTAGTCGCGCAGGGTGCCGGGCGGCACGAGGCGGAACGGATAGTGGTGGGTCCGCGACCGGATGGTCCCGATGACCTTCTCGGGCTCGGTGGTCGCGAAGATGAACTTCAGGTGCTCCGGGGGCTCCTCGACGACCTTCAGCAGGGCGTTGAAGCCCTGCGGGGAGACCATGTGGGCCTCGTCGATGATGTAGATCTTGTACCGGCTGGAGGCGGGCCCGAAGAAGGCCTTCTCGCGCAGGTCACGGGCGTCGTCCACACCGCCGTGCGAGGCGGCGTCGATCTCGATGACGTCGATCGAACCCGGCCCGTTCCTGGCCAGGTCGCGGCAGGACTGGCACTCGCCGCACGGGGTCGGCGTCGGACCCTGCTCGCAGTTCAGGCAGCGCGCCAGGATTCGGGCGCTGGTCGTCTTGCCGCAGCCGCGCGGACCGCTGAACAGGTACGCGTGATTGACCCGGTTGTTCCGCAGCGCCTGCTGCAGCGGGTCGGTGACATGCCCCTGCCCGATGACCTCGGCGAAGGACTCCGGGCGGTAACGGCGGTAGAGCGCGAGAGACGACACGCATACGAGGTTATAGGCGCCCACCGACAACCGGACCGCCCGCAAAGGAGACGCCCCCCACGCACCCGCCAGAGCCGACCTACCCTTGCTGCCTTCCGGCCCTGGGGGAGTTCAGTCAGATAGCGCCGCGTGAGGGGCTGGGCCACACGTTACCCGATGTGGGGGCCTCAGAACGAGTTCGCAAGCACTCCCTGGCGTCATGTAATGTTCTCGGCGGAGGATTCGCCTAGAGGCCTAGGGCGCACGCTTGGAAAGCGTGTTGGGGGCAACCCCTCACGAGTTCGAATCTCGTATCCTCCGCAACCGCCCACCTGGGCAAACGAAGGCTCCGACCGGATCTCGGTCGGAGCCTTCGTCGTTCCGTGGTTGCAGTTTTGGTTGCAGTTCCCATGATCGGCGCACCGTCCGCACGAGATCATGTTGCGCAGCCGGCCGCCTGCGAGGCCCGCGCATACCCAGTCACAGAGGAGAGACGGTGTCCGCCGACAGAGTCATCCTGCACGGCCCCATCGGGGACTTTGCGCGTCAGCTGAGCCCATTCGACGACCTGAGCGCCGAAGAAATGTATGCGGCGACCGTCTCGGTCTGGTCCACGGCGATCGCGCCAACCGTGAGAGTTCGCTCGTACCTTCCGGGAACGCGTCCGACGCTGGTGTGGACAGCGTTTGTCGGAGACAGCTGGAATCCGTCCGAGGGGATGGCGCAGAGCGTGGTACGCGCACTGCGCGTGCGGGACTCCTTCACGTCGCTGGCGGGGCGCCACCCAGTCAACAGCGTGGCTCATCTCTTCAGCGCAGTGGAATCAGCGCGCCGCTACCCCTCCCTGCACACCTCCGCACCGCGGAGCACGTTGCTTGAAAGTTCTCCGTTCCGAAGGACTCCGGCCGGCAAGCAGCGACTCCAGAGTGAGCTCAACCACGCGTTGCGTCAGGCGTGGGACGGCAGCAACT
Source organism: Streptomyces sp. NPDC059906 (assembly GCF_042730645.1). Taxonomy (NCBI): domain Bacteria; kingdom Bacillati; phylum Actinomycetota; class Actinomycetes; order Kitasatosporales; family Streptomycetaceae; genus Streptomyces; species Streptomyces sp. NPDC059906. The sequence continues at coordinate 92,019 of NZ_JBHWKU010000019.1, forward strand.
TCTTGAGGGCCGACGTGAAGAAGCGGACCCCTGCCCAGCGGGAGCTGGACCATATACCGCCCATGGTGGGAGTCCTCTGGGGAATCTCGGATGTGGGCTGGAAGCAGCGTCCGTACGCACCAGGGGATGACGCCTTCTACTCCCGCTTCCTCCCGTTCAAGCTCCGCGGTCTGCCCCGCAACGGTCGCTCCGTGCACACCGGGCCAACTCCCGAGTTGGTCGACGCGTATGCATGGGCGATCGGAGGCCCACGGGAAGTGAAGCTGAGTCGAGCCGCAGCAGAGAAGTGGGGCGAGGTCAGAGCTCTAGAGGACTCGACACTGCTAGACAGCCCAGCCCCAAGGGACGCCGCCTTCACGATCCGAGTGGGGGAGCACACCCTTCGAGTGGCAGCGGCCCTCGCCGCCGCAGAGATGTCACCCGTCATCGAGCCGAACATGATCGAGGCAGCTTGGTCCCTGGTGTGGCGCTCCATTCGCGATGTCGCCGACCTCGCCCAGGCGGACAACGCCCCGCTTGAGGACCCACTTGCCGAGGCCAGCGTAGCCGTGCCGACCGACGCAGGCCCGGTCGCCGTTCGCGTGGAGCCTTCGTGGAACGCAGAGAGCGCCGACCAGGACTGCCCCGATACACCTGTCCAGCGGAGAACCGCAGTAGTGCAGGCCCAAGACCGAGATTCCCGGGTCAAACGCCAGGTCAAGGCGTGGTACAACAACACCTGTCAGTTCTGCCGAACGATGATCGAACTACCGACGCCGCCCTTCGCGTACAGCGAAGCTGCACACATACAGGCGCTTGGAGCACCCCATAATGGTCCCGACCGAATCGAAAACGTGCTCTGCCTCTGTCCGAATTGCCATGTTCGCTTCGACATGGGCGCCCGCTTGCTCACAGATGAACTCCGCATCATCGACGCGGCCACAGGCAATGATCTCGGGCCTCTGACAGTTCATGCTCAGCACCGGATCCGCCTCGAGTACATCCGGCAGCACCGCTCCCGCTGGGCTGATACGTAGTGCTCATCGCCCACCGCGCTATGTCGCTTAGGGCCAAGGCGTGACTTCTGCTGACCAACGCCGTCTCAGCTGTCAAAGTCTCTGGCTGCCATTGAGGATCGTGCGGCACACGTTGCAGTACATGGCGGCGTTCCGCCCATAGCGCCGCATCATCTGGCCGCAGCCGGCGCACAGCCCCAGCTCCCACGGCGGGCATCCCAGCGCAGCGGAGGCTGCGGCGCGTTCCACGGTGGTGATCCGCATCGGGTCGCGGGAGCGCTGGACCGGCATACGGGGAAGCGCGAAGCCGCCGGTCGGCTGATCGAGATCGCGGACGGGCCGGCCGTCACTGACGAACCAGCCCTCCTCACCAGCTCGGCAGGTCCGGTCGATCTCCTGCTCGGCGAAGGTGATCACGTCGTCCTCGTCTTCGGCTGGGGCCGCCGGGAGAGGAGTCTTCTCGCCGATGAGCTCCTGCCACAGCGTGCGGTCGTCGGCCGAGACCCACATGTGCCGGCCGGCACGGCCGCTTCCTCGGTTGGGCACGCAGACCGGGACGCTCTCGCCCGTCGCGCTCTGCAGGACCAGGTCCTCGATGTGGACAGGCTTCCGCTGCGGGAGGCACAGAGCGGGCACGAACCAGTCCGCGTGAATCGCGCCACAGTGACCCGCGCCCTCGCTGATGAGGCAGTGGCGCTCGCTGCTCGGCACGCACTTCCAGACTTCGAGGTGCCGGTACCCACCGCGGATCACCATGTCCTTGCCGTCGGCGATGTCCCTCCACGGCATGTCGTCGACGCGCGCCCACGGTGCCCGGTCGATCAGGGAAGCCGTCCGGTCCTTCGCCACCCACAGCGGGGTGATGCCATGCTCCACAGCGTTGACCGAGCGCCGATGCACGCTGCTGGGGCTAAGGTGGTGGTACTGGATTTCCCAGCCGATCCTGAGACCACCGGGACCAGTGACGACGGCGTCCGAGACGCTCCGCCGGTTGGCCACGGGAACCTCGGCCTCGGCTTCCAGGCCGTACCGCCCGGCGGTCTCGACAATCCGCTCCTTGGTGGCCTTGTGCTGGGCACTCTCCGCCGGCGTCGCCTTGTGCGTGATCGGCAGGTGCGAGGCGACGAGCGGTCGCTGACCGCCCACGCGCCCTCGTCGGATGAACATCCAGGGCGACTTGCCGCCCGACTCCGAGAGACACTCGCGCTTGTCGTGGTGCGCGAGGCATTCGAGGAGCTGCGGGTCGCGCTCAGAGACCTTGGCGGTGATCTCCTGGAGCAGATCGGGACGGTCCGGGTGACCGAGGTCGGGCAGGGACAGATTGATCTCTATGCCATATCCGGTGTGCCACACCCCATTAGCCATCCCTCCACCATAGGAACGACCACTGACACTCAACAGTGCACATGAGGGACCAACACCGCTATTCAGAACGGTAGTTCGAGCACAGCTTCTGAACGTCGACGTAGCGCGGACGGCCTTATGGGCGAAATCCGGAAGAGCTGTGCTCGTAACCGTGGCGTGTCCTAGAACCCCAACGGCAGCTCGCACCAGACAGCCTTGCCCCCGCCTGGGCTGCGACGAGACCCCCAGGACGAGGCAATCGCGGCAATGACCGAGATGCCACGACCGGCTTCGTCGGCTGGTCCAGCTTGCCGTCGGTGCGGCAGATGATCGTCCCCGTCCGCGACCTCGATGATCAGCCGACGGTCGGTACGGCGCAGACGGAGCTCCATGGGTGGGGTGCCATGTTGGAGAGCATTCGACACCAACTCACTCGCGGCCAGCATGCCAAGGTTGCACGTCTCAACCGGGAGGCGCCAGGAGGTGAGCGTGTCCCTTGTGAATGCCCTGGCGCGTGGGGCGGTTTCCGTGCCGCCGACGAGTTCCAGCGCCGCCTTGCCGAAGAGCTCGGCATCCACACCGGTGCGGGTCGGATGCTGGAGGGCCATTACGGCGATGTCGTCATCGAGATATGCGTCGACGTCCAGAGCGCCCAGGAGCGTGGCGCAGACGTCGGCAGGAGTGCCCTGGGCGCCAACGAGCGCGCGCTCCAGTACAGCCACGCCTTCGTCGATGTCCTTACCACGGCGTTCGACAAGGCCGTCGGTGTAGAGGACGGCGGTGGAACCGGGCGGCAGGGCGATGCTGCCGGAGGTGTGCAGCCAACCGCCGGTACCGAGGGGCGGGCCGGTCGGGTCCTCGGCACGGCGGATGGTGCCGTCCTCGTCCCGTACGAGGATCGGGAGGTGGCCGGCGGAGGCGTAGAGCAGCTTGCCCTCGTTGGGATCGTGGACCGCGTAGACGCAGGTGGCGATCTGGCTTGCTGCAATCTCGGCGGCAAGGCCGTCGAGCAACTGGAGCACTTCGTGCGGGGGCAGGTCGAGCCGGGCGTAGGCTCGGACGGCGGTGCGCAACTGACCCATGACGGCGGCGGCGCGCACGCCGCGACCCATCACGTCGCCAATGACAAAGGCCGTGCGGCTGGCGCCGAGGGTGATGACGTCGTACCAGTCGCCGCCAACCCCAGCGTCAGAGTCTCCGGGCTGATAGGTGGCGGCGATCCGCAGGTCATCGGGCTGCTCCAGCTCCTGCGGGAGCAAGGACTGCTGGAGGCTAACGGCCGTCGTCTTGTGTCCCTCGCGCAGCACAGCAACGATCTCGTCTGAAGAAGACTCAAGTCCTCCAGCATCCCCGTCCGGCCGGTGAGAGTTGTTCAGGGTTGTTCGGAACAACTCGGGGTTAGGGTCTCGTGCGGGCGCTCTGGGATGGGGAACCACGCTTCCGGGGACGCCGCGTACTCCGGAGGAATCGTGGCGCTCTGAGGTGACACCCAGTTCATCTGCGGCGTCCTGCACAGCCTCCTGTTCACGGTCCAGGGCATCGTCGGTCCGCGTCAGGACCTCGTCGATTTGGTCAAGAGCACTGTCCTCACCTGGTACTTCGTGAGCGATGGCGTCAGCGGGGATTGCGGGCAGGTCTCCAGCATCGCTGTCCAGCGGCTGTTGGCCGATGTCCAGCAGATACGCCTCCAACATCTGCACGCGCCGAGCAGCGAGGTCGGCGATGCGCTGGGCTTCGTCGCGCTGCCTTACCGCACGCTCAAGCTGGACGCTCAGGCGCGCCTCTTGATCGCGAGCGCGTTCAAGCTTCGGCTGCAGCGAACGCATCGGGTCCCGTGAGTGCACACTGACCCTGGTGAGTGCGTCGATACGTCGCGACAACTCTGCGACCTTGGCCTGTGCCTGGCCGAGGACAAGGAAGAGCATCGAGGCGATCCGGAGTGCCTGCTGACGCCCCTGCTCACTCGTCTCGTATGCCTGGCGCGCACGCACGAGGTCTCTGTAGACCTCGATTGTACGTTCCTTCTCCTTGATGAGCTCGCGCGGCGAAACGACCACCTGGTCATCGATGCCAACCAGGGTCGGAGCGTTCTGTGCCTTGTCCCAGAGGGCCTTGGCGTCGCGTACACGACCCAGCGCCTGCTGGCCCGGCTCCTCAGGGAAGCACACATCTGCCACGGCCTCCACGACATCCCACGTGAGGTCTTCACCTGACAAATGGATGCGCAGACGGCGGAGGTCTGGGACTCTCCCAGCCGCGAAGTGTTCCCGGGTCAAGCGATTGTGGACGTCTCGAACGCTCAGACCCGCCTCATCGATCCACGATCGAATCATCAGCACCAGCGCATTGGCTTCGGCGCTGGCTCCTTTCGGCGGCGCCCAAGGACGCCCCGGACGCTTCTTCCTCTCCCCCACCGCCACTCCCCGTATTGTTCCGCGACAACCCGCCATTGTCAGCAGAACAACATCCAAGCGGTATCACCAGCCAGCGCGCAGGTGGATCGTGTAGGCGCATCGACCGTGAATGCGCCTACACGAACCGAACTTGGAGACTTCCCGTGCACCTCACGCAAGTTGGACTGCTCCTCGTCACCTTGCTGGTGATTACCCTTCTGGCGATGGGAGTAGGTGGCGCAGCAGTGGCCCTCGCGCGCTGTGAGGGGCTCACGGTCCCCGCCGCTATCAGTCGAGGGGGCATCGCCTTCGCCGGGGCCATGGCCCTCGGAGCATCCTTGGTCGGTCTCTTCCTGATGCTCAAGTGAGGTGGGGGCAGCCGACCGGTGTCGCTCGCTCCCCCACGCTTGTGCCGACCTTCAACCCGAGGAACGTGTCACAAGGGCATCTACCACTCGTCGGTGTCCCCGTATTTTCCTGGGTTCTGAGCGCGGTCCACAGCCTGTGCACGCGCCTCGGCGAAGGTCGCCTCCACGGCGTCCTTGTCCGTGCCTCGCACCTGGGCCTCGACCTCCTGGCCCGAGCCGGGGCGCCGGGCCGTGCGCCAGGCCGAGGCGCGGTCGGTGTAGCGGTCGGTCTCGAAGTCCCAGGCCGGCACCGACCACTGCTCTGGGACGCGGGTCGCCGCGCGTTCCCCGCCGGGGAGGAACAGAGCTTGGGCGTGGAAAATCCACGCCCCGCTCCGGCACGCGGTCACGGATGGCGCTCGCGCCGCCGGGGCCCTGGTGTTCCCAGCGCCAGCGGTCCCATTCCTCGACCTCGGCGGCGTGGTCAGGCCAGTCCTCGCTCCACCGTGCGACCACCTCGTCGGCGTGCTCGCGGTGGAAGAAGGCGACGCGCCGCTCTCCGAGACGGGCGACGTGGACCATAAGTTGGGCGGGTACGGGGCTCTGCCCGGCCTCCGGAGCGGTGCTTCCCGCCACTTGGTCCGTGCCCCACAGGAGGCCGCTGACCTTGGCGGCGGTGTCCTTGAGGACGCGGCTGGTCAGGTGCTGGTAGCGGCGGCGCATTCGGGCGGACTTGCCGGGTTCCCAGCCCATGATGGAGTCGACGACCGCGTCGGATACACCGAGGATGAGCAGAACCGTCGCCGCGGTGTGGCGGGCGTCCTGGAGGCGGGCATCGCGGACTCCCGCGGCCTTCAGCAGCTCCTTCCACTTGTGATAGTCCGTGTTCGGGTTCAGGGGCTCGCCGGTGGGCGAGGTGAACACGTACCCCTTCTCCGACCACATGTCCCGGGCCCGTTCTCGCTCGCGCGCCTGCTCCTCCCGGTGCTGCCGGAGGAGTCGAAGCAGCTCGTCGGGAGCGCCGATAGGGCGCTGGCCAGCGCGGGACTTGGCGCTCTTCGTCTCGCGCCGGGTGTTGATCTTCTGGGGGCAGAAGCCGGGCTTGCGTCCGCAACGGTCGCGGCAGCCGTGCTTGTAGCGGGTCCGCAGCCGGCAACGGCGTACGCGGATGACTCCGAGTTCGAAGTCGACGTCGCCCCACTGCATGCCGAGAACCTCGCCCTGGCGCAGGCCCAGGGCGAGCGCGATGACCCAGCGAGCGGTGTTGCGGTGCTTTCCCGCTTCGGCGAGCAGGTGCTGGACCTCCTCGACCGTGTATGGCTCGACCTCCTCCTCTTCGACCTTGGGGGCCTTGGCGATGGAGGCCGGGTTCGCATTCACGTGCTGCCGGCGCACAGCCTCGTTCAGGGCCGTGCGGATCGTGCGGTGAGCCTGGTGGGCGGTGCCGGCGGCGCTGCCGTTGTCCTGCATCTTCTTGTAGAAGCGCTCCAAGTGCTCGGGCTCCAGCCTTTCCAGGCGGTGGGCGCCGAGGCCGGGGATGAGGTGGTGGAAGACCGCCACCCGGTAACCGTCGATCGTGTTCTCCGAGACATGCGCGGCGGCGATGTTCTCGACCCAGTGGGTAAGCCACGTTTGCACGGTCCACTCCGGCACACCGACGATGGATTCTCGCGAGGCACGGATCCTGCTGGTCGTCACACCCGCCACCCCCTCGGGCCGAAAGGTCCTCTACAAGATCCCGACCTTCACCTACCAGGCGTACAACACCGCAGCGGCGGCAGTCTGTACAGCGCCTCCAAGGTGACATTGCGTCGCCCGGGAGGCGGGGTGGGAGGCCCGGTCAAGGGACTGCCCGACCCCTACGACTCCGTTTCTCCCCGGCAGACGTTCGCACACTGGGACGCCCCGTTCATCGCGTGGATGGGTGAGAGCGGGATAGAAAGCGACTTCTGCACCGACCTGGACCTGCACGAAGGCCGATACCTGGACGGCGGATACGGCCTTCTGGTCTCCGCCGGGCACGACGAGTACTGGAGTACCAATGCGCGCCGGCACATCGCCGCCTTCCGGGACGCCGGCGGCAACATCGTCAACTTCGGCGCCAACACGTGTTGGTGGCGGGTCGATGTCACCCCGGACGGCACCGGGCTGAGCTGCGCAAAGTTTCCTCCCGGATCCGCCGCCGGCGCGGACCCGGACAGCTCGTACGGTTGCCCGGACCACTGGTGGGAGTCGGAGCCCGAGAACACGCTGCATACAGCGTGGACGAACGGCGAGGGCGAGGCTTCTATCTCCCCATGCTCTCCATGACGGACATCCTCCCGGGACTGGACCCGTGATCCCGGGTGCCCGTCAAAACGGATCAGGCGGGGCTTCCCGCTTGAGTCCGGTGAGGTTGCGTCGTGACGCCAGGGGTGGGTTTCGGCCAGACACGCCACTGTCCAGCCGATGACGGCCCGGATCATCCACTGGCTCGGCAAACCGCTGCATATCATCGTCGTCAAGTGTCCAGAGGTACGGGGGAGTCGGTCATGGATCCAGAGTTGCTGGCGCAGACCGCGGGGATCACCGTCGTCGGGCTGATGGCCACCGATGCATGGCAGCGGACACGCGACGGCGTGGTGGCTCTGTGGCGTCGGGCACGCCCTGTGCAAGCCGACGAGATCGGAACAGCGCTGGAGGAGACGCGCGAGGAGATCCTCGCAGCCCGGCACGAGGGCGACTCCGAAGGCGCCGAGGACCTGGAGCGTGACTGGCGCCGCAGGCTGAGGCGCCTTCTTGCCGCCGATCCCTCCATCGCTCAGGATCTTGAGGAGGTCCTGGCTGAGGCGCGTGCCTCCCTGCCCGAGGATGAACGGCCCGCCATTCCCGCAGTGCAGATGCATGCTCACGCGTCCGGGAACGCACGGGTCTACCAGGCCGGCCGGGACCAGCACATCGTCGAGCGGTGACGGGGTACCCGGGCGCTCCTCACGGGGGCCACGTCCTGCGGGCTGTCACGGACGGGCACGGCCGGGTGTACCAAGCCGCCGGCAACCAGATCATCGTGGAGTACGCCGTCCATCAGTCCGAACCACCCGTTCCAGGCTTCGGGTTGGGATGGGCGAGCCCCGAGTCGGTACGTACTCCCCTGGCTGCTCCGCTGAGTTCGCCGCTGAGGGACCGGCTCGATGTGCGACAGGCACTCCTCAAAGCGATCGCCGCCCCTGCGACCGCGGCAAACGGTCTGCACGTCGTCCATGGCATGGCGGGTAGCGGAAAGACCGCGTTGTCCCAGACGGTGTTCGACGAAGCCGTCGCCGACCATGGAGTCGTGGGGCTGTGGGTCAACGCCTCCGACCGCTCGTCGTTCCGGTCCGGGATGCTGGCCGTGGCACACGACCGGGGTGCCTCGCAGCAGGAGGTCGACGCCGCGCGGGAGGGCCGCCGTCCGGACGCGGATTTCGTCTGGCACTATCTGCACAGCTCGCCCGAGCCCTGGCTGCTCGTCCTGGACAACGCGGACGATCCGTCCGTGTTCGGCCATGGCGCCTGGCTGCGATCGAGCAGCCGCGGCATCGTACTGATCACGACTCGGCTCCGGGACGCCGCCGTATGGCGCCGGGCCGCCAAGCATCGGCTCGACGTTCTCGACATCTCCTACGCTGTCGACGTGCTGCGGGATCTCCTGGTCAGCGCGGAGGACACCGCCAAGCTGGAACTGCTGGCGCGGCGGCTGGGCGGCCACCCGCTGGCACTGTCGCTCGCCGGCACCTACCTCGGCCGACAATTCCTGGAGCCGGTCTCAGTGGACGAATACCTGAAGCGCCTTGATGCCGACCCATCGCTGCTCGATCGCGGTGCGGAACCCGGGGAACAGGAACTGCGCCGACTGATCACCAGTACGTGGCAGATCTCCCTGGACACCCTGACCGAGCAGGGCATTCCCGAGGCGACGACGTTGCTCAGGCTGCTGTCGTACTTCGGTGCGGCACCCCTGCCTGTCGGGGTGCTCTCACCGACCGGCCTGGAGGGCACAGGGCTGCTTCACGCCCTCCCGCCGCTCACCGGCGAACGCGCCAACCTCGCACTCGAAGGGCTGGCAACACACACCTTGGTCTCGCTCATCAAGGCTGACGCCGGGACCGAGCGCGCCGCCGTGCCCAGCGTGCAGGCTCACCCGCTCCTCCTGGAGACGGTCGCGTCGCGCATTCCGGTCGACCAGCGTGCGCTGCTGCTGGAATCGGCCGCCGCTCTGTTGCGGCGGCTCCTGTCCACGGACTCGGGCCGATACGTCGATCCACACACCCTGCGGCTGTTCACGCCCCATGCCACCGCCCTGCTGAAGCACGCTGTCGCGCATCGCGCGGACGCGGCAATCGCGTCGGCCCTGGCCATTGTCCGCGGTCTTCGCGATCAGTCGTATGTGCGCGGCGACTACGCCACGGCCCGAACTCTCGCAGACGACGCTGCCCACGTCTCCGACGGCCAGGGAACCCCAGAAGCCCTGACCGACCGCCACGAGCGCGGCCGGGTACTGACAGCCCTCGGCCACTTCGACGAGGCGGCGACGGTTCACCGAGCCACGCTCGAAGCACGCGAGGCCCTGCTCGGCCGCGAGCACCCGCAGACCCTGGACAGCGCGCACGCCCTCGGTATCGCTTTGTACGGCCTCGGCCGCTGGGCGGAGGACGAACGGTCCATGCGCCGCGCCGCAGACGGGCGTGCCCTCGCCTTGGGGGCCACGCATCCGGACACCATCGACAGCCGAGGCCGGCTGGCCGAAGCCATAGGCCAGCAGAAGCGCTGGGCCGAAGCCCGTCAGCTGGCGGCCGAGAACCTCGAAGTGAGCGAGCGGACCCTCGGCGACGACCATCCGCACACCCTGCTGAGTCGTATCGCCCTCGCGTGGGTGCTCGCCGGTACCGGGGAGTGGGAAGAGGCGGCAGTCCACACCCGAGCCACGCTGGCAGGCAGCGAGCGAGTGCTCGGGGCGGACCACCCACGCACGCTCGCCGCGCGACAGCGCCTGGCAGATGTCCTGTCCCACCTCGGTCAGTGGCCCAAGGCACTGAAAGCGGCGCAGTCAGTACGAGCTGTGCGTCAGCAGATTCTCGGGCCGGAGCATCCGCACACCCTCTCCATCGAGATCGTGCTGTCACGGATCCTGCGCGGCATCGGGCGTGCCGACAAGGCGGGGGAGCTGTCTGCTCGTACGCTGGCCGCCTGCGTGAGCGTGCTCGGAGACGATCACCCGGATACGCTGGCCTGCCGTGCGGAGTGCGAGGCAGCAGGTGCAGCAGTCCAGACAAAATCGGTTGATTCCCGAGTAGTTGAGCAGGAGGACGAGGAGTCGTGACCGGGCCGATACGGGTTTGGCGCAAGAGCAGCTACAGCGGTGCTGACAACGGCTGCGTAGAGATACAGACCCCCCCCCGCCGCAGAGAGCTCCGGTTCGCGACTCAAAGGTGCCCGAGGGTCCAGTGATCGACTTCATGGATCGCTCGTGGGTGTCCTTCGTCCAAGCCCTCCAGCAAGGAGAGTTCGCCGACCATGACCTGTAGCCACCCGATGAGCGCAGGCCGTTCGCAGCGGCCGGTCACGGCTCCGGGCAAGACGGCGCGGCGGTAGTCCATGGGCGAACCATCGAGACCGACGACACCGGATCCGTCGGACAGCGACATCGTCATCAGGGATCACGCCCGCTGGAACAGCGCCTCGCGGGACCAGTACATCGCGGAGATCGGGCAGTACGTCGTCCACCACGGTGCGAGGCCCGGGCCCGCCGCGTCCGACCGGTCAGGGCCGGACTCGGTGCGCGTGCCGCTCGCCGCGCGATCGCCCTCCCCCGTCCGGGACCGTCACGACATACGCCGCGACGTGCTGCACGCCATCGGTCATCCCAGCGATGCGCCCGCGAAGTTCGTCTTCCACGGCACCGCAGGCAGCGGAAAGACCGTCCTCGCCAAGGAACTGTTCCACGAGGTCGCGGCACGGGGCGTGGTGGGACTGTGGGTGAACGCGGCCACCGAGGTCGCGTTCCGCGCCGGCATGCTGGCCGTCGCCCTCGACCGTGGCGCCGACCCGGTCCAGGTGGAGGCAGCTCGGGTCGGACAACGCCCCGCCGCCGATCTCGTCTGGCAGTGCCTCGATGCCTCCGCCGACCCCTGGCTGCTCGTCCTGGACAACGCCGACGACCCGAGCGTGTTCGGCGACGGCGGATGGTTGCGCGGCTCTCGGCGCGGCACCGTGCTCGTCACCACGCGCCACGGCAGCGCGCCCCTGTGGCAGGACGCCGACCGCCGCCGCCTCGACGTGCTGGGCCTGGACGACGCCGTATGCGTCCTGCGCGACCTCAACGTGAGCAACTATGACCAAGCGGCGCTGGAGAGGCTCGCGAACGGCCTCGGCTTCCATCCACTCGCGCTCACCCTCGCCGGCGCCTATCTCGGCCAGCGGCTACTCGATCCCGTCACCGTGGACGAGTTCCTTCAGCGCCTGCGCGACGATCCGAGCGGCACCCTGGACGAAGCCGCCGACCCGGACGAACGTGACCTGCGCCGGCTGATCAGCTCTACGTGGCAGATCTCGCTGGACGCGCTGACCGAGCGAGGCGTCCCCGAGGCGACCACCCTGATGTGGCTGCTGTCCTGCTACGCGCCCGACCCTCTGCCCATCGGCCTGCTTCACGCTCAGCGGCTTCGGCTCACCCCCCTCGCCCAGGCCGAGCCGCCGCTCCCCACTCGGAAGGCGGACGCCGCCCTGCGGGGCCTGATGTCGCAGTCCATGGTGGCGGACCTCGACGTTCCGGGAGACGTCGGCCTGCCCACCGTCCCCTCCCTCCAGGCCCACGCGCTCCTCCTGGACACCGTGGCCGCCCGCATCCCCCTCGACCAGCGAGAGGGCGTCCTGGCCTCCGCCACCCTCCTGTTGGACCACCTGCTACACGACGGTGAAGCCGAGGGCACCTGCCTCGACGCGCAGACCCTGCGGCTGTTCACGCCGCACGCGCTGGCGCTGCTGGGCCGCACTGCCGCCGCCCACTCGGCCGCCGCGCCGAAGGCCCTCGGCCTTGTCCGCTATCTTCGCGACCAGAGCCGCGAACGCGGCGACTACACCTCGGCGCACCTCCTCGCGGAGTCCGCCGCACGCGTCCCCCCGTCCGTGTCCGCCGCCACGGAGGCCGAATTGCTCGACGACCGATACGAACTCGCTTGTTCCTTGGCGGACTTGGGAAGTTACGCAGAAGCCGCCGAGATGCACCGCGAAGTCCTGCACACCCGCGAGACACAGCTCGGTCCCGACCACGTCCAGACGCTCGACAGCGCCCACGCGCTGGGCCTGGCCCTGTACGGGCTGGGCGAGTGGGCGGAGGACGAGCGGCACCTGCGCCGCGCCGTCGACGGCCGCAGGCGGGCCCTCGGGCCCGAGCACGCCGACACGATCATGAGTGCCGCCTGCCTGGCCGAAGCCATCGGTGAGCAGCAGCGCTGGGGCGAGGCTGAAGCTCTGGCCCGCACCAACCTCGCCACCAGCGAAGCAGCCCACGGCCCGACCAGCCCGTACACGCTCGCGGCACGCCACACACTGGCCTGGGCCCTGTACCGACTGGGCCGCCTCGATGAGGCCGAGGCCCTTACCTCCGCCACGCTCGCGGAGCGGGAGCACACCCTCGGTTCCGAGCACCCGCGCACTCTGGTCGTCCGAGATCTGCTCGCCGGCATCCTGTGTGCCCAGGAACGTTGGACGGAGGCGGAAGCCGCAGCGCGCTCGGTCCTCACCGCCCGTGAGGAGGTGCTCGGCACGGAGCACCCGCACACTCTGGCCATGCGCACGGGGCTGATCCGGATCCTCACCGGCGCCGGCGATCTGGCAGCGGCGCAACCCCTGGCCGTACTGAACCTCGAAGCGTGCATCCGTGTCCTCGGCGAGGAACATCCCGACGCAGTCGCCTGCCGACAGGCTCACCTTGACGCCTTCGGATCAAGCCTTCACGATGACGAAGTGCCCCAGACTGGACATGACAAGGACGTGCAGCGTTGATGGATACCGCGCCGACCCGCATATGGGTCAAGAGCAGCTACAGCGGGCACGACAACAACTGCATGGAATTCCTCACCCCCCCCCCGCTGGGCAAGGCCGTTGTCCGTGACTCGAAGGATCCTCAACAACGGGTGATCGTCTTCCGCGCCACTTCGTGGGCCCTGTTTGTCCACGCCTGCCGCGCGGCCAACCCGATGACGGAGACGGCTGCTTAGGGGGAGATCACTTCCCGCACGCCCGCTTCCAACGTGATTGGTGCCGGAAGTCGCCCTGCCCGCGGCCCGTTCACCTCACTCAGGGACAGCAGCGAGGCCCCGTTGTTCCACACCCCGAGGTGGTCCCGGTGCACGCATGTACGCCGCGCTGATCGGCGAGGTGGACGGTACGCGCCTGGTTGCTCCCGAGACCTTGGAGTCAGCGACCAAGGAGCAGGCCAGCGGGAAGGACCAGGTGATGCTGATCCCGAGCCGATTCAGCACCGGATACATACTGCCTGCCGAGACCAACCCGATGATTGGGGCAGGCTCTTTCGGCCACACGGAACAAGGCGGCTCGCTCGGCTTCGCCGACTTGGAGCACGGCATTGCCTTCGGTTACGCGATGAACAAATCATCGGGGGAGCCGACGACGTGCGTGCGGCCTCGCTGGTCAACGCGGTACGAAGGTCGCTCGCGTAGCCCTGCCCGCCTGCGGGTACGGAGCACGCAGCCACGGAACTCCTGAAGGCTCACGGTCAGGAATGAGGTCCTGCCCCCCTGAGTGAAACGCTTCACCCAGGGACTGTGGCCCTAGCGATCAACCCCGGCGTCCACTCCAGCTCCCACGGTGATTGGCGAAAACCCACCCTAACCCCGCGCAAGTACGTCACCATCTGTACACGAACTGGGGAGGGGCCTATGGGTAAGCGCGAACGCCGTCGCAAGAAGGAACGAGCCAAGAAGAAGCACCAACCGCAGCAGCAACCCGCTGCTCCGCAGCCCATCATCCGGGAATACCCGGAGGCTGACCCCCGCATCCGCATCGTGATCAAACACGACGCACCTGAGGATGCGCAGAGGATCAGCCTCCTGTATTGGGAGATCAAGAACGACGGCAGCTGGGCCCGAACCGTCAGCAGCATTGGAGTGGCCAGCAATATCGGAGCGATAGCAACTGCGCACTCTCACGCCATCCTGCTCGGCACCCCCTGCGCGAACTGCTCTGAGCCAATCACCGTCACCAACCGGTCCTGGGCAAACAAGGTCGGGGGGAAGTACCTCGACGTCGACTCCCCCTCCTACCTCTGCTGGGACTGTACGGCGATCCAGAAGCGCGAGGTGGCGGAGCAGCAGCGGATTGCAACCGAGCAAAAGCGGGTCGAGCTGGAGCGCGAGAAGGAGAAAGCCGAAGAACTCAAACGTCTGATCGCTGAGGCCATCGAGGACGAGGAGGCAAAGAACGACTCCCCCAGCTGCCTCCCCGAAGACAACCCGCTGGCTCTGGCCCTGTACGTGGCGTTGGTCAGCTACGCCACCCGAAACCCCGGGAAGCCACTGCCCAGTATTACGGGTATCGGCTCCACGGGTTGGACTGGCGACACGTCTCGGGACAGAGATCTCCTGCGCGCGCTCTACCAGGCGAACGCGATCGCCATTTCCCAGGAGACCTCGACTCAGGCTTTCAGTATCTCCGCGGACGGTGACGACGTCAGGTTCGTGGTCGACGACGTCATGTGGCGTCTCATCGGTGACCGAACAGCAGCGCAGGAACGCGCCGAGAAGATCACGAACAGTTTCAAGACCCAGCCTGGCCCTCATGGAGCCGCAAAGCGCGAAGTCTTCACCTCGTTGACGGACGAGATGGAGGTCGCCGACGTCGCGTCGTACCTCAACGGCCTGCTCACAAAGAAGTACGACTACCCCGAAGTCCCAGAAGCGCGGCGCGAAGAGCTCACGGACGTCATCCGCAGAGGTTTCGGCCACGGATACACCTCTGGACAGATGTTCTGTTTCGCGTGGCGGGCCGCAGACTCCGCCGCAGCCTGGAAGGAGCGCAACCAGCGGATGGGGCCGCCAGAGGCGGCATCCGCGTCGGTGACTACCTTGAATGGGAAGATCGACAAAGCCATCGAACTCCACCATGCCATCCCGGAGTACGACGTTCCTCGCTGGCACGGGTCTCCCCTCGCGCTCAGCAGTTTCCGACGGCTGACCGCAGACATTCGCTGGGTGTACAACCGTGAGGTGATCGACGCGTGTCCGCACTGCGACCGCAACGGCCTTAAGGAAACCGTTCATCCGGAGAGCGAGGTGATCACCATGGCGCGCTGTACGCATCCGTTGGAAGTCCGAGATGAGCTCCAGGATGAAGAGCCGAACTGGTGGGACGACGCGCCTGATCCAGCCGACCTCTGAGCCCAATAACTGCTGGCCAGGAGCCAGGGCTCAACGGGGTTGGGCCCTGGAAACCGCCGTGCACCACTTCGTGGTTTCCCGGCGGCGGGCAGGGAGTCCTTTGAAGCCGATCACTTCCCGTACGCCCGCTTCCAGCGTGCTTGGTGCCTGGAGTCGCCTTGGCCGCGGCCGTTCACTTCATTCAGGGACAGCAGCGAGGCCCCGTTGTTCCACAGCCCGAAGTGGTCCCGGTGCACGGCGAGGATTCCGTGCTGCAGCGCGAACTTCTCGGAGGGACGGCTGAACCGCGTGGTCGTGACGAACACGGCCAGGTCGGCCCCGAAGTGCACCTTGGCGCCCAGCAGATCGCGCAGTTCGCGGCTCGCGATCGTGCTGGTCGGCGTATAGCGCTTGCACTGGATCACCAGACTCCGGCCATCCGGGAGACGGCCGACGACGTCGGCGCCATTGTCGTTCGCACCGCCCACCCGCCGGACCTCCGTGCACCCGTCTCGTCGGCACAGGCTCGCGACAAGGTCCTCGAACTCGGTCCCGGTCATCGCGTCTACCTCGGCGAGCGTCCGGTGGCCGGCCTTCACCGCCTCTTCCTGCCGCCAGAGCCGGTCCCGTCCACGCGCGAGCCGGTCCGTACGCCACAGCCACCATCCCGCCGCTGCGACGCCGCCGAGAACCACGGCCCCGATGACGTACGGCCACACGACCGACCAGAACACGATGAGCAGGACCAACGCCAAGCCTCCGCCGACCGCCACCGTCTTCAGCCGCGCCGTTCGCCGTCTGCGAGCAGCCACACTCCGCCCACGCCTCGCCATGACTGCAGCACTCCCCCCCAAAGGTCCGTGAACCGTAGTGTGAGTCGACCACGGCAGCACGAGTAGGGCGCGAGTCGGCCATGGCCGGATCGAGGACCAGGACGTCAACGACGGCAGCCTCCGTAGCTCTTTACGGTGGTTCCCGCGCTGACCGACTCCGCAGTCACCAGATGTGCGGCAACACTCGCAGAGTGGCCGACAAAGTGAATGCATCGGGCGAAAACCGCCTTCCTCTACAGAACGCCGCTAATCCGGCAGGAGCGACGGCCACCCGCACCAGCCGCCTACGGCTCCAGATGTGGCGCTGGGTGTTCGCACCTCGAACAACGTGGCAGGCCCGCCGTCTCGCGGTCGAGTTCGGTCCGGGTATGGATACCCGCACCGCCTGGGTAATGGCTCGACTGGCACGGCGCCCCGACGAGTTCCCCCTTGCGATGCGCCACCTGGACCGCGAGGAGAACGCCAGCTGATCCCCATGCGAGAGCTCACCGCCCGTGCAACCCTTGCACCGCCTCGGCACCGCTACTGACCAGGATGAACGCGACCATCTCTGGTTGCAGTTCTGGTTGCATTCACCTCCGTTCAGCACCATCCGGAACCTCCACCGACATCCGTTTCACCGCAGGTCAGGACGTTCACGCACATCCTCGAACCCCCAGACGAACATTTGGAAAGCGTGTTGGGGGCAACCCCTCACGAGTTCGAATCTCGTATCCTCCGCAGCCGCCTGAACAGGCGAAACGAGAAGCCGAGCCGCGATACGCGGTTCGGCTTCTCGTTATGCTCTGGGTGTATTTCTGGTTGCGTTTACGCGCGCCCGATTCGGACATTTCGAGAGTCCGGGCTGCCCCGCTCCCGCCGCGCCGCGCATGCCGACGCTCACCAACGGGGGAGTCCTGTCCCGTACGGCATCCGCGGATCACAGGGGTACGACATCCTTGAAAGCCCGCGGCGAGTCCCCCGCTGCCCTGGTCCTGATCTCGTGAGGTGCCCCGGCATGAAGTCCCGATCGATGCTGGCGACTTGGCTGGGCGGCCTCGACGGCTGTCGTCTGGCACGCGTGCTCGAGGCGCGGAGGGACGCGGCGTCCCCTCCGGAGCCACGTTCGGTGGGGGAACTGGCCGACCGTCTTCAGCGCCCCGGATCTGTGGCGCTTGCCCTGCCGCGGCTCACGCTCCCGCAGCTCCAGGTAGCCGAAGCGCTGGCGGCCCTGCGTGCGCCTGCGTCGCGCGAGGCACTGGCGGAGCTGTTGGGAGCGGCAGACGGCGAAGCCGCCCGCGAACTGGGGGCCGTACTGGAGGCTCTGGCCGATCATGCTCTGGTCTGGCCGGACAGCACGGGCAAGCTCCGCATGGCCGGCCCGCTGCGGCAGGCGTGGGACGCGCCTCTGGGACTGGATGCCCCGCTGGAGGAACTTCTCCGCGGCACGACCTCCGACGAACTGCGTGAAATGCTGGCGGCACTGGGCGTCAAGCCGCCGGGCAGCAAGGCGCAGCGGCTGGCCGCGCTGGTGGAACACCACAGCGCCCCGGAGCGGATCCTCTCCGTGGTCGCCAAGGCCCCTGCAGCGGCCGAGAAGCTGCTTGAAGACCGAGCGGGGGCTGGGCCCGCGAAGCCCGCACGGTTCGTCATGTTCGGAAGTCCGGGCCCCGATCCCGAACCGGGCGCTCGATGGGCGCTGGAACGGGGGTTCCTGGTCCAGGACCGTCACCGCTACGGCCCGGCCCGCATGCCCATGGAGGTGGCGCTCGCGTTGCGCGGGCCCGGCCGGCACGCCCCGTTCCAGCCCGCGCCGCCTTCCGTGGGGCTGACGCCCGTCACCCCGACGGAGGTCGACCACGAGGCGTCGGCCGCCGCCTCGGCGTTCGCCGCCGGTGCCGCCTCGGTCCTGTCGGCCTGCTCCGCGTCCGCGCCGTCCCGGCTGAAGTCCGGCGGGATCGGTGCACGTGAACTGGCCCGGATCGGCAAGGCCGCCCAGGCCGACGACGCCGTCGTACGCCTCACCCTGGAGACGGCGTACGCCGCCGGGCTGCTGGCCCGGGACGGCGATCGCGTGGCCTCCACCGAGGCGTTCGACGCCTGGACGGAACGGGAGCCCCCGGAGCAGTTCGCCGTACTGCTCCAGGCATGGCGGAATCTGCCGCTCACTCCCACTCAGGCGCGCGACGAGGACAACAAGGCGCTCCCCGCGCTCGCCGCCGCGCCGCCTTGCAGCGGCTGCCTGCAGGTACGCCACGGGCTGCTCGACGCGGCCGCGCGGATCCCGGCGGGGCGGGGCGTGCGGGTCGCGTCGGATCTGGGGCCGCTGATCGCCTGGTACCGCCCCCTCGCCGACTCGTCGCCGGACGGACCGCCGTTCGCCACCGTGATCCGCGAGGCCGAACTCCTCGGCGTACTCGCACGAGGCGCCCTTTCCGCCATCGGCATCCACCTGCGGACCGGCGACGCGGAGGTGTTGGGCGCCGAGTGCCGGCGGCTGCTGCCCCCGGCCACCGCGAGAGCCCGGATCGGCGCCGACCTCACCGCCGTCGTCACCGGCACACCTTCCGCGCGGCTGGCCGCACTCCTGGACTCCGTCGCGGACCGGGAGACCAGCGGCACGGCGTCGGTGTGGCGGTTCAGCGCCGGCAGCATCCGCCGGGCTCTCGACGCCGGCCGTACCTGCGAGGACATCCCGGCCGACCTGGCCGCCGTCGCCGCTGGACCGCTGCCACAGCCCCTGTCGTATCTGATCGCCGACACCGCGCGAGGCCACGGGCGAGTACGCATCGCCCCCGCCTCCTGCGTCCTCCACGGCGACGAGCCCGCGCTTCTGGCCGAAATTGCCGCCCACCGCAAGCTGACCAAGCTCGGACTACGGCAACTGGCGCCGACGGTGCTGATCAGCCGCCGCCCTCTCGACACGACCCTCGCCGCGCTCCGGGGCGAGGGGTACGCCCCCGTCGCCGAGACCGCCGAGGGAACCGTACGCATCGAAAAGTTCCGGCCTCGGCGCGCCGCCGCCGCCGTTCCGGCTCCGCGCGGCTCAGGGGCAAGGAGTGGCAGCCGGATCGCTGCCGCGAGCAAGGCGGAGCCATCCGACGCCCTCGACCCGAGCACGTTGGCGATCCAACTGCTGGCCGCCCCGGCCACGACTCCCGAACCGGCACCGTTCGACGGAGGAGCGCCCTTCGCCACGGACACCGAGGAGATCGTCGCAGGGTGGGCGAAGCGCCTGCCGTACAGCGACATCCGCCAGCTCGCCCACGCCATCGACACCGGTCGGGCCATCACCGTCGAGTACGTCGCCACCTCAGGCAACCGGACCGTGCGCACCCTCAGCCGTCTGGAGCTCGACCCGCCCTGTCTCGAAGCCTGGTGCCACCTTCGGGACGCCGAGCGCGTTTTCACGCTCTCCCGCATCCAAGGCGTCATGAGCGCCGCACACGAAGAGGGGGCTTGGTAGCGACAGCGATAGTATCTCTGCCGATACCATTGCTCGCGGGAGGCTTGCATGCGGCGTTTCATCGGTCGGGACCGGGAGCTGCACGTGCTCGGCAGCGCTCTGCGGTCGGTCCTGGATGCCGTCGGCTCGCCAAAGCCGGGACAGTGCATCCTCATGCGCGGGCGGAGGCGAGTCGGCAAGTCCAGCCTCGTCGAGGAATTCCTCCGGCGCACCGAGGTGCCGTATCTGTTCTTCACCGCGGCGGGCGGCACGGCGGAGGACGAGCTGACGGAGTTGCTCGACGCCGTCGCCAGATCCACCCTGCCGGAGCGGGCACTGTTCTCCGAGGAGACTCCAGAGCAGTGGAACGCGGCATTCAGACTGCTCGCGGAGATCCTTCCCGACGACAGCCCAAGCGTGGTCGTCATGGACGAGATTCCGTACCTCATGGACCGCATCGACGCCTTCGAGGGCATGCTGCAGCGGGCGTGGGACCGTCTGCTCAGCCGCAAACCCGTACTCCTCCTCCTGGTCGGCTCCGACCTGTCGATGATGGAGGCGCTGAACAGCTACGACCGCCCCTTCCACCAGCGGGGCCGGGAGATGGTCGTGGGGCCGCTGAACCCGGCCGACATCGGTGAGATGCTCGACCTCGCGCCGGCCGCGGCCTTCGACGCCGCCCTGATCACAGGTGGACTTCCGCTGATCTGCGCGGAGTGGCGGCCCGGGGCCGACGTCTGGGAGTTCCTCCGCGGCTCACTGGACAACCCCATCTCCGCGCTGCTGGTCTCCGCCGAGCGGTCACTGGCCGCCGAGTTTCCGCCGCAGGCGATGAGCCGGGAGGTCCTGCGGGCCATCGGAAGCGGGGAGAGAACCTTCACCAACATCGCTCGCGCCTCGGGCGGCATCGCCCACACCACCCTCACCCGAGCCACTGATGTCCTCACTGAGAAACGGGTGGTGGCAGCCGAGCTGCCTCTCTCACTGAGGCCGTCGAAGGAACGCCGCTACCGCGTGGCCGACCCCTACCTCCGGTTCTGGCTCGCGTTCCTGGACCCGCACATGGCGGAGATCGAGCGGATGCGGGGAGACCTCACGCTGAGCCGGATCAAGGAGCAGTGGACGAGTTGGCGGGGGCGTGCGATCGAACCCCTCGTCCGGGAATCCCTCGCCCGGCTCCTGCCGGACGGGCTCCTGCCCGCCGCCCCCACGATCGGCGGGTACTGGACCCGCAGCAACGACGTCGAGATCGACCTGGTGGGCGCGGACCGGCAGCCGGTGGCCAAGGAACTGCTCTTCCTCGGGTCGGTCAAGTGGCTGGAGAACTCCGCGTTCGACAACCACGACCTGGTCGCGCTGCAGAAGCACCGGGCCGCGATCACCGATGAGCCGGTACCGCTCGTAGCGGTCTCGCGCAACGGGACCACCTGTTCCGGGCTCCAGGCGGCATACGGGCCCAGAGAGCTGCTCGGCGCCTGGCGCAGGGCGTGATCAGCGGCTGGGCTCCCGTGGTTGCAGTTCTGGTTGCATTCGCCTCCGTCCGGGCCCGTTCACACGGAGGCATCCAAGCGGCTCCGCCGCAGGTCAGGACAGATACGGCTCCCACCGTACGGACGTACGAACATTTGGAAGCGTGTTGGGGGCAACCCCTCACGAGTTCGAATCTCGTATCCTCCGCCAGTGCCTCACCGGGCACGATGTCGACGGGCCCCCTGGAAACAGGGGCCCTTCGACGTGTTCGCCGGAGTGAGAGGCGCGCGCCTTCAGTCCGGTGGGTTTGCTTCGGGCCGGTTCGCTTCGGGCCGGTTCGCTTCGGGTTGGTTTGCTGCCGGGCGTTCCGCCAGTGTCTTGATCCGGAGCAGTCGGGTCTCCCAGGAGCGGCCGATGCGGTCGAGCTCGCGGGCCAGTGCGCCGAGGCGGGCGCCGACGGCGACGTGGACCACCTCGCGTCCCCGCCGCTCGGACTCGACCAGGCCGACCTCGCGCAGCACCTCAAGGTGCTTGACGATCGCCTGCCGGCTCACCGGCAGGGCCCTGGCCAGCTCGGACGCCGACACCGGGGCCTCGCCGAGCCGGGCGAGTACCTCCCAGCGCGTCGGGTCGCCGAGCGCCGCGCACACGGCGGGCAGGGCGGGGGCGGTCACCGGTGCCCCGTGGTGGGCGTGACGGGCGTGGCCTGCTCCGCGTAGGCCTTCGCCGCGGCCAGTTCGGTGAGCCAGCCCTTGTCGTTGCCCTCGCGCTGCTCGAGCCAGGTCGCCGGGTCGTCGGCGAGGCCGGAGAACCCGCTCTCCACCACCCGCAGGGTCACCCCGCCACCGTCCCGCTCGTCGATCCAGAACTCGACCAGGGTCGAAGGCGCCGACTCGTCGCGGGAGGGGGTGCCGATCCACCGGAACGCCGCGTAGCGCGGCCTGTCCAGCTCCACCGTCCGGAACCGGAACTCGCCGAGGGACGGATGGCGCACCACCGCCGTGTCGCCCTCGTACCGCACGTCCTGGTCCGCCTCGACCGCGCCGTCGTTGATGTACCAGCCGGGCCGGGCCACCAGCTCCCACACCCGGTCGGCCGGGGCGTCGATGTCGATCTGCCGGGAGATTCGGTCGAGCTCGGCCGTCTCGGTCGTCTCGGTCGTCTCGGTCACGGAATGTGCCGACTTGTTCATGAGTCGTCCCATCGTCCCTTCTCCGTGCTGCTGAGTGCTGACCTTTACTGCAATTGGATGGTTGCACGTCGAGGGTTTATTGGCAACCTGGCGGTTGCACCTTGCGTCCCCGTGTTGCTCCATCGAGGGGGAGTCTCGCGGGGACATGGCGCGGTC
Organism: Streptomyces sp. NPDC059906; assembly: GCF_042730645.1. Classification (NCBI taxonomy): domain Bacteria; kingdom Bacillati; phylum Actinomycetota; class Actinomycetes; order Kitasatosporales; family Streptomycetaceae; genus Streptomyces; species Streptomyces sp. NPDC059906. The sequence goes on from NZ_JBHWKU010000019.1 coordinate 114,567, forward strand.
TCACCCGGTTGAGCCGCCCAGGGACCGCTTTGCGGGTATGGAGCGGATTGGTCTGTTCCGTTTCCAGTGAAGGAGGGCCGGTGGCCGAACGCATTGTTCATCGACGCGGTTATCGAAAGGGCCTCGGCGGTGAGATGTGCGCCGAGTTCCTGGGGACGTTCGTCCTGATCCTGTTCGGCGTCGGGTCGGTGGCCGTCGCGGTCGCCGGACTGCCCGGCTCGGGCCGGCAGACCGCTGACTTCGGACCCGCCAACTGGCTCATCATCTCGTGGGGGTGGGGTCTTGCCGTCGTCTTCGGCGTGTACGTGGCCGGGGGCATCAGCGGGGCACACCTCAACCCCGCGGTGACCCTCGGCTTCGCGGTACGGCGGGACTTCCCGTGGCGGAAGGTGCTGCCCTACTGGCTCGCCCAGGTCGTGGGCGCGTTCGTCGCCGCCGCGCTCGTGTACGCCTGCTACCGGTGGGCGATCGACGCGGCCATCGCCAAGGCGGGCGAGACACGGGAGACGTCCCTGAACACGTACTCGATCTTCGCCACGTTCCCCGCAGAGTACTTCGGAGACTCCTGGTGGGGTCCCCTGCTCGACCAGATCGTGGGCACCGGGATCCTGCTCCTGCTGATCTGCGCGCTCATCGACACCCGCAACACGGCGCCGATGTCCAACCTGCACCCGTACCTCATCGGGCTGGTCGTCGTCGCGATCGGCCTCACCTTCGGCACCAACGCCGGATACGCGATCAATCCGGCCCGCGACTTCGGCCCCCGCCTGTTCACCTTCTTCGAAGGATGGGGCGACATCGCCCTGCCCGGCACCTTCCAGTGGTTCAGCGGCTACTGGTGGATCCCCATCGTCGGCCCGCTCATCGGCGGGGTCGTCGGGGTCCTGGTCTACGACCTGCTCATCAGCCCGGTACTGAAGGCCAGGCTGGCCGAGCGTGAGGGAGGGCCGGCCACCGAAGAGCCCTCCTGACGGCCGGGGCCCCGGCCGTCTAGCGGTCGGCGATGTCCTCGCGGAGTCCGTCGGAGAACTCCCACCACGACAGTGGAAGCCAGTCACCGTTGACGAAGGCGTCGACGGTGGCGCCGCGGCCGCGGACGGTCACCGTCGTGCCGGGCGGGTAGGTGGTACCGGACAGGCCCGGCACGGGAACCAGCAGAGTTCCCAGTCGTTGCGCTGACATCCCCTCCTGGCCTCCTTTCGCGGTGCGGTGCGCGGCGGGCGTCTCGTTCGCCTGATATTCCCGAGATTACCGACTTGCCCCGTCTCATCGTCCGGAGAACGATGAGAACGGTCGAAGACGTCGAGAAGCCGGACATCCGGCATCCGAACGACGTGATCGTGCGCGTCACGTCGACCGCGATCTGCGGCTCGGACCTGCACATGTACGAGGGGCGCACCGCGGCCGAGCCCGGCATCGTCTTCGGCCACGAGAACATGGGGATCGTCGATCAGGTCGGGCAGGGCGTCACGGGACTGAAGAAGGGCGACCGCGTGGTCATGCCCTTCAACGTCGCCTGCGGCTTCTGCACCAACTGCGCCGCCGGCTACACGGGTTACTGCACGACCGTCAATCCCGGCTTCGCGGGCGGCGCGTACGGCTATGTGTCCATGGGCCCCTGGCAGGGCGGCCAGGCCGAGTACCTGCGGGTCCCGTACGCCGACTTCAACTGCCTGAAGCTGCCCGAGGGCGACGCGCACGAGAGCGACTTCATCCTGCTCGCCGACATCTTCCCGACCGGCTACCACGGTTGTGAACTCGCCGACGTGCGTCCCGGCGAGAGCGTCGCCGTGTACGGGGCCGGCCCGGTCGGGCTGATGGCGGCCTACTCGGCGCTGCTGCGCGGCGCGAAGAAGGTGTTCGTCGTCGACCGCGTCCCGGAGCGGCTGCGGAAGGCCGAGGAGATCGGAGCGGTGCCCGTCGACTTCTCCGCGGGCGACCCGGTCGAGCAGATCAAGGAGCAGACCGAGGGCGCCGGCACGGACAAGGGCGTGGACGCCGTCGGCTACCAGGCGACGGCGGGCGGGACGGGCAAGGAGGAACCGGCGACCGTCCTGAACTCGCTGGTCAACACGGTCCGTCCGACCGGGGCCCTGGGCGTTCCCGGGCTCTACGTCCCGGCCGACCCGGGCGGTCCGGACGAGCAGGCCAAGCAGGGCATGCTCCTCGTCGCGATCGGCAAGCTCTTCGAGAAGGGCCTGCGGGTGGGGACGGGCCAGTGCAACGTCAAGCGCTACAACCGGCAGCTGCGCGACATGATCATCGAGGGCAGGGCGGAGCCGAGCTTCGTCGTCTCCCACGAACTGCCCCTGGACCAGGCTCCGTCCGGCTACGACAAGTTCGACAAGCGGATCGAGGGCTACACGAAGGTGGTTCTGCACCCGTAGCGCCCCCAGCACCCCTCAGGACACGATCCGTATCCGGCGCTGCTCGCTCACCTGGTCCACCTCGGACACCCGTACCGTCGCCTTCATCGTCCAGACGCCGGGCAGGGGCAGCGTGAGGGTGTTGGCGCTCCAGTAGCCGCCCCGGTCGACCAGGTCCGCATCGAGGGGGCCGATGTCCTTGTCGGGGAGGGTGAAGGAGAGGCGCAGTTCGGGTACGGCGGCCAGGCTGCCGTCGGGGCCGAAGACGACGGCCTGGACGGCGTTGTCGCCGGTGCGGCCGGGGTCCAGGGTGATCTGGACCGTGCCGCGGGCGGCCGTGCCGATCTCGAACGGGATCGTGGTGACGGACGCGGGCAGCACACCGCCCGCCGGTACGGCCGTCCGGGCCGCCTCGTCCGCCGCGCGGCCGGGCGGGGTGGCGGTCAGCACGGTCGTCACCGCCAGGACGACCGCGGCCACGGCGGCCTCGGCGAGGACGGAGCGGCGCAGGCCGCGGCGGAGGGCGCGGCGGAGGGTGGCCTGGGCGGGGGTGTCTGCGGTGACTCCGGTGCCCGCGGTGTCTGCAATGCCCGTGGTGTCCGTGGACGTGGCGGGCCGTTCCGGCTGCGGCTGTGGCTCCGGCTCCGGGGGGCCGCCCGCCGGTTGAGGGATCCGCTCGCGCAGAGTCGTCCGGCCGGGCTCGCGCACGGCGAGCGGCGCCGTCGCCAGGGCCGTCGTCCATCTCCGGGACACCGCCGCCGCGGCCAGCAGCACGGCCACCAGGAGCACCTTGACCAGCAGCAGCCTGCCGTACGTCGTGCCGGTGAGCGCCTGCCAGGAGCCGAGGCCGCGCCAGGACTGGTAGACGCCGGTGGTCACCAGGACGGTCACGGAGGCGAAGGCGAGGCGGGAGAAGCGGGCGACGGTGGCCGCGTCCGCGGTGGCGCGCAGGGTGAGGATCAGGGCGGTGAGGCCGCCCAGCCAGACCGCGGTGGCGAGCAGGTGCAGGGTGAAGGACGTCATCGCGAGGGGCACCTGGATACCGGCGGAGGCGTGTTCCGCGGCGGCCCACGTCAGGGCGAGGCCGACGGCCAGGGCGGTGCCCACCGCACCGGCGAGCGGGGTGCGCTCCCCCCGGCGGTCCGCGCGGGACGCCCGGACGAGGAAGAGCGCGACCGGGGCCAGCAGCGCCAGCCTGATCAGCAGCAGCACGCCGGGGCGCGCGGTGAGAGTGCCGGCGAGCGCGTCGGCGTCCAGGGCCGACGACGGCCCCGTACCCGCCTCGTACGGGGCGCGCAGCACCAGCAGGGCGACGGTGGCCGCCAGCAGGGTCCACCAGCCCGCCACCAGCGGGCGGCGCAACGGGGCCGGGTCCGGCGGGCGGCACAGGGCGGCGAAGGCGGCGGTGCCGATGAGCAGGGCGGCGGCGAGGTAGGCGAGGTAGCGGGCGAGTTTGTGGAGGGTCGCGGTCAGCGGGTCCTCGGTGGGGCCCGGGTCGACGGGGGCGGACGTCTGCGACGGCTTGCCCACGGAGAAGGTGAACGCGCCCGAGACCGGGTGGCTGTCGGCGGACACCACCCGCCAGGCCACGGTGTACGTGCCCTCCCCCAGGCCGCCCGGCAGCGCGACCCTGACCGTGTCGGACCGGCCGTCCGCATGCCCGGCCGCTCCGGTGCGGACGCGGTGACCGCCCGGGTCCAGGACGCGGAAGGAGTCGTCGCGCAGGCCGACGGACTCGCTGAAGGTCAGGGTGACGTGGCCGGGGGCGCGCTGGAGGACCGTTCCGTCGGCGGGGTCGGTGGAACCGAGGGCGGCGTGGGCGGACGCCGGTCCGGCGCCGCCGAGGAGGAGCAGGACCAGCACGGCCCCCAGCAGCACCAGCCGCCGGACTCCCCGGCTCACCCGGAGGTCCCTGCTGGCCTGGAGGCCCCGGGTCGCCTGGAGGCCCCGACTGGCCTGGCTGGCCCGGAAGTCCCCGCGCTTCCCGCTGGCCCGGTGATCCCGGCGGTCCTGACGGTCTCGGTGGTCCCGGCCGACCCGGTGGTACCGGCTGGCCCGGCTGGCCCGGAGGTCCGCGGGATCCCCGCCGGACCGGTGGTCCCGGCGGTCCTGGCGGTCCTGGCGGACTCGGTCGTCACGGCCGGCCCGGTGGTCCCGGCCGGCCCGGCTGGCCCGGAGGTCCGCGCGATCCCCGCCGGACCGGTGGTCCCGGCGGTCCCCGTGGTCCTCGGTGTCCCGACAGTCCCGGCGGTCCCCGTGGTCCCGGTGGTCCTGATGGTCCTCGGTGTCCCGGTGGTCCCGGCCGGCCCGGTGGTCTCGACGGTCCCGGTGGGCCCGACAGCCCCGGCCCCGACCGGCCTGGCCGTCCGGATCGGCCTGGCGGTCCCGACCGGCCCGTGGGTCCCGACGGTCCCGGCGGAGCCAACAGTCCCGGTCGGCCTGGCAGTCCCGGCAGTCCTGGCTGAACCGGTAGTCACAACAGTCCCGGCACGACTGGCAGTCCCAGCAGTTCCGGGAACCGCTTCCGTCCCCTTGGCCCCCGTGGCCCCACCGCTGTGTCCGGTCGCGTCCTCCCCCTCGCCCCCGGCGTCCAGCGTGCGCATCGTCACCACACCTCACGTCGCATCTCCGTCGTCGGGGCCCACTGCCTCGGGGATACGTACGGACGCGGAGGCCGTCCCGCTCACCTGGCTGCCCGGCGGCTCCTCACCACGACGGGCGGGCCGTCACCCCGCCGTCCACCACCAGGTCGTGGCCCGTCACCCAGGACGCCAGCCGCGAGGCCAGGAACACGCACGCGTCACCCACGTCCTCCGGGCGCCCGAGCCGTCCCGTCGGCGCCGCCCGCCGCCACCGCCGTACGCCCTCCGACCAGGCCTCGGCGAGTCCCTCGCGGTCGACGAGGCCGGGGGAGACGGAGTTCACCCGCACGCCCCACGGGCCGTACTCCAGCGCCGCCGACCGGGCGTGCATCACCACCGCCGCCTTCGAGGCGCTGTAGTGCGCGTGCGCGGGAGCGGGGGCGCCCGCCTCGATGGAGGCGATGTGGGTGACCGTGCCGCCGCCGTCCTGGGCGCGCATGACGGCCGCCGCGGCCTGCGTGCACGCGAAGACGCCGGTCAGGTTGGTGTCCACCACCTCCCGCCACTCGGTCGCCGTCATGTCGGGCAGTTCCCGCAGCGGCTGCACGCCCGCGTTGTTGACCAGCGCGTCGAGCCGTCCGCCGCCCCACTCGGCGGCCTCCCCGACCAGGTGCCGGCAGGCGTCCTCGTCGGTGAGGTCGGCGCGCAGGACGCTGGCGCGTCCGCCCCGGCCGCGGATGCGTTCCGCCACCTCCCGCGCCGACTCCACCGCCGTACGGCAGTGCACCGCCACCGCCGCGCCCTCCTCGGCGAAGCGCAGGGCGATCCCCCGGCCGATGCCGCCGCCCGCGCCGGTGACCAGGGCGATCTGTCCGTCGAGGAGGTGTGTGGAGGCGGGGGAAGGGGGCGAGGGGGTCATGGGCGGCACAGTGACACGATCCGGGCCGCCTCGGCCGGGTAGCGCGCCGTGAGATCGGCGGCGTCGCCGTGCTCGTAGTCCCCGTAGGTGAAGCCGGGCGCCATCGTGCAGCCGAAGAGCGACCACGCGCCGCCCGCGCCCACCCGGCCGCCCATCCACGTACCGGCGGGCACCGTGTACTGCACGTGCTGCCCGCCCAGGACGTCCGGTCCCAGCACGGCCGTACGCGTGCTGCCGTCCGGGGCGAGGAGGAGCAGTTCGAGGGGATCGCCGAGGTAGAAGTGCCAGACCTCGTCGGCGGGCAGGCGGTGCAGGGCGGAGAAGTCGCCCGGCCGGGCGGTGAGCAGGGCGACGATGGCGGAACCGGCGGGACGTCCGTCCGGGCGCCCGGGGCCCGCCCAGGTGCGCCGGAACAGCCCGCCTTCACGCGGGATGGGCTCCAGTGCGTAGTGCGCGATCAGGTCTTCGGCGGTCGGTGCCGGCGCGGGAGTCACGCGCCGAACGCTACCTCCCGCCGCAGGAAGGCCAGTTGCGCCTTCTTCTCCGGCAGGTACACGTCCGGCAGGTCCACCTCGGGCAGGACCACCGCGGGACCGGCGGTGAAGCCCTGCTTGAGGAAGCGGGCGATCGCCTTCTCGTTGGCCACGTCCGGGTCGACCACGATCCGCGTCCGGTCCAGGCCCAGCAGCACGTACGCCATGAGGGCGCCCGACAGCGCGGCGGTCCAGCCGGGGCGCCCGCCCTCGGTTCCGGCGGGGGCGAGGAGCAGGTGGACGCCGATGTCGCCCGGCTCGGCGGCGTAGCACTCGCTCACCCGGTCGGCCGCGGGATCGTAGGTCTGGAGCAGGGCGGCCGGCTCGCCGTCCTTCACGACCAGGAAGGCGTGGTGGGTGTCGAGGGTGTCCATGTGCGCGTACACGGCGGCGACCTGGTCGCGCGTCAGGTCGCTCATGCCCCAGAAGGCGGCCCGTTCCTCACCGACCCAGCCGTGGACCACCGCGGCGTCCGCGGCGGGGTCCAGGGGCAGGACGCGGACGGTGCCGAAGCCGTCGAGGTGCTGCTCGTGGACCGGGGTGCGGGCGGCGTACGGGGTCGCGGGGGTGTCAGTCATCGGATTCATCGGATTCATCGGATTCATCGGATTCATCGGATTCCTTGGTGAGCCGGTCGAAGTCGGTGACCACCGGGGCGAGTTCGCCGTCAAGCCACAGGGGCTGCTGGTCGTGGTGGTGGGGTGAGCCGGGGAGGCCCGAGGCGCCGTGCGGCACCACCCAGCGGCTGTTCGCGCGGTCGGCCAGGTCCCAGACGTACCGCGCGGCCGGGCCGCGTGCGGCGCGGTCGGTGAGGCCGGGCACCGGGGAGGTGCACAGGACGCAGTCGTGGTCGCCGGAGAGGCCCGGTTCGTCCCCGGGGGCGGTGGCGGTGTCCGGCAGCGCCCGCCAGGGGGCCAGGCGGTGGGTGTCGCCCCAGGTGCCGGACTGCGGCGACGCGGCGACCTCCTCCAGCGCGGCGCGGACGGTCGCGGCGCGGTCGATGCCGTACAGGTCCTCCGTGCGCAGCAGGTGCTCCAGGGCGTGGCCGACGCGCGGCACGAGCGCGAGCCACGGCAGGAGCACCTCGGGGTACGCGGGCGGCACGGACGCCGGGGCGAGGACCGGGTGCGCCGCCAGCCCGCGTACGACCGCCGCGCGCACGGCCGCGTACGCCGCGGCGCCGGTGCTGTCGGCGTCCATGCGCCGGTCCCAGGCGAGGATGCGGTCGCGCAGGGCGGCGGCCTCGGGGGTGAGGGGGGCTGGTGGGGCCTCGGGGGGCGCGGCGGCTGGGGTGGCTTCGGGCGTGGGGGTGGCTTCGGAGACCGGGGCGGCTTGGGGCGTGGGGGTGGCTTCGGAGACCGGGGCGGCTTCCGGTCTCGGGGCGGATTCGGAGACCAGGGCGGCTTG
>NZ_JBHWKU010000019.1:122469-140973 GCF_042730645.1 Streptomyces sp. NPDC059906
CTTGGGGCGTGGGAGTGGCTTCGGAGACCGGGGCGGCTTCCGGGCTCGGGGCGGATTCGGAGACCAGGGCGGCTTGGGGCGTGGGAGTGGCTTCGGAGACCGGGGCGGCTTCCGGGCTCGGGGCGGCTTCGGAGACCAGGGCGGCTTGGGGCGTGGGAGTGGCTTCGGAGGCCAGGGCGGCTTCCGGGCTCGGGGCGGCTTCGGAGACCAGGGCGGCTTGGGGCGTGGCGGTGGCTTCTGAGACCAGGGCGGCTTCCGGGCTCGGCATGACTTCGGAGACCAGGGCCGCTTCGGGAGGCAGGGCCGCGAGGTGGGTGAGGAGGGGGGTGGCCGAGCCCAGGTGGGTGTCCGTGTGGATCGCGGGCATGTCCGTCGCCGACCAGTGCTCCTTGCCCGCGAGCAGGGCGGTGATGCGGTCGGCGCGGTGCGGCGGGGCGAACTCGACGCCCAGCGGCGTGGACGGGCCGCGCTGGTTGGCCATCACCGCGACGCCGTCGGTGAGGCCGGCGCGGGGCGGGGTGTGCCAGCCGGTCCACTCGTGGCCGGGCTCCCAGGCGGGGACCGGTCGCAGGCCGTTCGCGGCGGGGCGCACGGGGACGCGGCCCGCGACCCGGTGCAGCAGGCCGCCCTCCGTGTCGGCGGCCTGCACCGCGTTGACCGGCTCGGCCCACGCGTCCAGGGCGCGGTCCACGTCGGCGACCCGGCGGGCCCGCAGCAGCGGCAGCAGGGCGCCGAAGCCGAGGTCTTCGGTGACGCGGGGCGGGTAGCGCAGGCTGAGCGCGGCCGGGGTGCCGTCGTCGAGGCCCTCGGGGCCGCCGGCGATCACCGGACCGCGGTCGGTCTCGATGATCTCGACCTCCACGGTCTCCTCCCCGGCGACGTCGATGCGTTCCGTGTGGCGGGCGGCGCGGTGCCAGGTGCCGTCGGGGCCGAGCGCCTCGACTCCGGCGCCGGTGCGGCGCAGGCGCTCGCGGTACAGGTCCTGGTAATCGGCCATCGCGTTGGTGATGGCCCAGGCGACGGTGCCGGTGTGGCCGAAGTGGGCGACGCCGGGGACGCCGGGCACGGCGAGGCCGACGACGTCGAACTCCGGGCAGGACAGGTGGACCTGCTGGTAGACGCCGGGCTCCTCGATGAAGCGGTGCGGGTCGCCCGCGATGAGCGCGTGCCCGGTGGTGGTCCGCTCGCCGCTCACCAGCCAGCCGTTGCTGCCCGCGGTGCCGGGGCCGTCGGCGGCGAACAGGGCGACGGCTTCCGGGCCGAGGTGGGTGGAGATGTGCTCGCGCCAGAGCTTGGCGGGGAAGCCCGCGAAGAGGATGTGCGTGGCGAGCCAGACGCCGAGCGGGGTCCAGGGGTCCCAGCGGCCCGGGGTGAGGCCGGTGCGGGCGAACTCCGGGGCCGGGTTCGGGTGCCCGGTCTCGGTGAGCCCCTCGTTCACACCGTCCGCGTACGCCCGTACCCAGGCCGCCGTCTCCGGGTCCTTGCGCTCCAGGGCGGTGAAGCAGCGGCGGGCGGTGTCCGCGAGGCGGGCGCGGCGGGCGAGGCGGTCCCAGGACAGGGCCTCGGGGCCGAGGAAGGACGCGGAGGTGCCCTGGGCGCGGTGCCGCTCGACCTCCAGTTGCCAGCCGCGGTCGCGGGCGGTGACCCGGCCCTGGGCGCGGGCGAGTTCGTGCGGGGTGTCCGCGCGCAGGTGCGGGATTCCCCAGGCGTCGCGGTAGGTCTCGGCGCTCACCCCTGTGCCTCTACTTTCCTTTAGGTTAGGCTCACCTAAGTTATGGCCGTCGTGGCCGAATAGTACGTGAAGGGTGAAGGAAACATGGGGCAGGGGCGGCAGGGGCGGGGCTGGGAGGGCGCGGTCCTCAAGCTGATGCGCGCGAAGGACTTCGAGTTCACCGTGACGGGCGTGGAGGACGTGACCCCGCACTACCGGCGGCTGCGGCTGAGCGACGGCGGCATGCTGGCGGTGACCGGGGTCCACCCCACGATGTGGGTGCGGCTGTGGTTCGACAACGCGGGCAGGCCGCACCAGCGGGGGTACACGCTGGTCGACCCGGATCCGGCGGCCGGGACCTTCGCCATGGAGTTCGCCCTGCACGAGGGGTGCGCGAGCGACTGGGCGCGGGCGGCGAAGCCGGGGGACACCGTCGAGGCGACGGTCCAGGGCACCGGGTTCGAGGTGCCGCAGCCCGCTCCCTCCCGTGTCTTCGCGGTCGCGGACCCGGCGTCCCTGCCCGCGCTCAACTCCCTGCTCGACGCGTTCGGGTCGGTGCCGGCGACCGTCTGGTTCGAGGGGGGCACGGACGACGGCCTGCCGTTTCGTACCGACTCCGGGCGGCACGAGGTGCGGGCGGTTGAGCGGCGGGACGCGGGGGCGCGGCTGGTGGCGCGGGTGAAGGAGGAGCTGCCGGAGCTGCTGTCGGCCTCATCGGAGCCGTTCGTCTGGATCGCGTGCGACACGGCGACTACGCGGGCGCTCTCATCGTACGTCCGCAAGGAGCTGGGGGTGCCGAAGCAGCGGGTGAACGCGCTGGGGTACTGGCGCGCGACCTGAGCCCGTACGCGCGATCATCGGGACCATGGACGTCACACTTCACCTCGCCCAGGACCCCGAGGCCGACGAACTCCTCGGGCGCAGCCCGCTCGCCGCGCTGGTCGGCATGCTGCTGGACCAGCAAGTGCCCATGGAGTGGGCGTTCAAGGGTCCCTCGACCATCGCCCGGCGCATGGGGGCGGAGGACCTCGACGCGCACGACATCGCCGCGTACGACCCCGAGTCGTTCGCGGCGCTGCTGTCCGACAAGCCGGCCGTCCATCGCTATCCCGGCTCGATGGCGGGGCGGGTGCAGCAGCTGTGCCGGTACCTCGTCGAGACGTACGACGGTGACGCCGAGGCCGTCTGGCGGGGGGTGGACACCGGGAAGGAGCTGCTGAAGCGGCTCCAGGAACTGCCGGGGTTCGGCAAGCAGAAGGCCCAGATCTTCCTCGCGCTGCTCGGCAAGCAGCTCGGCGTCCGTCCGGAGGGGTGGCGCGAGGCGGCGGGGGCGTACGGGGAGCCGGACTCCTTCCGGTCGGTCGCGGACATCCGGGGGCCGGAGTCGCTGACCAAGGTGCGCGCGCACAAGCAGGAGATGAAGGCGGCGGCCAAGGCGGCGAAGGCCTCCGGCAAGTAGGTGCGGCTGCGGCTGCGGCATGGTGGGGGTGCGCGTTGCGCGGTATCTCCGGTGGGTGGGTCGGGGCCGCGCCGGGGGGTGTCCGTCCTCGGAACGGCGCGGAATCGGTCGGCCACAGAAGCGAACTCCGTTGACGCGCCAACCGCTGCGGGCGGACACCCCCCGACACGACCCCTTCTCGCCGTACGCGGCTCTCCCACTGCGTCACCTCCGCCGCCGCGAGCAGTCATCACGCCTCGGCTATGGCTGCGGGCCGCCGCCGCGAGCAGTCGTCACGCCCCAGCGGCACGACTGCCCGCCGCCGCTGCGGGCAGTCATCACGCCTCGGCCGCAGCTGCGGACCGCCCGCCGCCACGCCGCCGTAGCTGCGGGCAGTCGTGCCGCTGGGGCGGCACGGGTGGGCGCAGCGGCACCCCGCAACGCCGGGCCGCGCTCCCCCTCGCGCCCGCACCCGCCCCGGGGGCCAGGACCACGCCGGGCTGCGCGACCCGCACCCGCCCCGCGTGCCGGGCAGCGCCGGAGGACATCAGCCCCGTGGCCCAACCCAGGTGGCATCCGTGTCGCGCCTGCTCCCAGCATGGGGCATGACCGAACCACCTAGCGGGTCCCCCGGCAGGACGCCGTACGACGACCGCGGGGTGCACGCCCGGCACGGGACGACGCACGGCCCGGCCTCCGGACACCAGGAGCCCGAGCCCGAGCCGGCCTTCGAGGGGCCGTTGCACCTCCTGTCCCGCGCCGCCTGGCAGACCGTGCTGTTCACCGGCATCGCCTCGCTGATCCTGGGCATCCTGGTCCTGGTCTGGCCCGGCGCCTCGCTCCTCGCCGCCGGCGTGCTCTTCGGCCTCTACCTCGTCATCAGCGGCGTCCTCCAGCTGGCCGCAGCCTTCGGTACGCACCGCAGGACCTCGCTGCGGGTGCTGGCCTTCATCAGCGGCGCCGTGTCGATCCTGCTGGGCCTGTTCTGCTTCCGCGGCCCCCTGCAGTCGGTGCTGCTGCTCGCGCTGTGGATCGGCATCGGCTGGCTGTTCCGCGGCGTCACCCAGATCGTGGCGGCCGCGCACGACCCGACGATGCCGGCGCGCGGCTGGCAGATCTTCCTCGGCGCCGTCACCGTGGTCGCCGGCATCGTCCTGATCGACTCGCCCGTCGAGTCGGCCACCGTCCTCATGCTGGTCGGCGGCTGGTGGCTGGTCGTCGTCGGCGTCGTCGAGATCGTGACGTCCGTGCGGCTGCGCGGGCGGGCGCACCAGGTCCCCCGCGCCCTGTGAGCGGCGCCCCGGCTACGCCGAGCGGGGGGTTTCCCGCCCCGGCACGATGGGCGGCGTACGCCGGGCGGGGACACGACTGAGGTGAGACCCGCACCGCACGCCGCCGTCCGCCGGGACGCCTGTCTGCGGGCCCTGGTCCTGCTGCTCGTCCTGCTCGTGCCCTGCACGCACGTGGCGGCCCAGGCGGCACCGGTCACACCGGTGGCCGCAGCGGCCGGCACTGCGGGGGAGTACGACCATCTCGACACCGTCCTGAGGGCGCCGGGGCGAAGCGGCCGGCGGGTCGTTGTGGTTCGGCCGGTTCCGTCGCCCTTCGCGGCGGGGCGTCGGGCTCGTCTCCGGTTCGACGTTCGTACCGATCGGGCCGCCGCCCTCCCCCGCGGCCCGCGTTCCGTGGTTCTGCGCTGCTGACCGCGCCGGACCGGCCCGGCCGCCGGTCCCCCGCGAACCGGACCCGCGAACCAGGAACGAGGAACCGACATGCCCAACGACCCCTACGCCGTCCTGCGCGCCCTCCTGCGCGCCGAGGCGGCCCGCCGTGCGCCCAGGCCCGGCAGCGCGCCGCAGGCAGCCGGCGAACAGCAGCGGCCCGCACGGGAACGGCGGCGCGGCTGACGTGAGCACCGGGCGGCGGGGGCGGTCACGCACCGTCTCCGCCGCCCGCGGAGAGCCCCGCGGTCTCCGAACTCGCCGACGCCCTGCCGATTGATCCGGTTTGCGGCGGCTTTTCCGGCGCCGCACTCCGGCGCCATGGCTGCGCCCGCGACGCCGGGGCCGGTAGGCTTTCCGTGTGATCTTCAAGCGCATCGGAAACGGCCGGCCGTACCCCGACCACGGCCGGGAAAGCACCCGGCAGTGGGCGGACGTCGCGCCGCGCCCGGTCCGCCTCGATCAGCTCGTGACGACCAAGGGCCAGCTCGACCTGGAAACGCTCCTGGCCGAGGACTCCACCTTCTACGGCGACCTCTTCGCACACGTCGTGAAGTGGCAGGGCGATCTGTATCTGGAGGACGGTCTGCACCGGGCGGTGCGGGCCGCGCTGCAGCAGCGCCAGGTGCTGCACGCCCGGGTCCTCGAGCTCGGCTGACGACGTCGGCGGCGCTTTCGGTTGACCCTTTCGGGTTGCCTTGCGTCGAACCTCGGAACGTCGACTGATCATCTAATAGGCATCCCTGCTCCGGCGCACTACGCTGCGCCCATGAGCATGCTGACTCCTCCCGGCATGGGTGGCCAGTACAAGATCACGGGGGACAAGTACCCGCGGATGCGCCCGGCCCGGCGACGCGGCCGGTTCGCGGTCGTCGCCGTCGCCTGCGTCACCGTTCTCGGGGTGCTGGGCTGGGGCACGCTGCAGCTCGTCGACGTCTTCACCGGCGGCGACAAGGCCTCGGCGGCCGGTGCCGCCGGCTGTGTCACCACCGCGCGGGCGAGCGCCTCGCCGGCCGCCGTGGTGCTGCCGAAGCCCGGTCAGGTCACCGTCAACGTGCTCAACGCGACGACCCGCAGCGGCCTGGCGCAGAAGACCGCCGACGAGCTGAAGAAGCGCGGCTTCCGGGTGGGCGACGTGAGCAACGCGCCCAAGGAGTACGACAAGAAGGTCGCCGGCACGGGGCTGCTGCTCGGGCCGACCGCCTCCCTCAAGACGTCGCTCACCGTGCTCGGCACCCAGCTGCCCGGCGCCGAGCACCGCGCCGACGCGGCCCGCAAGGGCGCCGCCGTCGACCTCATCATCGGCAACGGCTTCAAGGGGCTTGCGAAGCCCGCGGACGCCGACACGGCGCTGGCCGAGCTGGCCGCGCCGCGGTCGACGCCCGCCGCGGAGAAGAAGGGCTGCTGAGCGGGTCCGGGACTGCGCCGACCGCTATTCGGCCGCTCCGTACATGCGGTCGCCCGCGTCGCCGAGGCCCGGGACGATGTAGCCCTGCTCGTTGAGACGTTCGTCGACCGAGGCCGTCACGACCGTCACCGGGGTGCCGGCCAGCTCGCGCTCCATCAGTTCGACACCCTCGGGGGCGGCGAGCAGCACCACCGCCGTCACGTCGTCGGCGCCGCGCTTGATCAGCTCCCTGATGGACGCGACCAGGGTGCCGCCGGTGGCCAGCATGGGGTCGAGGACGTACACCTGGCGCCCGGACAGGTCGTCCGGCATGCGCGTGGCGTACGTGGAGGCCTGGAGCGTCTCCTCGTTGCGCACCATGCCGAGGAAGCCCACCTCGGCGGTCGGCAGCAGCCGGACCATGCCGTCGAGCATGCCGAGACCGGCCCGCAGGATCGGCACCACCAGCGGGCGCGGGTGGGAGAGCTTGACGCCGGTGGTCCGGGAGACCGGCGTGTGGATGTCGACCTGTTCGGTGCGGACGTCCCGCGTGGCCTCGTAGGCGAGCAGGGTGACCAGCTCGTCGGCGAGACGGCGGAAGGTCGCGGAGTCGGTGCGCTGGTCGCGCAGCGTGGTGAGCTTGTGGGCGACCAGGGGGTGGTCGACGACGTGGAGACGCATGTCCACCACATTAACCGGGGCCCGTGGGGGCGGCGTCCCCGCGGCGGGCAAGGCCCGGGGCGGGGCTCCACTCGTTCGCGGGCGTCAAACCGCCCGGTCGGGGGAAGGTGGGAGGGACAGACGCTGGGTGGTGAGACTGTGCCTGACCGGGACTTCCACGACATGCCGTCCCCCGGCGCAAAGCGGGGTGCGGAGCGCGGGGCCGAGCCGAATGCGGTGCCGCAGGGGGAACGGGAGCGGGAGCGGGAGGCCGAACGGCGTCGGCGCCGGGCCCAGTTCCTGCGTGATCTGGCGGAGGCCCGGCAGTTGCGGGACCGCGTGCAGCCGCGCCGCGCCAAGACCGCCCGGCTGCGACACGCGATGCGCATGCGCACCTTTCGCTGGTAGTTCCTCGGCAGTTCCCTGGTTGTTCCGCCGCCCGGGAGAACTTCCTGACCCGGCCGGGGAAGATCGCGCGCCGCGCCGATGTTGGTGGTGACGGACGTACGCGGGGACCGCGAGAATCCGCGTACGATCCGCACGTGGCGGCGACGAGGGCGCTGCTGGGCGGCTGCCCGGGAGCGCACCTTCCGGGACGCCGGTCAAAACAGCCGGACACAGGGCGCCGAAGACGTCCCCTGAGTGCCTTGTTTCTGCCACGATTCCGAGTGGGTGGGGCTCGGAGCACCGCTCCCCCGCCCGTAGCCTCCGCCGGGGGGATCCCCAACCGGCACGCCTAGGACCAGTGGGAGAGTCACGGTGTACTTCGCCGCACTGCTCGCGCGCACCGAAGACGGGTGGGAAGCGAGCGACACGGAGCTCGACGATGTGGAAACCCTGTCGGATCTTGCCGACCTGGCCCGGGAGGTCTCTCCCGACGAGGACACGGTGCTCGTGCTGATCGAGCAGGAGGACGCGTGGTTCGGAGTCGTCCGGGTGGACGGCGAGGAGGACCCCCGTATCTATGTGTCGGACGCCGCCGCGGCCGCCCGCAGCAGTTACGGCGAGATCCTGCTCACCGACGAGCTGCTCGGCCGGGAGCCGGGTGACGACGGCGACGACCTCGACGCCCTCGACCTCGACGGCACGGAGGACGGCGAGTCCGACGACGAGGAGGACGAGGACGGCGGCGGCTCCGACGCGGCCGCCGGCTCGGGCGAGGCCGTGCCGCACGGACCGGTCGGCGACGCCGAGGTCCTCGACGACCTCGGGGTGAGCGAGAAGGAGCTGCGCTCGATGTCCGGGGACGCGGTCGGCGAGATCGCCGAGGCCCTGGGCGCGCTGGACGTACTGGAGACCGTCCGCTGACCGCGCCGGCCGAGGGGGACCCAATGGGGGCACCGCTCGATCCGGTGCGCGACCGGTGGCGGGCCGCGATGCGGCTCGCCCTGGCCGAGGCCGGACGGGCCGCGGCGGGCGGGGACGTGCCCGTCGGCGCCGTCGTCCTGGCGCCGGACGGCCGTACCGTGCTCTCCGCCGGGTACAACGAACGCGAGGCCACCGGGGACCCGACGGCCCACGCCGAGGTCCTCGCGATCCGGCGGGCCGCGGGGGAGCTGGGAGAGTGGCGGCTGTCGGGCTGCACGCTCGTCGTCACCCTGGAGCCCTGCACGATGTGCGCGGGCGCGCTCGTCCAGTCCCGGGTGAACCGCGTGGTCTACGGCGCCCGCGACGACAAGGCGGGCGCGGCCGGGTCGCTGTGGGACGTGGTGCGCGACCGGCGCCTCAACCACCGTCCCGAGGTGATCGAGGGCGTGCTCGCGGACGACTGCGCCCGGCTGCTCACGGACTTCTTCCGCGACCGCTGAACCGGTGTCCGGACGGGGCCCGGACGGGGGCCGGACGGGGCACGGACGGTGTCCGGACGGGGTGCCGGGACGGCTGCTCGTACGGCCGTTCGTCGGCCGCAATACCGATTTCTGAGCACGCCGCTCCGTGCTGTAAGGTCTCTCTCGGTAGCGTGTCCGAGCGGCCGAAGGAGCTCGCCTCGAAAGCGAGTGTGGCGCAAGTCACCGAGGGTTCAAATCCCTCCGCTACCGCTTTTGAAGGGCCCCGTCGAAAGACGGGGCCCTTCGTGCGATCATGAGCGACCGAAAGGCGTGGGTCGAAAGGGACAGGGGAGGCCGCGGTGGCGGTGAACTCGAAGAAGATCGCCGTCTATGTGGTTGTGGTCTTCGTGCTGTACGTGATCATCACTGATCCGGCCAAGGCAGCCGACTACGTGCAGATAGGTTTCCAGGGCATATCCGACGCGGCGGGCGCCGTGGGCGACTTCATGACCTGGGCCGCCAACGGAGGAGAGTGATGATCCGCCATCTCGTGCTGTTCAAGCTGAACGACGGCGTCGAGCGCGACGACCCGCGCGTCGTGGCGGGCGTCGAGGCCTTCCGGGCGCTCGGCGGCCGGATCGACGACCTGCGCTTCTGGGAGTGCGCCTGGAACATCAGCGACCGGCCCATCGCCTACGACTTCGCCATCAACTCGGCCGTGGACGACGCGGACGCGCTCAAGCGCTACCTCGAACACCCGGCGCACCAGGCGGGCGTCGCGCTGTGGCGCGAGTTCGCCACCTGGGTGATCGCCGACTACGAGTTCTAGTACGACCGCGGGTCCGCAGGGGCCCGCGGACCGTTGCCCGGCCCCGCACCAGCTCGGTGCGGGGCCGTTCTGCGTTCACTCAACACGACGTTATGCGGTGCTTGCACACAGTGGACATGTCTTGTGATGCTATGACCGCTTTTGACGGATGAGTTGACGGAAGAGTTGACAGATCACGAGGTGGAGTTGACCGTGCCGGCCAGTACTGCGCCTCAAGCACCGCCCGCGCCGCCCGCGCCGCCCGCCCAGGCCCAGGCCCAGACCCCGGCTCCGGCCCAGACCCCGGAGGCTCCCGCGCCGCAGCGCAGCCGGGGCGCCGACACCCGGGCCCTGACCCAGGTGCTCTTCGGCGAGCTGAAGGGCCTCACCCCGGGCACGCCGGAGCACGACCGGGTGCGCGCGGCGCTCATCGAGGCCAACCTCCCGCTGGTGCGCTACGCCGCCGCCCGCTTCCGCTCGCGCAACGAGCCGATGGAGGACGTCGTCCAGGTCGGCACCATCGGGCTCATCAACGCCATCGACCGCTTCGACCCGGAGCGGGGCGTGCAGTTCCCGACGTTCGCGATGCCCACGGTGGTCGGGGAGATCAAGCGGTACTTCCGCGACAACGTGCGCACCGTGCACGTACCGCGCCGGCTGCACGAGCTGTGGGTGCAGGTCAACAGCGCCACCGAGGACCTGACGACCGCCTTCGGGCGCTCCCCGACCACCGCCGAGATCGCCGAGCGGCTGCGCATCACCGAGGAGGAGGTGCTGTCCTGCATCGAGGCGGGGCGGTCGTACCACGCCACCTCGCTGGAGGCCGCGCAGGAGGGCGACGGGCTGCCCGGGCTGCTCGACCGGCTCGGCTACGAGGACCCGGCGCTGGACGGGGTCGAGCACCGGGACCTGGTGCGCCACCTGCTCGTCCAGCTCCCCGAGCGGGAGCAGCGGATCCTGCTGCTGCGCTACTACAGCAACCTCACGCAGTCTCAGATCAGCGCCGAACTCGGCGTCTCCCAGATGCACGTCTCGCGACTACTGGCGCGTAGTTTCCAGCGGTTGAGGTCCGCGAACCGGATCGACGCGTAAGCTCGTCCGGGAGTCCGGGCGGAGTCGAAAGCGCGCGCGAGGGGTCACCGGGGAGAGCGAATCGCTCACCAGGGCCGTTGCGGACGGAATCGGGCTGAAAGCCCATCAGACCCCCTGTTTCCAGGGGGTATTCGCATCTCGGATGTCGACATGTCACTACAGCGCGTTGCCGACATGTGACATTCTGCCGGAGACGCGTTTGCCGGGGCTTCGGCTCCGGTATTCAGGTGAAGGCTGCGTTCCCGGCGTGGGAGCGTGTGCCGCGACCGTCCCGCGACCCAAAGGGGGTGGCATGTCCGCAGAACAGGGCAGCTCGAAGGTGCTCGCGCTCGCGGAGAGCGAGACCGCGCCCGACTCGATCGAGGCGCTCGGCCCCGTCGAGCCCGTCGACTCCGTCGGCCCCGTCGGCTCCCCCGACGGCGCTCAGGCCGTCGACGCCATGCCGGACCTCGAAGCCGTGCCGGACCTCGACGCCGTGCCGACCCAGACCCTTCCGGCAACGGAGGCCATCGACACCCGCACCCTGTCCCGCTCCCTGTTCCTGCGGCTCGCCGCCCTCGACCAGGACAGCCCCGAGCGTGCCTACGTCCGGGACACCCTGATCGAGCTCAATCTCCCGCTGGTGCGCTACGCCGCCGCGCGCTTCCGGTCCCGCAACGAGCCGATGGAGGACATCGTCCAGGTCGGCACCATCGGCCTGATCAAGGCGATCGACCGCTTCGACTGCGAACGGGGAGTCGAGTTCCCCACGTTCGCCATGCCGACCGTCGTCGGCGAGATCAAGCGGTTCTTCCGCGACACCTCGTGGTCGGTGCGCGTCCCGCGCCGCCTCCAGGAGCTGCGGCTGGCCCTGACGAAGGCCAGCGACGAGCTGTCCCAGAAGCTGGACCGCTCGCCGACCGTGGCCGAGCTGGCCACCGTCCTCGGCGTGTCCGAGGAGGACGTCGTCGACGGCCTGGCCGTGGGCAACGCCTACACCGCCTCCTCGCTGGACTCGCCCGCCCCGGAGGACGACGGCGGCGAGGGCTCGCTGGCCGACCGCCTGGGCTACGAGGACACGGCGCTGGAGGGCGTGGAGTACCGCGAGTCCCTGAAGCCGCTGCTGGCCAAGCTGCCGCCCCGGGAGCGGCGGATCATCATGCTGCGCTTCTTCGCCAACATGACGCAGTCGCAGATCGGCGAGGAGGTCGGCATCTCGCAGATGCACGTCTCCCGGCTGCTCACCCGGACCCTGTCGCAGCTGCGCGAGGGCCTCATCTCCGACTGAGCCCGCGCCGCGGGAGAGCCCGTACGACAGCACGGCGGCCGCCGTGGCACCTCGGGGGTGCCGCGGCGGTCGTCTTCGTCTGTGCCGGTACCGGCCGCAGGCGGCCGGGTGCCCGTTCTAGCCGAGCGCCAGCCAGGCCACGGCCGCGACGACGATCACGGCGGCCACGATGCCGACGATCAGGCCGACGCGGGGTCCGGAGGAGGAGGCGGCGGGGGCCGCCTGCCGGGTCTGCGGGGCGTCGTCGACGAACGCGCGGAACATCTGGGTGCTGCCTGCGGGGTCGTTGGTGCCCTGGGGGCCCTGGGTGTTAGCCATGGGCCGAGACACTAGCGAATCCGCGAGTGCGGCCCAAGTGCGGGGCCGCCGAGCCCTCTTGACCCGCCCCACCCCTTACCACCTGCGCATTTACTTTCGCAATACTTGTCTTTGCCAACTTTTTATGCCGCACCGGCCCTTTTTGTTTGCCTGTAGCAACTAACTGTCCTTATGGTTGCCCTAAGCAACGAATCGGGAGGTGCGCATGGCCGAGAAGGCGCAGTACGAGGAGCTGATCCGCCAGTTCAGCGCCTTCGGCGCCGTGAAGCGGGAGATGGGGCGACTGCTGCCGTCCGACTGTCCCGGCGGGTCCGTCGCCGTACTGACGCTGCTCGGCCGCCACGGGGACATGCGCATGAGCAAGCTCGCGGAGCTGCTCGCGGTGGACATGTCGGTGACCAGCCGCCACGTAGCCCACGGCGCCGAGCGGGGCTGGATCGAACGTTTTCCCGACCCGGCGGACAAGCGCTCGCGCATCCTGCGCCTGACGCCCGCGGGACAGGACCAGCTCGACGAGATCGCCGAGCGGACCACCCAGCTGCTCTCCCACCGCCTGAGCGACTGGTCCGACGACGAGGTCGGCCAGCTCTCCCGGCTCATGGCCCGCCTCAGGGCCAGCTTCGACGACTGCCGGGCCCCCGCGGCCCGGCCTCCCGCACTGTCCGGGGACGAACAGTCCACCCGTACACCCGCGATCACCACGTAAGTAAAGGAAGTCCATGGCAACGACCACACCGGCCGGTGTGCGGGCTCATGCCAAGCACGGGGGAGGCTCCACCGGAGACGCTCCGATGACGCACCGGCAGATCATGGAGGCACTGTCCGGGCTGCTGCTCGGCATGTTCTGCGCGATCCTGTCCTCGACCATCGTCACCAACGCCCTGCCCGAGATCATCGGTGACCTCGGCGGCGGCCAGAGCGCCTACACCTGGGTCGTCACGGCCTCGCTGCTGACGATGACCGCCTCGACCCCCCTGTGGGGCAAGCTCGCGGACCAGTTCAGCAAGAAGGCCCTGGTCCAGATAGCCCTGATCGTCTTCGTCATCGGCTCCGTCGTGGCCGGTACGGCGCAGAACGCGGGAATGCTGATCACCGCGCGCGGCATCCAGGGCCTCGGCGCCGGCGGCCTGTCCGCCCTGGCGCAGATCATCATGGCCGCGATGATCGCCCCGCGTGAGCGCGGGCGCTACTCCGGCTACCTCGGCGCCACCTTCGCCGTCGCCACCGTCGGCGGCCCGCTGCTCGGCGGCGTCATCACCGACACCAGCTGGCTCGGCTGGCGCTGGTGCCTCTACGTCGGCGTGCCCTTCGCGATCCTCGCGCTGATCGTGCTCCAGAAGACGCTGCACCTGCCCGTGGTCAAGCGGAAGGTCAAGGTCGACTGGGCCGGCGCCTTCTTCGTCACCGCGGCCGTCTGCCTGCTGCTCGTCTGGGTCACCTTCGCCGACGACAAGTACTCCTGGATGTCCTGGCAGACCGCTGCCATGGTCGGCGGCGCGATCGTGCTGACGCTGATCTTCCTCCTCGTGGAGTCGAAGGCCAGCGAGCCGATCATCCCGCTGCGCCTGTTCAGGAACCGCACCATCACCCTGGCCTCGATGGCCTCGCTGTTCGTCGGTATCGCGATGTTCGCGGGCACCGTCTACTTCAGCCAGTACTTCCAGCTGGCCCGGGACAAGTCCCCGACCATGTCGGGCGTCATGACGATCCCGATGATCGGCGGCCTGTTCGTCTCGTCCACGGTCTCCGGCATCATCATCACCAAGACCGGCAAGTGGAAGCGCTGGCTGCTGGCCGGCGGCGTGCTGCTGACCGCGGGTCTGGGCCTGCTCAGCACGATGCGTTACGACACCGCGTACTGGCACATCGCGATCTTCATGGCGCTGATGGGCCTCGGCGTCGGCATGATGATGCAGAACCTGGTGCTCTGCACGCAGAACCAGGTGGAGCCGGGCGACCTGGGCTCCGCGTCCTCCACGGTCACCTTCTTCCGGTCCCTCGGCGGCGCGGTGGGCGTCTCGGTGCTCGGCTCGATCATGTCGACCCGGATCAGCCACTACGCCACCGACAGCATCGGGCAGCTGAAGCCCGAGGACCAGATGGCGGCCGGCAAGGCGCTGGGCTCGGGGCAGATCCCCGACATGGACCTGCTCCCCGCACCCATCCGCACCTGGCTGGAGAGCGCCTACGGGCACGGCATCGCCGACATCTTCCTGTACGTCGCGCCGATCGCCCTGCTCGGCTTCCTGGTGACGCTGTTCATCAAGGAGGTCCCGCTGCGCACCAAGGGCGCCCTCGCCCAGGCGGCGGAGTCCTCGGCCGAGGCCGCCCCGCCGGTGGCGGGCACCCCCGCGGAGGCCGTCCGCGTCGCCGGCGAGCCGGTTCCGGCCGGTGCGATGGCGGCCGTGCCGGCCACGCCGTCCGGCGACCCGCTCACCCCGGTCACCTCGTCCGTCTCGGACACCGCGGTCTCCCCGGTCGCCGGACCGGCGGCCACGCAGCGGCTCGCCGCCGTCGCCACGACGACCGGCTCCGGTGAACCGCAGGCGCCCGTCTCCGGCGGCATCGCGGTGCGCGGCTTCGTCCGCGGCGCCGAGTCCGCCCCGGTCCCGCAGGCCGCGGTCACGCTGATCTCGCTGGCCGGCCGCCAGCTCGGCCGGTCCGTCGCCCAGGCCGACGGCTCCTACGCCGTCGACGCGCCGAGCGCCGGGTCGTACGTGCTGATCGCCTCCGCCGACGGCTTCCAGCCGCAGGCCTCCACCATCGTCGTGAACGACGAGCCGGTCGCCTACGACATCCTGCTCAGCGGCACCAGCGGGCTCACCGGCCTGGTCCGGGCCGTGGAGGGCGGGCTGCCGGTCAAGGACGCCATGGTGATCGTCACCGACGTGCGCGGCGACCTGCTGGCCAGCGCCACCACCGGTGAGGCGGGCGAGTTCGCCTTCACCGAGCTGGTGCCGGGCACGGTGACCGTCGCGGTCAACGCCGCCGGCTACCGGCCCCGCGCCCTGCCTCTGGAGGTCGGCGGCACCGGCGTCACCCGCGTCGAGGTCGACCTCCAGGCCGGGGCCCAGGTCCAGGGCGTCGTGCGGGCCCCGCACGGTCCGCTGGCCGACGCCCGGGTCACCCTGGTCGACGCGGCGGGCAACGTGGTCGGCACGGCCACCACCGGGGCGGACGGGGCGTACGCCTTCACCGACCTGGACGCCGGTGAGTACACCGTCATCGCGACCGGCTACCCGCCCGTGGCCACCGCCCTGACGGTCGCCGGCCCGGGTGCCGACGGTCACGACATCGAGCTCGCCCACCCCGGCGAGTAGCAGAACCCCGGCCCGTGGTGGCGTGCGCGCTCTGAGCGGAGGTGCGCCCGCCCACCACGGGCCGGTTTCTTTACGACCACTTTCTGAGTCTTTGCAGGGAGAAAACGGGATGGGACTGACCGCGAGGATCCGAACGCGGGACGGATGGGCCGTGTCGCACGCGGTCGTCACGGTGACCGACATGACCGGCACGCAGGTGCTGCGCGCCGAGGCGGACACCGAGGGCGCCGTGCGGGACACCACCGCGCTGACGCCGGGGGCGTACACCGTGATCGTCACCGCGGTCGGCTACGCGCCCGCCGCCTCCAGCGCGATCGTCACCGCGAGCGGCCGGGCCGAGGCCGGCACCGTGACGCTGGCCCGCCAGGGCGGCACCGAGCTGCCGCCGCCGGGGCCGTGGACGGTCGACCCGGCGCACTCCGGTGTCGCCGCCGTCGCCCAGCACCTGGGCATCTCCAGCGTGCGCGGCCGCTTCACCGACTTCGCCGCCACCGTCGAGATCGCCCCGGACGACGTCACCAAGTCCCGGGTGGAGGCGGTGATCCAGGCGGCCTCCATCGACACCGGCAACGGCATGCGCGACACCCACCTGCGCTCGGCCGACTTCCTGGACGTCGAGCGCCACCCGGAGATCACCTACCGCTCCACCGGCGTATCGGAGGCGGGCCCGGACCGCTGGACCGTCCACGGTGAGCTGGGTCTGCACGGGGTCGTCCGCGAGGTCGACCTGGACCTGGCCTACCTCGGGACCGGGGCCGACCCCTGGGGCGGCACCCGGGCGGCCTTCCGCGCGACGACGGAGCTGCACCGCGAGGACTTCGCCATGAACTACAACCAGGTCGTCCAGGCCGGCATCGCCGCCATCGGCACGACGCTCCGGGTCGAGCTGGACATCCAGGCGGTCCAGGGGGAGTCACTGCCCGCGGTGTGAGGCACCGCCGGACGCCCGGGCCACCACCTGGGCGCACAGGTCCCGGAGCTTGACGTTCCGGTCCTGTGAGGCCCGGCGCAGCCGCTCCAGGGCCCGGTGGGCGTCGATACGCTCCCGGGCCATGAGCATGCCGACCGCCTGGTCTATGACGCTGCGGGAGAGCAGGGCGGTGCGCACGTCGGCCGCCGAGGCCTGCCGCCGTTCGATGCGCAGGGCCTCGTTCACCGCGTCCGCGGCCCGCTCCGCGAAGGCGCGGGCCGCGTCCAGCCCCTGGGCCAGGGAGCCGGGCGCGAGGCCGTAGAGGTTGAGCGCCGCACCCGTCTCGCCCTCGATGGGCAGCGGCAGCGCCAGCACACAGCGCACACCGGTGGCCAGCGCGTACTCCGTGTACGCGGGCCAGCGGGTCTCCTCGGCCAGGTCGGCGGAGTACTGCGCGTCCCCCGACTCGGCGGCGTCCACGCAGGGGCCCGAGCCGTTCTCGTACTGGCGCAGGTCCAGGCCGCCGGGCAGGCCGGTGCTGCCCGCCAGCGTCATCAGCCGGTCGGCGCGGCGCACCGTGACCGAGCAGGCCACGGCACCGGGCACCTGCACGACCGCCCGGTCGGTCAGATCACGCAGCAGGGTGTCGAGACCCTGACTGCGTGCCATGGCGTGGTCGAGCGTGGCCGATTTCCGGCCCGCGTCCGTTGCCGGGCCCGCGTCCGTTGGCCGGCCCGTGTCAGTTGCCCGGCCAGTGTCCGTGTCCCGGCCCGTGTCCCGGCCCGTGGCCGATATCCGGCCCGCGTCCGTTGCCCGGCCCGCGTCCGTTGGCCGGCCCGCGTCAGTTGCCCGGCCAGTGTCCGTGTCCCGGCCCGTGTCCCGGCCCGTGGCCGATATCCGGCCCGCGTCCGTTGCCCGGCCCGTGGCCGATATCCGGCCCGTGTCCGTTGCCCGGTCCGTGTCCGTGGCCCGGTCCGTGTCCGTGGCCCGGTCCGTGTCCGCGTCCCGGCCCGTGTCCGCGTCCCGGCCCGCGTCCGTGTCCGCGTCCCGGCCGGTGTCCGCGTCCCGGCCCGTGTTCGTGTCCGTGTCCCTGGTCCGCGAGGTCATGACCGTACGGATGTCCCGTCACCGCTCGGTCACGCCTCTGCCGCCCGTAGCGGAGTTGGCGTCGACGATGCGGCGGGCCAGGTCGCGCAGCTTCACGTTCTCGCGCTGGGAGGCCTTCACCAGGGACTCGAAGGCGCCGCCCGCGTCGATGTCCAGACGCTCCATCAGGATGCCGGTGGCCTGGCCGATCAGGTCCCGGGTGCGCATCGCCTCGGTGAGCTGCTCGCGCACGGTCGCCGAGTTCAGGGCCAGGGAGACGTGCGCGGTGAACAGCCGCCCGATGCGGGTGGCGTCCTCGTCGAAGGCCTGCGGCTTGCGCGCGTACGCGGTCAGCACGGTCAGCCGGCGCCGGTCGGCGCGCAGCCGCAGGGACAGCGTGGAGCGCAGGCCGAGCCCGGACAGGACGTTGCCGCCGCCGTCGGCCTCGCTGTCGTCCGTCCGCACCACGGGCGTGGTCCACAGGCGCTCCCAGTCCGGGTGCGGGGTGTGGCCGCCCTGCCGGGGCTCGGCGGCGAACCGCACGGTCTCGTCGGTCCAGGCGAGGGAGCGCAGCCGGCCGCCGCGCTGGATCTCCGCGATGCCCGCGTGCTCGGCGTCGGGCAGCAGGCGTACCGCCAGTGCGACGGCGGTGTTCATGGTGTCGCCGGGGGAACCCGTCGCGTGCAGGTCACCGGCCGCGGCGGTCAGGGCCTCGGCCAGCTCGAAGCCCACTGGAAAACGCGGCAAATCAGTAAATTCGGACGCAGCCACCACGAACCTCTTCGGCGAGCGCGGCCTCACGGCCGTGCGCAGGAGAGCTCCGCAGCACATTCCCGACTGCGAGCACAGGACGAACAGCACTTTAGCTGCTCGGTTGCGTGCCGGTGACGCTCGGCCGACGGTCCGGGCGGCACCGCGGCCGGGGGGGGGGGGGGGCGGGCCCCCCCCCCCCCCCCCCGGGGGCAGTGGGGGGGGGGGGGGGTGAGGACCCCGCCGCCCGCCCAGCGAGCGACGGGA
>NZ_JBHWKU010000019.1:140983-168093 GCF_042730645.1 Streptomyces sp. NPDC059906
ACAAACCCCCCCCCGTCAGCCCCCTGCCCTAAACCCTTTTTGGGTGGGGGGTGGGGTGCTGGTCCCGGGGGCCCGCGGGCGGGGGGCCCCCCGGGGCGGGGCGGGCGGCGCGCCTTCCGCGCCGCCCGCCCGCGTGGTGCAATGGGGACCGGGTCAGGAAGCGGCCCGGCCGGAAGCCCGACGGACGTCTGTCAGGTGAGTGCTGTGACCTTCCTCCCCCAGCCCTGCGAGCCGTGTGAGCCGTGTGAACCACCCGGGTGCGTCGTGCTCGCGATGCCCGGCGAGATCGACTTCTGCAATGCCGCGGGGCTGCTGCCCCTGATCACGACCGCCGTGGAGCAGCGCTCCGACGGGCTGCGCCTGCTCGTCCTGGACCTCTCCCCGACCAGTTTCATGGACTCCCAGGGCGTCCGCCTCGTCGCGGCCGTACGCCGCCGGCTGCCCGACCACGTGCTGCTGCGCGTGGTGGCCGTCCCGAAGGGCGTACCGAGCCGCGTTCTGGAACTCTCCGGCCTGCGCCGCGACGTGCCGGTCCACGACCACCTCGCGGAGGCGCTGCGCACCGGGAGCGGGACGGCCGGGAGCGGAACGGCGGGGAGCGGCACGGCGGCCTAGGCTGGCGGCATGGCACCGAACATCGCGACGAACACCCGTGTCCCGCTGGACGAGTTGCTGGACTTCGTACGCCCCCGGCACCGGGCGGTCCTGCTGACCCGGCGGGCCGACGGCAGCCCCCAGGGCTCGCCCCTGACCTGCGGGGTCGACGACGCCGGCCGGATCGTCGTCTCGACCTACCCCGAGCGGGCCAAGACCCGCAACGCGCGCCGCGACCCGAGGGTCAGCCTCATCGTCCTCAGCGACGAGTGGAACGGCCCGTGGGTCCAGATCGACGGCACCGCGGAGGTCATCGACGCGCCGGACTCCGTGGAGCCGCTCGTGGAGTACTTCCGCAACATCTCCGGCGAGCACCCCGACTGGGACGAGTACCGGCAGGCCATGGTCAAGCAGGGCAAGTCCATCGTCCGGGTGACACCGGAGAGGTGGGGACCGGTGGCGACGGGCGGTTTCCCGGCGCGGCCGGCGGCGGACGACTAGGGCGCGTGTCCGCGGGCCGTACGCCGGGGTGGGCGGCCGTACGCCGGTCGGTCAGCCCTGTTCGACCATCGCGTCGATGCCCGCGACGAGCAGGTCGAGGGCGAACTCGAAGTCCCGGTCCAGCATCTCCGCCACGGTGTCGCCGCCCCGGGCCGCCATGATGTCCTGCGCGTCCTCGATGACGCCCGCGGTGTCCGGCACCTCGGTCACCGCGGTCATCGAGTCCTGGAAGTACTCCTCCGGACTCAGCCCGGTGTCCGCCACCCGGGCGAGGAAGCGGCCCTCGATGGTGCCGTAGCCGTAGACGAACTGGAAGACGGCGGAGATGGCGCCGGTCAGGCGGTGCGCGGGCAGCCCGCTGCGGCGCACGACGTTCTGCACCGCGCGGGAGAAGGCCAGCGAGTGCGGCCCGATGTTGAGGTAGGTGCCGACCAGCCGGGACGACCAGGGGTGGCGCACCAGCAGCGCCCGGTTCTCCCGGGCCAGGGCCCGCAGCTCCGCGCGCCAGTCGAGCCCGGCGTCCGGGTCCGGGTGGCGCAGCTCGCCGAAGACGGCGTCCAGGGCGAGTTCGAGCAGCTGGTCCTTGGTGTCGACGTACCAGTACACGGACATCGCGGTGACGTTCAGCTCGGCGGCCAGGCGGCGCATCGAGAACCCCGTCAGGCCCTCGGCGTCCAGCAGCCGGACGGTGACCCCGGTGATCCGGTCCCGATCGAGCCCGGACGGCTGCCCCCCACGGCGCCCGCCGCGCCGCCCCTCCCCCGACAGCCACACGCTGTCCCGCGGCCCCTCCCGCCCTGCCTTCGCCATGCGCACCTGCCTCGCTCTCACCATCACCGGTCATGCTAGGCGCCCCCTCAGGGGCGCGGGGCGTGACGATATGCGGCTCCGCCGCGCGGGCGCGACCAGCCACAACGGCGCCGCACAACTGCCCGCAACCCGAGCTCTCAGGCGCCCACCCGCTCCGCCCGCCGCAACAACACCGCCGCCACCACCCCGCCCAGCAACACGGCCACCGCCCCGACCAACTGACTGCTCTCCACTCCGGAGGAGAACGCGTCGAGCACCCGCCCCCGCTCGCCCTCCCCCCGCGCCGAAGCCAGCGCCGCGGGGAGTGACGTCGCCGCGACGGGGGCCAGCGCCGCGAACCGCGAGGTCAGCACCGCGCCCAGGACGGCCACGCCCAGCCCGTTGCCGAACTCGGCCAGCGTGCCGTTGACGCCCGCGCCGACCCCGGCCCTGGCCGGCGGGATCGCGCTCATCAGCGCGTGCGCCATGGCCGGGTTGCCGAGCGCGCACCCCACGCCGATCAGCAGCAGCCCCAGCAGCGTGCCGGCGTAGCCGTGACCGGTCAGCGTGGCGATGGCCACCAGGCCCGCCGCCATCAGCACCATGCTCAGCAGCACCGCCACCGGCGTGCCGAGCCTGGCCAGCCACTTCGCCGCCACCCCGGAGAAGTTCAGCAGCACCACCGTCAGGGCCAGCGGCGCCGTCCGCAGCCCGGCCTCCAGCGGGCCGTACCCGAGCACGAACTGCAGGTGCTGGGTGAGCAGGAACAGCGCACCGCCCATACCGAAGGTGATCAGCACGAGACCGGCCACCGCGCCGGTGAACCGCTGGTCGCGGAAGAAGGTGAGGTCGAGCATCGGGTACGGGATGCGGCTCTCCCAGTAGGCGAAGAGCGCGAGTACGCCCACGGCGACGGCGGCCGTGGCCAGGACCCGCCCCGACGTCCAGCCGTGCCCGGGGCCGGAGATGATCGCGTAGACCAGTGCGGCCATGCCCACCGTGGAGAGGACGGCGCCCGGCAGGTCGGGGCGGTCGCCCTGCCGGTTCTTCGACTCCGGGACCAGGGTCACGACCGCGACCAGGCCGAGGGCCACCACGGGCAGGTTGATCAGGAAGATCGCACCCCACCAGAAGTGGTCCAGCATGAAGCCGCCGATCAGCGGCCCGCAGGCGAAGCCGAGCGCGCTGACCGCGCTCCAGATACCGATGGCCTTGGCGTGCTCGGCGGGCGCGAAGATCTGCATGACCACGGCGAGCGTGGTGGTCAGCAGCAGGGCGCCGCCGATGCCCATGCCGGCCCGCGCCGCGATCAACTGGCCGGTGGTGTCCGCGAGTCCGGCCGCCAGCGAGCCGATCCCGAACAGGGCGAGGCCGGTGGCCAGCATCTTCTTGCGGCCGTACCGGTCGGCCGCGCTGCCCGCGGTGAGCAGCAGGCCGGACTGGACGAGCGAGTAGGCGTTGATCATCCACTGGATGTCGGAGGTGGCCGCGCCCAGCTCGTCGGTGAGCGAGGGGATGGCCACGTTCAGCACGGTGTTGTCCAGGACCACCGTGAGCTGGGCGAGGCTGATGACGCCGAGGATCAGCCAGCGCTGCGGGTGGCCCTGGACCGGGGGTGCGGATTCCCGTTCCCGTTCCCCTTCCTCGGCGGATTCCTGGGGTGACGTCGTCATGCTGTACAGCGTATAGGGCACTCCTATACGCTGTACAACAGCTCTTCGTCCGGAGCGGTCAGTCCGTCGGCGAGGTGAGGTCGTAGAAGGTGGCCGAGCCGACCGTGACCTTCTTGAAGCCGGCCTCGACCCACGAGGTGATCTGCGACGCGGCGCCGGAGCCGCCGCCCATGCCGCCTCCCGTACCGCCGCCGATGAAGTAGTGGATCCGGCCGTCCGCCACGTACTTCTTGAACTGGGCCAGGGTCGGCGACGGGTCGGTGCCGTTGAAGCCGCCGATCGCCATCACCGGGGCGCCGGTGCCGAGCTGGTAGCTCGCGGCGTTCTGGGAGCCGATCGCGGCGGCGGCCCAGGTGTACGCGTCGGCATCGGTCTCCAGCAGCTTCTTCGCCTCGGAGCCCACTTCGGCGCCGTTGAGCAGGCCGCCCATACCGCCACCGCCCGCGCCCATACGGCCGCCCTCGCCGGTCGGCCCGCCGGCCGGACCGCCGTTCTGGCCGTTCGGTGCCTGACCGTTCGGTGCCTGGCCGTTCGGTGCCTGGCCGTTCGGTGCCTGGCCGTTCTGGTTGGTGCCTCCGGCGCCCGGAGCGGTGCCGCCGCCCCCGGGACCGCCCTGGCCCTGCCCCTGACCAGGGGCGTTCCCGCCGCCCGGGAAGCCGCCACCACCGCGGCCGCCACCACCGCCGGGGCCACCGCCGCCGGGGCCGCCGCCCATGCTCGCACCGGCCGGACCGGCCGTGACGATGGAGCCGCTGTGCCCCTCCCGCACCGTGCTCAGCGTGTACGCGGTGGGTGCGGCCAGCGAGGCCACGAGCCCGAGGCCCGCCGCCGCGAGGGCGGTCCGCCGCCCCAGCCGCCCCGCGAAGACCAGCCCGAGCGCGGCGACCAGGCCGCCGACCAGGACCGGCACCTTCAGCCAGGGGAGGTAGTCGGGCGTCCGGTTGAGCAGCACGTATCCCCAGGCCGCGCTCGCCGTGACGGCGGCGGCGAGGGCGATCGACGCCCAGGGCCGCTCGCGGCGTTCCCACAGCGTCGCGGCGCCCATGCCGGTCACGGCCGCCAGGTACGGCGCGAGGGCCACCGTGTAGTACTGGTGGAAGATGCCGGCCATGTAGCTGAAGACGGCCGCCGTCATCAGCAGCGAGCCGCCCCAGACCAGGAAGGACGCGCGTGCGCCGTCCGTGCGGGCGGCGCGGCGCGTGGCGACGAGGCCCGCGACGAGGAGGATCAGGGCGGCCGGGAGCAGCCAGGAGATCTGGCCGCCGATCTCGGAGTTGAACATCCGGCCCCAGCCGGTCTCGCCCCACTGCCCGCCGCTCCCGCCGCCGGGGCCGCCCCCGCCGCCGACGCTGCCGGTCTCCTCGCCGTTGAGGCGGCCGAGGCCGTTGTAGCCGAAGGTCAGCTCCAGGAAGCTGTTGTTCTGCGAGCCGCCGACGTACGGGCGCGACGACGCCGGCCACAGCTCGACGACCGCGACCCACCAGCCGCCGGAGACGACGATCGCGGCGGTCGCCAGCGCGAGCTGGCCGAGGCGCTTCCTGAGCCGCACCGGCGCGCAGACGCCGTAGACCAGGGCGAGGGCGGGCAGGATCAGGAAGGCCTGGAGGGTCTTCGCCAGGAACGCGAAGCCGATCGCGACGCCCGCCCACACCAGCCACTTGCTCCGGCCGTCCTCCAGCGCCCGTACGACGAGGTAGCAGGCGACGGACATCAGCAGGGCGAGGAGGGCGTCCGGGTTGTTGAACCGGAACATCAGCGCGGCGACGGGCGTGAGCGCGAGCACGGCGCCCGCGATCAGTCCGGCCGCGGGGCTGAACCGGCGGCGGACGGCCGCGTACACGACGGCGACCGTGCCCACCCCCATCAGCACCTCGGGCACGAGGACCGACCAGGAGGAGAGGCCGAAGATCCGCACCGCCAGCGCCATCGGCCACAGCGCGGCCGGGGGCTTGTCGACGGTGATGGCGTTGCCCGCGTCGAGCGAGCCGAAGAAGAACGCCTTCCAGGACTGGCTGCCCGCCTGCACGGCCGCCGAGTAGAAGGAGTTGGCGTAGCCGGAGGCGCTCAGGTTGTAGAGGTAGAGGAGGGCGGTGGCCAGCAGGAGGCCGAGGAAGGCGGGGCGTACCCAGCGGGGGTCCTCGGGTCGGCCGCGCCACACCCGGCCGAGCCGGGACCGCCGCGAAGGCCGGGGCTGCCGGTGGGCGGGCGGCGCCGCGGACGGCGGGCCCCCGTCCTCGCCGACGGGGGTGTGCGTGCCGTCGGCGTGGGTGGTCGGGTCGTAGTGTGTCGTCATCGGGCGTCGCTCCAGGTGCGATGCGGGTCGGGAAGGTGCGGGTCCGGAAGCTGCGGGTCCGGAAGCTGCGGGTCCGGAGTATGAGGGTCCGGAAGGTGCGGGTCCGGGGTATGAGGGTCCGGAAGGTGCCGGTCCGGCGTGTGGGTCGTGGGCGGCGCGTCCGGGAACACCCAGGCGCGGAAGAGCAGGAAGCGCAGCACGGTGGCGGCGAGGTTGGCGGCGATCAGCACCGCCAGCTCGGTGGAGTGGTCCGGGTGGGCGGTCGCCGCGCTCAGGGCCGCCAGCGAACCGCTGGTCAGCGCGAGGCCGATGCCGAAGACGACCAGCCCCTGCGCCTGGTGCCGCACGGCGCCGCCCCGGCCCCGCACCCCGAAGGTCAGCCGCCGGTTGGCGGCGGTGTTGGCCACCGCCGAGACCAGCAGCGCGAGCGCGTTGGCGAGCTGGGAGCCGGCGAAGTGGCGGAAGCCGCTGTACAGGAGGAGGTAGAAGAGGGTGGACAGGGCGCCGACCACGCAGAAGCCGACGAGCTGCCGGGCCAGTCCCTGCGGTACGCCGGTCAGGTCGCGGTCGCGCGGGTCGTCGCCGAAGGGGCGGGCCAGCCGGTCCAGTGGGAGGGAACCGGTGGCCAGGGCCCTGCCGACCCGCCACACGCCCTTGAGGTCCTCGGTCGCCGTCCGCACGATGTGCACGGTGGATTCCGGGTCGTCGACCCAGTCGACGGGCACCTCGTGGATCCGGCACCCGGCGCGTTCGGCCAGCACCAGCATCTCGGTGTCGAAGAACCAGCCGGTGTCCTCCACCAGTGGCAGCAGTACCTGGGCCACGTCCCGGCGGATCGCCTTGAAGCCGCACTGGGCGTCGGAGAAGCGGGCCTGGAGGGAGCCGCGCAGGATGAGGTTGTAGCTGCGGGAGATGAACTCCCGCTTGGCCCCGCGCACCACCCGCGAGCTGCGGGCGAGCCGGGAGCCGATCGCGAGGTCCGAGTGGCCGGAGATCAGCGGCGCCACCAGCGGCAGCAGCGCGTTCAGGTCGGTGGAGAGGTCCACGTCCATGTAGGCGAGGACCGGGGCGTCCGAGGCCGACCAGACGGTCCGGAGGGCCCGGCCGCGCCCCTTCTGCTCCAGCCGGACCGACCTGACCGCCGCGAGGTCGGCCGCCAGGCGGGCCGCGACGTGCGGGGTGCCGTCCGTGGAGGCGTTGTCGGCGACCGTGATGCGGAAGGCGTAGGGGAACGTCCGGTTGAGGTGCTCGTGCAGTCTCCGGACGCACGGCCCGAGGTCCTTCTCCTCGTTGTAGACGGGGACCACTACGTCCAGGACAGGCGTACCGGCTCCTGCGGCCGGGAGGTGCTCCCGCGCCGGCAGGGAGCCGGGAGAAGAGTCGGTTCGCATGCGACCGACTCTTCTCAACTCCCCTGTCGCACCCGTGTGGTGGTGCTGTGCTGCGCCTGTGAGTGCGCTCGCCCGTCCGGCCGGGCGTGGACCGCGGACAGGGACCGGTCGTGGACCGCGGGGAGGAACCGGTCGTGGACCGCGGGAAGGTACACGGTGAAGACCGTCCGGCCCGGCGCGCTGTCCACCGTCACGCCACCGCCGTGCGCGGTCGTCACCGCCTGCACGATGGCGAGCCCGAGGCCCGTCGAGCCGGTCGCACGGGACCGTGCCGAGTCGCCGCGCGCGAACCGTTCGAAGACGCGCGGCAGCAACTCGGCGGGAATGCCCGCCCCGTTGTCCACCACGTCGACGCAGAGCCACGGCCCGTCGCGTCGCACGCGCGCGGTGACGGTCGTGCCCGGCGGGGTGTGGTTGCGGGCGTTGCCCAGCAGGTTGACCAGCACCTGCTGGAGCCGGGCCGGGTCCGCCGACACCAGGGCGGGTTCCTCGGGCAGGTCCAGCCGCCAGGTGTGGTCGAGACCGGCCGCGCGGGCGTCGCTGACGGTGTCCACGACCAGCGGTACGAGGTCGGTGGGACCGAATTCCAGCGGGCGTCCGGCGTCCAGGCGGGCGAGCAGCAGCAGATCCTCGACCAGCAGGGTCATGCGGCCGGCCTCGGACTCGATGCGGCCCAGCGCGTGCCGGGTGTCGGGGCCGACCTGTTCGCGTCCCCGGCGGGTGAGTTCGGCGTAGCCGCGGATGGAGGCGAGCGGGGTGCGCAGCTCGTGGCTGGCGTCGGCGACGAACTGCCGTACCCGCGTCTCGCTCTGCTGCCGTGCGTGCAGGGCTCCGTGCACGTGGTCGAGCAGCCGGTTGAGCGCGGAGCCGACCCGGCCGACCTCGGTGTGCGGGTCGCACTCGGACTCCGGGACCCGTTCGTCGAGGTTCACCTCGCCCGCGTGCAGCGGCAGTTCGGAGACCCGGCCGGCGGTGGCGGCGACCCGGCGCAGGGGGCGGGTGGCGACGCCGACGATGACGGCACCGGCGAGGGAGGCGGCGACGAGGCCGGCGGCGGTGACGCTGGCCTCCACGAGGATCAGGGTGCTGATGGTGCCGTCGACGTCGGAGGTGGGCAGGGCGGCGTAGTAGCCGTCGTGGTACTCGACGCGGTAGTCACCGAGGCCGGGGATCTCCACGGTGTGCGCCTCCCCGTCCCGGGGGACGGAGGCGAGCGCGGTGCGCTGGGCCTCGTCGAGGGAGACCGCCGTGGTCCTGCTGGGGTCCGTGCTCTCGTCGTCCTTCTTGCCGTACTTGGCGTCGACGACGGCGCCGTCCCGCGTCTCGGCGACGATCGTGTCGCGCGGCTGCGGGCCGCCGTGCGTGACGAAGTCGTCGAGGTCCACGCGCTGCTTCACCCCGCCGCCGGGGCCTGGTTCGCCCGGCGGCCCGAAACCGGACACCCGCATCGCGACCTCGTGCACCTGTCCGTCCAGCTGCTCGTACAAGTGCGAGCGCAGCGCGACCGTCGTCACCGTGCCGATCACCGCGCACACCACCGCGATCAGCGCCACGGACGCGACGACGAGCCGCGTCCGCAGGGTGCGCGGCCGCGGTCGTCGCCGCCCGCTCACGAGACCGCGGGCTTGATCAGGTATCCGGCGCCGCGCCGGGTGTGGATCATCGGCTCGCGCCCCGCGTCGATCTTCCGGCGCAGGTAGGAGATGTACAGCTCCACGACGTTGGCCTGGCCGCCGAAGTCGTAGGACCACACGCGGTCCAGGATCTGCGCCTTGCTCAGCACCCGCCGCGGGTTGCGCATCAGGAAGCGCAGCAGCTCGAACTCGGTGGCGGTGAGGTGGATGCCGTCGCCGCTCCGGGTGACCTCGTGGCTGTCCTCGTCGAGGGTGAGGTCGCCGACGACGAGTACGGAGTCGGAGCGCCGGTCGGCGGCGCCGGAGCGGCGGATCAGGCCGCGCAGCCGGGCGACGACCTCCTCCAGGCTGAACGGCTTGGTGACGTAGTCGTCGCCGCCCGCGGTCAGCCCCGCGATCCGGTCCTCGACGGCGTCCTTGGCGGTCAGGAACAGCACCGGCACGTCCGGCAGGTCGCGGCGCAGCCGCCCCAGCACGCTCAGGCCGTCCATGTCGGGCAGCATCATGTCCAGTACGACGGCGTCGGGCCGGAAGTCGCGCGCGGTCTGGACGGCGCCGTGGCCGTCGCCCGCGCTGCGGATCTGCCAGCCCTCGTAGCGCAGGGCCATGGACAGCAGTTCGGTGATGGACTGCTCGTCGTCCACTACAAGCACCCGGACGGGGCTCCCGTCCGGCCTCAGCAGTTCGGTGCGCCCCTGGGGCGAGGTCGTGGTCATAGCGGTCACCTTGTCGGGACGCTCTGAGAAGGCCCTTTCCCCAACCTGTGATTTCTCTGAGAAACGCACGGGCGCCGCGCGGACACCGCCCGTCGGCTCCCCGCCACCGCCCGTCGGCTCTCCGCCGCCGCCCTTCAGCCCTGCGCGGTCAGGCCTTCGGCCGTGAGGGTGAGGTGCCGGACCAGCACCTCGGTGGCGGTGTCGGCGTCGCGGGCCAGCGCCGCCTCCTCCAGCCGGCGGTGCTCCTCGACGCCGTCCCGGCCGGGATTGCGGTGCGTCGACCAGCGGCGGGCCAGTTCGCTCGCCGTCCACAGCCGGTCGAAGGTCTCCAGCAGCACGGGGTTGCCGCAGCCCTCCATCAGGGCGCGGTGGAAGAGCCGGTGTGCCTCGGACCACGCCTCGCTGTAGTACTCGCCCTCCTCCGGCGTGTACGGGGGCGTGCGGGACAGCCGGTGGTGGGCGGCGCGCACCCGGGCCTCCCAGTCGACGTCGCCGCGCTCGACGGACATGCGCAGCAGGACCGGCTCGATGGTGCGGCGGGCCTCCGCGATCTCCTGCCAGCGCCGGTCGGAGTAGGCCGGGACGGCGAATCCGCGGTTGGGCAGCCGGTCGGCGAGCCCGTCCCCGACCACCCGCACGAGGGCCTCGCGCACCACGGCCAGGCTCACGCCCTGCTCCCTGGCGAGGTCCTGCGGCTTGAGGGCGGCACCGGGGGCGTGGTCGCCGCGCATGATCGCGTCCCGCAGGTGTGCGTAGACCTGCTCGGAGAGCATCCGCTTGCCCGTCGGCGGGGGCGGCAGGGGCGACGTGGGGCCGGTCTGAGTCATGAGGGCAGCATAGACGATCGCTGGGATAATCGATTATCAGTGTTATGGTCGATTACAGCGGCCGGCCCACAGGGACCGGCCCGGCCGAAAGGAACGACGCGATGAGCGCCAACGACCCGTTCGCCCGCCTCCCCGAGGCGGCCTCCTTCACCCTCACCAGCACGACCGTCGCCGACGGCGCCACCTGGCCGTCCGCGCAGCACTCCTCCGGCGTCCCGGGCGGAAAGGACGTCTCCCCGCAGCTGTCGTGGAGCGGCGCGCCGGAGGGCACCCGCAGCTACGCCGTCACCGTCTACGACCCCGACGCCCCCACCGGGTCCGGGTTCTGGCACTGGGCGGTCGCC
Source organism: Streptomyces sp. NPDC059906 (assembly GCF_042730645.1). Classification (NCBI taxonomy): domain Bacteria; kingdom Bacillati; phylum Actinomycetota; class Actinomycetes; order Kitasatosporales; family Streptomycetaceae; genus Streptomyces; species Streptomyces sp. NPDC059906. The sequence continues at coordinate 151,746 of NZ_JBHWKU010000019.1, forward strand.
GACATCCCGGCCGCCGTCACCGAGCTGCCCGAGGGCGCCGGCGACGACAGTGGCGCGGGTCTGCCCGAGGGCGCCTTCCAGCTCCCGAACGACGCCCGCGCCGCCCGCTACATCGGCGCCGCGCCGCCGGCCGGGCACGGCCCGCACCGGTACTTCGTGGTGGTGCACGCCCTGGACGTCGAGTCCATCGGCGTCCCGGCCGACGCCACCCCGGCCGTCCTCGGCTTCACCATGGCCGGGCACATCCTCGGCCGCGCGCTCCTGACCGCCACCGCCGAGACCCCCGCCTGACCCACCGCGTGTCCAGGCTCATCGACACCACGGAGATGTACCTCCGCACCGTCCTGGAACTCGAGGAGGAGGGCGTGGTCCCGCTGCGCGCCCGCATCGCCGAGCACCTGGACCAGAGCGGCCCCACCGTGAGCCAGACCGTCGCCCGCATGGAACGCGACGGCCTGCTGCGGATCGCCGCCGACTGGCATCTGGAGCTGACCGACACGGGCAGGCGGCTGGCGACGCGCGTGATGCGCAAGCACCGGCTCGCGGAGTGCCTGCTCGTCGACGTGATCGGCCTGGAGTGGGAGCAGGTCCACGCCGAGGCCTGCCGCTGGGAGCACGTGATGAGCGAGGCCGTCGAACGCCGCCTGCTGCGCCTGCTGCGGCACCCGACCGAGTCGCCCTACGGCAACCCGATCCCGGGCCTGGAGGAGCTGGGCGGGGCGAACCCCGCGGCGCCGCGCCCGTCCGCCGCCGCAGCCGCCGCCGCAGCCGCAGCCGGGAGCACAGTCAGCCTCGGTGACCTGCTCCCCGGGCCGGACGGCGTGAGCGCGGTCGTCCGGCGCATCGGGGAGCCGGTCCAGGCCGACGGCGGCCTGCTGTCCACCCTGCGGCGGGCCGGAGTGCGGCCCGGCGCGGTGGTGAGCGTCAGGCCGTGGCCCGGCGGCGTGACGGTCGGCAACGGCGACCGGACCGCCCGGCTCCCGGCGCGGACCGCCGCGCACGTCTTCGTCGCCCCGCTCTGAGCCCGGTGGGCACCGTCCGCGTGGCACGGACCCACGGACCGGTGCCCACCGGGCCCGCACCTCGGCCAGCCCCAGGGCATGTCTGCCCTTAACCCTCCCGGCTCTCCGGCAGCCCGAACAGCCGGGCCGCGTTGTCGTGGCACACCCCGCGCAACCACGCGTCACCCAGCTCCAGCCGCTCCAGGGCGTGCAGTTGATGCAGGTAGGGATACGGGATGTTGGGGAAGTCGGTGCCGAGCAGGACGCGGTCGCCGAGGTCCGCGAGCCGGGGCAGCGCCCGGCGCGGGAAGGGCGCGAGACGCTCACTGAAGTCGGTGAACGCCATGGTCGTGTCCAGCCGCACCTCTCCGTACCGCTCGGCGAGGTCCAGGAAGTCCTCGTACTCGGGCATCCCGAGGTGGGCCACGACCAGCCGCAGCCGCGGGTGGCGTGCCAGGACCCGGGCGATCGGCTCGGGCCCGGTGTGCTTGCCGGGCGCCGGGCCCGAACCGCAGTGGATGACGACCGGTACCCCCGCCTCGGCGAGCACGCCCCACGCCGGGTCGAGCAGCTCGTCGGCCGGGTCGTACGCCCCCACCTGCACGTGCGCCTTGAAAACCCGGACCCCCGCCTCGACGGCCCGGCGCACGTACGTCTCGACGCCCGGTTCGGGGAAGAGAGTGGAGGTGTGCAGGCAGTCGGGCGTGCGGCGGGCGAAGTCCACCGCCCAGTCGTTCAGCCACTGGGCCATGCCCGCCTTGTGCGGATAGAGCATGGCGGTGAAGGCCCGCACCCCGAACCGGCGCAGCAGCTCGGCGCGTTCGTCCTCCTCCTGCCGGTAGGTGATCGGCCACTCGACCCCGCCGGTCAGCGGCCCGAGGGCGTCGAAGTAGGCCCAGACCTTGCGCAGCACCCGCTCGGGCATGAAGTGCGTGTGCACGTCGACCAGCCCGGGCAGCCCGAGCCCCTCCCAGAACCGGCGGACCTGCCCGACTTCGTGATCACTCATGCGGCCACGATCGCGCCCCGCGCCCACCTGGACAAGGGGGCGAGAGGACGCGGGGGCGCGGGGACGAAGGGACGCGGGGACGAAGGGACGCGGGGACGAAGGGACGGGACGGAGCGAAGGACGGGTGGGGAGAAGGACAGGTGTGGAGAAGGACGGGTAGGGAGAAGAGAAGGAAACGCCCGGGGGCGAGGTCAGAACAGCCCGTCCTGCACTCCCCCCGCTCGTTTGAGCTCCCGCAGGGGCACGCCGCACGGCTCGCCCTCGGCGGACACCAGCTCCCACCCCGTCATCAGCCGGGTGTCGAGCACGACGACCCCGCGCTCCGTCGCCAGATGCAGATCCGGCCCGGCGACCGCCACCAGCTCACCCCCGATCGCGCCGCCCGCCACCAGCTCGGCGATCTCCGCCACGGCGGCCGGCCCGCGCTCCGCGCCCGCGATCCCGAAGACGCCCGCGTGGTCGACGCCCCGGAACGGCTCCGGCGTCAGCGCCTCGGGCCAGCCACCGAGCGCCACCGCCCGCGCGTGCAGCCCGGCGATCTCGGCCGCCCGCTCCGACTCCGACTCGGGCAGGGTGGCCCGCACCGCGCGCTTGTGGACGTACGGGATGCGGTCGGGCACGCCCAGCGCGGCCCGCAGCAGCTCCTCGGTCCGGCGCGCGGCCATCAGCGGACCGCACCCCAGCCAGCTGAAGCACACGGCCCCCTGCTCGAGCAGCCGGGCGGACCCCCGTTCGTACGCGGTGATCCCCACCTTGACGAGACCGGGGCCGAACCACGCCAGATAGACCCGGTACGGCCGCGGATCGTCCGCCATGGTGTCGGCGGCCACGGAGTGGGCCCGGTCCAGCCGTGCGCACTCCTCGCACCGCGCCCCCGTACTGCGCCCCGACACCCCGGCCCGCACCGGACACGCGTGTCCTCGTGCGCCCACGCACGTCCGCACACCCCCCTCGGCGACCCCGAAGGCCACCCGCTTCCCCCGGACCAGCGCACTGCGCCGGCCCCCGACCCACGTCAGTACGGGACCGTCCGCCGCCCACCGCAGCCCCGCGCACTTCCATGCCTGTGCCATCCCCACCGACAGTAGGGGGCAGCACTGACAACGGGCGGGCACTCACTCATGGTGAGCGCCCGCCCGGACGTACCGTATGGCCATGGCAGAAAGTGAAGCGATGTGCCCCGAGCGGCTGCTCCTGGAGCACGTCACCAGCCGCTGGGGCACCCTGGCCCTGATCGCTCTGCTCGACCGCCCCCACCGCTTCGGCGAACTGCGCCGGGAGATCGGCTCGGTCAGCGAGAAGATGCTGACCCAGACCCTGCGGACCCTGGAGCGCGACGGCCTGGTCGACCGGGACGCCAAGCCCGTGATCCCGCCCCGGGTGGACTACTCCCTCACCGCCCTCGGCCGCGAGGCCGCCGAACGGGTCCGGGACCTCGCCCGCTGGACGGAGCGGCGGATGGCGGCGGTCGAGCGGGCCCGGGGGGCGTACGACGCGGCCAGGGTGTGACGCGCCGCCGCCCCCGACGGCGTCACGACTTCAGAACGGCCTTCATGACGCTCTTGGCGATGGGCGCGCCGAGCCCGCCACCGGAGATGTCCTCGCGGGAGATGTCCATGTCGGTCGGGTCGATGAACACGGCCACCGCGACGGAGGACCCGTCGTCCTTCTTGCCGTAGGAGACGAACCAGCCGTACGGCACCTTCTCGTTGACGTCGACACCGCGCTGCGCGGTACCGGTCTTGCCGCCGACCGTGACGCCCTCGATCTGGGCGCGGCGGGCGCTGCCCTCCTTGGCGGTGAACTCCATCATCTCCTGGACCTTCTGCGCGGTCTCGGCGGAGACCGCCTCGCTCATCACCGCCGGCTCGGTCTTCTCCAGGGTGTCCAGGTCCGGGCCCTTGACCTCGTCGACGACGTAGGGCTGCATCACCTTTCCGTCGTTGGCGATCCCGGCGGTGACCATGGCCATCTGCATCGGCGTGCTGGTGAGGCTGCCCTGTCCCATGCCGGTGAGCGCGGTGCCGGGCTTGTCGAGGTTCTCGGGGTAGAGGCTCTTGGTGGCGAGCAGGTCGCCGAAGTCGTCGGAGTAGACGTCCTCGTTGAAGCCGAACTTCTCGGCCGTCTCGCGCATCTTGTCCTGCCCCAGCCGGGAGGCGGCGTCGAGGAAGACGTTGTTGCAGGAGTACTGCATGGCGGTCTTCATCGACGCCTTGTTGCAGACCGCGTCACCGGCCTCGCTGCCGATCTTGTTGCTGGACTGCGGCAGCGGGTACGGGGAGACGGCGTCCGTGCGGGCGTCGACGTCGGTGACGATGCCGTGCTCCAGCGCGGCGGCCGCGGTGAGGATCTTGAACGTGGAGCCCGGCGGGTAGGTCTCCCGCAGCGCGCGGTTGGCCAGCGGCTTGTTCTTCTTCTTGTCCAGCGCGACGAACCGGTCGGACTCCTTGAAGGTGTTGCCCGCGAACGTGGAGGGGTCGTAGGACGGCGCCGAGACCATCGCCAGCACCTTCCCGGTCTGCGGGTCGAGCGCGACCACGGCTCCCCGGGCGCCCTTGAGGTCGGTCAGCCCGTCCCAGGCGGCCTTCTGCGCCTTCGGGTCGATGGTGGTGACCACCGAGCCGGGCCGCCGTCCCTCGCCGCTGACCACGTCGGCGAACCGTTGGAAGGCCAGCCGGTCGTCCTTGCCGGTCAGGATGGAGTCGTAGGTCTTCTCCAGCAGCGTCATGCCCTGCGCCTGCGACGCGTAGCCGGTCACCGGCGCGTACATCGGACCGTCGACGTAGGTGCGCTTGTACTTGAGGTCGGCGCTCTCGGTCTCCTTGGACCCGGTGATGGCCCGGCCGCCGACGACGATGTCGCCGCGCGGGGTGGCGAACTGCTCGATCTGCACCCGCCGGTTCTTGGTGTCGGAGGCCAGCTCCGGGGCCCGGACGTACTGCAGCCAGTTCGCGCGGATCAGCAGGCCGAGCACCAGCAGTCCGCAGAAGATCGCCACGGCCCTCAGCGGCTTGTTCACCGTCGGCCCCCGTCGACGTGCGGCCGGTCGGATATGAAGACTGGTCCTCTCAACATGCGCACACCCTAGACACAGATGCGGACCGCACTCACGCCCGGTCGGCCACCGCACCCGCCGTGTCGCCCAACTCCCGGGCCACACGGCCGCCGAGACCCTCGCCGCTCACCCGACGAGCCACCCACCCTGATCGCCCCTCGTGCAACCCACCGCCGACGGCACGTCACGGCACCGCTGTTCCTGGTGGGACTGCAGCGCGACACCACCGAAGACGACGAGGCACACCAGGCCGACCATGACGGCCTGCCCGACCACCGTCACCACGGCCCTGGCCCGCGCGGCGACCGCGGCCCCCGCCCCGGCGAGGACACCGACTCCACCGGCGGCGGCCAGGTAGTTCCACAAGGGGTCGGGCGCGGCGCTCTCCGCCGGGTCGAGATTGAACCCGGACAGGAACCAGAGCCCGAAGATCACCGCCAGGGCGATCAACTCCAGAAGCACGAGACCGCACCCGGCCCCGATGTCGGCACCGAGGTCCGCACGGCGCCGACGTCCGGTGCCGCTGGTGGCGTCGAACGCCGGCGGAGCGACAGGCAGGTCCATGTCCGCCACCCTGGCCCGCACGCGGAACGGGCACATGAGTACGCCTACTCAACTACCCCAAGAGAAAGCGGAAGCCCCGTGGAGAGATCCACGGGGCTTCCGACTCACTGTGCACTCGGCAGGATTCGAACCTGCAACCTTCTGATCCGTAGTCAGATGCTCTATCCGTTAAGCTACGAGTGCTTGTCTTGTTCAGTTTTACCGCCGCTCCCGTTCCTTCCGGCCCGTTCGCGGCGACAGGAAGAACATTACATGACTGCCGCCGTCATGTGAAATCCATTGGCCGCACCCCTTGTGACCTGGGAAAATACCGGTTGCGGGCGGTCGGCAACACGGAAGCCCCGGCCGCGTGGGCCGGGGCTTCCGTGATCGTGCGGAGGCGGAGGGATTTGAACCCTCGATGGGCTTTAAGACCCAAACCGCATTAGCAGTGCGGCGCCATAGACCGGACTAGGCGACGCCTCCAGACAACATCACCGTCTCGCGGGCGAGCGCGAGTGGCGCGTGCCGATGATGACACAGTTGAGCGCGCTGTCACCAATCGACCCCTACGGTACTAGGGGGGCAGGCCGCAGAGCAAAGCCCTTACGGCGTAGTCCACCGCGCCGTCGCGCAACGTCCGGGCGGCCGGCGCGTTGGTCAGGTCATGTTCCAGGTGACCCGCACCCCCGCCGCCCGCCTCCTCGGCGCCGCCGCCCTGTCCGCCGCCGCCCTCGCCTCCGTCTGCACCGCGCCCTCGGCCGCGCTCGCCGGTCCCGCCGCTCCGGAGGGTGACCACCTCACGGTCACCGTCCGCGACGCCGGCGCGGGCATGGACGGCACGTACGAGCTGTACTGCCACCCCGCCGGTGGCGACCACCCCCGCGCCGAGGACGCCTGTTCCGTCGTCGACCAGGACACCCGGTGGGGCCAGGAGGTCTTCGCGCCGGTACCCGAGGGCTCCGTCTGCACCATGCAGTACGGCGGCCCCGCCACCGCGCGCGTCACCGGCACGTGGGCCGGACGCCCCGTCGACGCGACGTACGACCGGCGCGACGGCTGCGAGATCTCCCGGTGGGACCGCATGGTGCCGCTGCTGCCCGAGGTGGGGGCCCCGGCCCGGTCGTAGGGCCCGGACGGTCACCGGTCACACGTTCTACGTCACTTCCTCGTGCGACCTCCGTCCCATCCCACGCCGCCCGAGGGGCCCCAACCCTTAGACTCCCTCGCGTGACACGCTGCGGGCCGATTGGCAAGATGGCCCAGGCGGTCGGCAAGTGCGGTAACAGGAGGGAAGCGTCTCGTGAGCAGCAGGCCATCCCGAGGCGCTGCTCGCCTCGCAGCCATACTGGACGCGCTGCCGGACGCGTTGGTCCTGGTCAACGCCAACGGCACCGTGGTCAACGCGAACACCATCGCGCTGGAGGCGTTCGAGACGCCGGGCACCGCGCTGGTCGGGCGGGGGCTGCTGGATCTGCTGCCTCAGTTCGACTCGCGGCTGATCCCGGGCTCCATGCGGCGCCCCGACCACATCGACCCGCGGGCGCGCACCAAGCCGACCCGGATGGTCGCGCGGCGCACCGACGGCTCCGAGTTCCCGGTCGAGGTCACCAGCGCCAACCTGGAGACCGGCCAGCAGGCCTACGACACCTACGGCTACACCGGCGACGAGCTGCTGATGCTCGTCGTCCGCGACCTCTCCGGCACCGTCGACACCGAGGCCGAGCTGGCCCGTTCGCAGCGGCAGACCGAGATGATCCTGCGGGCCGCCTCCGAGGGCGTCGTCGGCACCGACACCGACGGGCGGATCGTCCTCGTCAACCCGGCCGCCGCCCAGATCCTGGGCTACCGGGCCGGTGAACTCGGCGGGCGCGAGCTGCACACCCTGGTCCTGCACTCGCGCGCCGACGGCTCGCCCTTCCCGTACGACGAGTCGCCGCTCGCCGACACGCTGCGCTCCGGGCGCAAGCACCGGGTGCGCGGGCAGGTGGTGTTCGCCAAGAGCGGGGACCAGCTGCCGGTCGACCTGACGACCGCGCCGGTGCGCGACGGCGACCAGCTCGTCGGCGCCGTGATGACCTTCACCGACCGGCGCCCCTACGACGCCCTCGTCAAGGAGCACGAGGAGGCGGACCGGCGGCACGCCGAGGAGGTGGAGCGGCTCGCCGAGGAGCACGCCGCCGAGCTGACCGGGCTGCGGCAGCGGCACGTCGCCGAGCTGGAGGAGCTGAAGGAGCAGCACGCGGAGGAGATCGCCGCGGACGCCGACCGCTACGCCGCCCTCGGCGAGCGGGAGAAGGACCGGTACGAGGCGATCGCCGGGCGGCACGAGCAGCTGCTCACCCTCCTCGGCGACTCCCTGCGCGGGCCGCTGGACGAGCTGCGCCGGGAGCTGGCCGCGCTGGCGTCGGACGACGCCGGGCAGTTGTGGCCCGAGGCCAACCAGGTGCTGCACCACCTGTCGGCGGGCTACTCGCGCATCACCACCCTCATCGACAACGTCCTGGGCTACCAGCGCCTGGACGTGGGCAACGAACAGGTCGCCCGTACGAAGGTGATGCTCGACGCCGTCGTCGCCGCGGGTGTCGACGGGTCCGTGGAGCTGATCGGCCCGGGGCGGGTGCAGTTCGCCGTGCACGCGCCGCCGATCGAGGCCGAGGTCGATCCCGGGCTGCTGGCCACCGCGCTCGCGCACCTCGTCGCGGACGTCGCCGGTGTCGACGCCACCGGCAACTCGCCCGTGTCGGCGACGGGCGGCTACCTGGACAACACCGTCGTGGTCGCGGCGGCGCAGCGCGGCGAGGTCGTACGCATCGAGGTACGCGGGCCGTACGCCGGGGGAGACCCGGTGCACGAGCCGATCGTGCGCGGGATCGTGCGGGCGCACGGTGGCGTGCTGCAGACGCACGACGTGCCGGGCATGAGCGGCAGCGCGTTCGTGCTGGAGGTGCCGATCGGCGGCGGGGCGGGTGCCGTCACCGCCCAGGGTGCCGAGCCGGCGCAGATCGCCCCCGCCGTGCCGGACGCCCTTGCCGGCTCGGCCGGTGGCGTGGGTGCGCAGGGCACCGTGGCCGTTCGCGAACCGGCTCACGGGGGCGGGCGGCGGCGGGCGCGCCGGGCCTCCGTCGACGCGTTCCTGGAGAGCGAGGTCGCCGGGGCGCCGGGCGGCGCCGGAGCCGGGCCCGAGGCGGAGAACTCCGCACCGACCGGGCGGCGCAGGCGGCGCGCGGCCCAGGCCGAGGCGCAGACCGGAACCGGGGCCGAGGTCGGAGCCGAGACCAACGCTCACGGACAGGGACAGGGACAGGGACAGGGACAGGAGCAGGAGCAGGAGCAGGAGCAGGGGCAGGTGCAGGAGCAGGGGCAGGGCGGCGACGTGCCGGCTCCGCTGCCCGTGCCCGCGCAGGCGGGGCCCGGCGCGGGTGCCGGGGCCGGTGGCACCGGGCGTCGGCGTGGACGGCCCGCGGAGGGTTCGGGCGCCGAGGCGGCCGGGGTGCCCCAGGCCGCGCTCGGCGGGGTGTCCGAGGGTGCCGTCGTCATGGCCGGCGAACACGGCGGAGGGGCCGCGGCGTCCAACACCGGTCTGGGCGGGACCGTGCCGCCGCAGGGCGTGCCCGCGCCCACCGGACGCCGGGCGGGCCAGGACGGCGGTGAGCAGCACGCGCTGCCCCCGGCGCTGCCCGCGCAGGCCGGCGAGTCGGACCCCGCAGACCCGGCAGACCCGGCAGACCCGGCGGCCTCCGACCGGCCGACGGGGCGTCGACGCCGTGCCCTGGCCTCCGCCAACGAGCGCGCCGCGGCGCAGGAGGCCGCTCCGCGCCAGGTGTTCGCCCTGCCGCCCGCCGACGCCGACGCCGACCGTCCTTCCGAGGGGGCGGCGGAGGCTCAGGGACAAGCTCAGGAGCAGGGGCAGGTTCAGCCCGGTCGGGTCCAGGTGCCGGGACCCGCCGCTCCCGGTGACGCCGTACCCGACGAGGGCCGTCACGACGCCGTACCGCACGACCAGTCCGAGGACCACACGCCGCCGCAGCCCCATCCGGCCGAGGCGCCCACGGGACGCCGCCGACGGGCCGGGGCCGCCCGCCCGGCCGACGAACCGGTGCCGGGCCAGGGTCAGGGCCCCCAGGGCCAGCGTCAGACGCAGAGTGCGCCCGCACAGAGCATCCCGGCGCAAGGAGCGCCGCCGGTCTACGGAGCGCCGCCGGTGCAAGAAGCCCCCGTGCCCGCCCCGGCCGCCGCCCGCACCGAGGCACAGGCACCCCGGGCCGCCGCCGAGTCCGGTGCCGACACCGCGGCGCCCGCCGCCCCGGGACAGCCCGCGCCCGCGCCGCAGTCGTGGCCCGCCGCCGCGGACACCCAGGGCACCGGCACCCCCGTACCGCCCGGCACCCCCGTACCGCCCGGTGCCGCACCGGCGCCTGCGGCACCCGCCGCCCCCGCCGCCCCCGCCGCCCCCGCCGCTCCGCAGGGCGTGCCCGCCTCCACGCCGAGCCGGGGCACCCCGCTGCCGCCCGAGAACGCGCCCGCCCCTCGCGCGGCGCAGCCGCTGCCCGCCGAGGCTTCCGCGCCCGTCGACCCGAACTCGACGCAGGGACGGGCGATCAGCGTGCGGACCCTGGGCCAGGGCGTGCCGTTCAACCGGCAGGCGGTCCAGGTGCAGCAGCCGTCGGCCACCCCCGCCCCGCACCAGCCGGGTGGCGGCGGCCGGCGCCGCAAGCTGGGCACGCCGCCCGACCCGGCCGCCGGCGGGACGGCGCCGTCGGCCCGCCCGCAGCCGCCCGCCGAGCAGCCGCCGGGCGCGCAGCCGAAGAAGCAGGCCCCGCCGCAGCCCCCGAGGCAGTCCCCGGACCAGCCGTCCCCGGCCGGCGGTCAGGGACGGCTCGCGCCGGTCACCGAGGGCGCCGGACGGTCGTACGCCATAGGGGCGCCGGACCGGAACGCCGCCGAGGGACCCGAACCGCTGGACGGACCCGGCGGGGCCGTCGAGGTGGCCGACCCGCCGCGCCCGCAGCCGATGGACGACGAGCTGCCGCCGGAACCGCTGGACAACCCGCGCCGGCTGCTGGTGTGGCCCGCGCCCGACGTCTCCACGCAGCAGGCGCTCAGCGACCGCGGCTACCGGCCGGTGATCGTGAACTCGCGCGAGGAGGTGGACGCGCAGATCGCGGCGTTCCCGGCCGCGCTGTTCGTCGACCCGCTGACCGGGCCGATCACGCGTACGGCGCTCCAGTCGCTGCGGCAGGCTGCGGTGGCGGCCGAGGTGCCGGTGCTGGTCACGGCCGGGCTCGGACAGGCCTCGCGGGACGCCGCGTACGGCGCCGATCCGGCCGTCCTGCTGAAGGCGCTCGCGCCCCGGGACAGCGAGCAGCATCCGCCGCGCGTCCTGCTGATCGAGGAGCACGCGGAGATCGCGCTGGCGCTGACCTCGACGCTGGAGCGGCGCGGGATGCAGGTGGCGCGGGCCGCGAGCGACGCCGACGCGGTGACGCTGGCGGGGCAGTTCCGGCCGAACCTGGTCGTGATGGACCTGATGCGGGTGCAGCGGCGGCAGGAGGGGTCCGCCGGGATCGTCGACTGGCTGCGCGCCAACGGGCAGCTCAACCGCACCCCGCTGGTCGTCTACACCGCCGCCGTCGACCAGGACGACCTGCCGCGGCTGGCCTCGGGCGAGACGGTGCTGTTCCTGGCGGAGCGTTCCACCAGCGGTGAGGTGCAGTCCCGGATCGTCGAGCTGCTCTCGCGGATCGGGACCAACTGAGGGCGTCCGAGGCCGCACCGGCCGACGGGTCGCTCCGTGTCACCGGTCGACGATGCGGCGGGCCGCCTTCTTGATCGAGTCGCGCAGGCCGTCGGTGCCGGCGTCCCCGCCGCCGACCAGGATGCGTTTCATCTGCGGCACCACGACCGCCCAGTTGGCCATGGCGACCAGCAGGAACAGGAGGTCGGGCGCCGGGATGGCGTCGGTGATCACGCCGCGCTGCTGGCCGTCCCGCACGGCGGCGACCTTGCGGGCGTAGTGCTCCTGGCGTTCGGCCTCGTGCGGCAGCTCGGCGATGCCGTACTCCATGCCCTCCCAGAAGAGCAGGCGGAGCAGCTCGGGGTGGACGGAGTGGTAGTCGAGGAGGCGGTCGATCCAGCCCTCGATGTCGTCCGGGTCGACGGGGACGGAGATCGCGAGGTCGAGCATCTTCTTCTCGAGGACGGACGCGAACAGCTCGCCCTTGTTGCCGTAGTAGGCGTAGATCAGCTGCTTGTTGGCCTTGGCCTCGGCCGCGATGCGGTCGATGCGCGCGCCGGCGATGCCGTGGCGGGCGAACTCCGCCACCGCCGCCTCGAAGATCCGGGCCTTGGTGGCCTCGGGGTCCCTTGCTGCCATGGGGCCAGGGTAGCCGGGCGGGCGGGCTAACCAACTATTTGGTTGACACACTTCGGGAATGCGGGCGAGACTCCCGGAGTTAATTCCAACCAACCAGTTAGTTGTTAGTGCGCGCTCGAAGGAGTCGCCCCGCCCATGCCGTCATCGCCGTCCTCCACCACTCCCGCCCCCACGTCCACGCCGGCCGCCAAGAGGGAGCCCTCCGGGAAAGGGCCGTCCGGCGCCGCCGCCCGCCTCTTCCTCCCCCTGATCGCCCTGTGCACCGCCGTGACGGCCGCCAACATCTACCTCGCGGCGCCGCTGCTCCCCCTCATCGCCCACGACATGGGCTCCACCCCGTCGGCGGTCGCCTGGCTCGCCTCGGTCGCGCAACTGGGCTACGCGGCCGGCCTGCTCTTCTTCGCCCCGCTCGGGGACAGGGTGAACCGGCGCCGCCTGGTCGCCGCCCTCTCGCTGGTCGCCACCGCCGCCCTGCTCGCCGCCGCCGCGTCGGCCGGGACCGGTGCGCTCGCGGGCGCCGTCCTGGTCGCGTCGGCCGCCACCGTCGTACCGCAGCTGCTGGTCCCGCTGGTCGCCGAGCGCGCCCCCGCCGACCGCCGGGCCCGGCACGTCGCGGCCGTCATCGCGGGCCTGTTCACCGGCGTCGTCGCGGCCCGGGTGCTCGGCGGTCTCGCCGGGCAGGCCTTCGGCTGGCGGGCGGTGTTCGTGGGCGCCGCCGTCCTGACCGCCGTACTGGGGCTGGCGACCGCGTACATCCTGCCGGTGGAGCGGCGGCAGCGGCGGGGCCCGCTGTTCGCGGGGCTCGTCGCGATACCGGGACTGGTGCGCCGCTCGCCCGACCTGTGGCGGGCGTGCGTGCGCCAGGCGGGGATGTACGGCGCCTGGAGCGCCCTGTGGACCTCGCTCGCCCTGCTGCTCACGGAGGACGAGGGATACGGCATGACCACCGCCGCGGCCGGACTGTTCGGCCTGTTCGGGCTGGCGGCGAGTGTCGTCGCGCCGCTCGCCGGGGGTCTGGTCGACCGGTTCGGCGCGGCCAAGGTCGTACGGTCCGCGTACGTGCTGGCCGCCCTCTCGGTGCCGCTGTTCTGGCTGGGCGGTCAGGTGATGGCGGCACTGTGCGCGGCCGCCGTTCTGGTGCACGCCGCCCTGGTCGCCTCGCACGTCGCCAACCAGACCCTGGCCCTCACCACGACCTCGGCCCCGGCCACCGCCAACACGGCGTACGTCGTCGCCGGCTTCGCGGGCGGCGCGCTGGCCTCGGCCCTCGCCGGGCCCGCGTTCGGCCACTGGGGCTGGGGCGGCGTGTGCGCGGTGGCGGGGGCCTGGCTGGTGCTGGGGTGGACGGCGACGGCCGTACGCCCCGCGCGGTCTGTGCGGTGAGGATTGACGCCGGACGGATGGCGGGCGGGTGCCGGACGGATGCCGTACCGGTGCCGGGCGGGTGCCGTACGGGCGCCGGGCGGGCGGGGAACCCTGGGGGCCCGCCCGGCGGGGAGAGTACCGGCGGGGTCAGAGCCGGGTGACGTCGAGACCGCCATCCGCGTACTGCCGGCGCAGCACCTTCTTGTCGAACTTGCCGACGCTCGTCTTCGGCACCGTCTCGATGACCGTCCAGCGTTCCGGCAGCTGCCACTTGGCGATCTTGCCGTCCTCGGCGAGGAAGGTGCGCAGGGCGGCGAAGTCGGTGGTGGCGCCCTCCCTGAGGACGACGGTGGCCAGCGGGCGCTCGCCCCACTTGTCGTCCGGTACGGCGACGACCGCGGCCTCGGCGACGTCCGGGTGGGACATCAGCGCGTTCTCCAGCTCGACCGAGGAGATCCACTCGCCGCCGGACTTGATGACGTCCTTGGCCCGGTCCGTGAGGGTGAGGAAACCGTCCGGGGAGATCGTGCCGACGTCACCGGTCTTCAGCCAGCCGTCCGCGCTGAACTTGTCGTCGGGACGCAGCGGATCGGCCCCGGGGCCGTTGTAGTAGGCACCGGCGATCCAGTTGCCGCGCACCTCCAGCTCACCGGCGGACTCGCCGTCCCAGGGCAGGCGCTCGCCGCCGGGACCGGTGAGCCGGGCCTCGACGCCGGCCGGGAAACGGCCCTGGGTGAGGCGGTAGGCGAACTCCTCCGGCGTCCCGGCCACGTGGGCCGGCGGCCGGGCGATGGTGCCGAGCGGCGAGGTCTCCGTCATGCCCCAGGCGTGGCAGACCCGCATGCCGAGCGCGTCGAACGCCTCCATGAGGGAGGGGGGACAGGCCGAGCCGCCGATGGTGACCTGGGTGAGGGAGGACACGTCACGGGGCCTGGCCGTCAGCTCGGCCAGCAGGCCCTGCCAGATGGTGGGGACGGCGGCGGCGTGCGTCGGCCGCTCGCCCTCGATCATCGCGGCGAGGGGAGCGGGCTGCAGGAAGCGGTCCGGCATCAGCATGTTCACGCCGGTCATGAAGGTGGCGTGCGGCAGTCCCCAGGCGTTGACGTGGAACTGCGGGACCACGACCAGCGACGTGTCCTGGTCGGTCAGGCCCATCGACTGGGCCATGTTGACCTGCATGGAGTGCAGGTAGATGGAGCGGTGGCTGTAGACCACGCCCTTGGGGTCGCCGGTGGTGCCGGAGGTGTAGCACATGGCGGCCGCGGCCCGCTCGTCCAGCTCGGGCCAGTCGTAGGAGGTCGGCTTCCCGGCGATCAGGTGCTCGTACTCGTGCACCTGGACGGCGGCCCCCTCCAGCAGGGAGCGGTCGCCCGGCCCGGTGACGACGACGTGCTCGACCGTCTTGAGGTGCGGCAGCAGCGGGGCGAGCAGCGGCAGCAGCGAACCGTTGGCGAGCACGACCCGGTCGGCGGCGTGGTTCACGATCCAGGCCAGCTGCTCGGGCGGGAGGCGGAGATTGAGGGTGTGGAGGACCGCGCCCATGGAGGGGATCGCGAAGTAGGCCTCGACGTGCTCGGCGTTGTTCCACATGAGGGTCGCCACGCGTTCGTCGCCGTCGACGGCGAGATCCTCGTGCAGCGCGTGAGCCAGCTGGGCGGCGCGTTCGCCGACCTCGGCGAAGGAGCGGCGGTGCGGCTCGTCCTCACCGGTCCAGGTGGTCACCTGCGAGCTGCCGTGGATGGCCGACCCGTGGGTCAGGATCCTCGATATCAGCAGCGGTACGTCCTGCATCGTGCTCAGCACGGTGTCCTCCCGGGGCGACATTGCCTACGCGGCGGTAAGGGTTGCGCTGATTCTGCGCACATACCGCGTGGTATGTCACTAGTCCCGGGTGATCGATCAGTGGGCGGCGCCGAATACGCGATCCCACCGGGTGTTCACATACCGGGTCATTAACGGACGAACCCCAGCTCAGGGTCTTCGCGGAGCTTGCCGAGGGCCCGGGAGACGGCCGACTTCACCGTACCCACGGAAACTCCGAGCACTTCGGCCGTACGGGCCTCACTGAGGTCCTCGTAGTACCTGAGGACGACCATCGCGCGCTGCCGGGCGGGCAGCTTCATGATCGCCCGCCACATGGCGTCGTGCAGGGCCTGCCGCTCCGCCGGGTCGTCGCCCCCGGACACGGGCTCCGGCTCGGGCAGCTCGTCGCAGGCGAACTCGTCGACCTTGCGCTTGCGCCACTGCGACGTCCGGGTGTTCAGCAGCGCCCGGCGCACGTAGCCGTCCAGGGCGCGATGGTCCTCGATGCGCTCCCAGGCCACGTACGTCTTGGTGAGCGCGGTCTGCAGCAGGTCCTCCGCGTCGCTCGGGTTCGCGGTGAGCGACCGGGCGGTACGCAGCAGCACCGGCTGGCGTGCCTTCACGTACGACGAGAACGACGGGTACGGGAAGGTCTGCGTCCGTGCCGTGGACGCGGCCGGTGCGGTGGCCCTCGCCGTGGCCGGCGCCATGGCTGTGGCGGCGTTCGAAGCGCTGGTGCAGACGGGTGTGGTCATGGCTCAACGCTATGAGCGAGGGGGCACCCGGCGGATCGGCCGCAGGTCCCGAAGCCGAGTCCGCCTCAGGTTGTAGGGGTGGTGTTGGCCCCACCTCCTGTAGGTGGAGTGGGGGAGGAGGGCTACTGCGGGTTGACCCCTGAGGGTCCCCACGGGGCGAGCACCCGTGGGGCCTGGAGTACCCGAGAGGCGCGCGCACTGGCGAGGGCCTGGGGTACCCGTGAGGCGCGCACCGGCGAGGGCGGCCTGGAGCAGCACCCGCGAGGCGCGCACCGGCGGGGGCTCGGATGCCCGCGCGAGGCGCGCACCGGCGAGGGCGCGCCGGCATCCGCCGCACAGCCGAACCCAGGCCGGGCCGCGTCGGTCGTGCCCGGGGCGGGCCGCGTCGGTCGTGCCCGGGGCGGGCACGAAAACGTCCGGGCGACGGTACCTGAGTACCGC
>NZ_JBHWKU010000020.1:0-142966 GCF_042730645.1 Streptomyces sp. NPDC059906
GGTCGATTCCGACCGGGCCCCTCCCGCGTTGCCGTTGGACGCGTGGACGCGCGCGTCAGGACTTGACGCGGACCTCGTCGCGCAGCTTCGACGTGATGTCGATCGCCTTCTCCTTGCCGACCCCGGTACCGGCGTTGTCGCCCGGGGAGACCATGGCGATCGTGCTGTAGTCGGCCCAGGCGCAGAACCAGTCGGTCGACTCCTTCTTGGTGAGCGCGTTGGTGGCCTTGGTCGACTGGCACTTGGCGACCGTGCCGTCGATCTCGACCTCCTCGGGCTCGCCGACCAGCTCGGCGTTCTGCATGCCGCCGGTGTCGCTGGTGGAGCTGTCCTTGACTTCCTTCTGGATGTTGGCGAAGAACTTGTCCAGGGTCGCCTGGGGGTCGTCGATCTTGCCGTAACCGCCCACCATCGTGAAGCCCTTGGCGGTCAGCAGCTCCGACTTGTCGGGCAGCGTGGACGGGTCCTGGGGGTCGTAGCCGCTGAGGTCGGCGGTCGACCACTGCCCGATCACGGCGGTGCCTTCCTTGACGCCGCTCTTCTCCATGTCCTTCGCGGTGTCGGAGTCACCGCTCTCCTGGCCCTGGACCTTCGTGTACTCGCCGAGCGCCTTCGCGGGCGTCGTCAGCTTGTGCGCGCCGTCGTCCTCCAGGCCGCCCGCGCCACCGCCCCCGCCGATCACGAAGTAGGCCCCCACGCCGATCGCCGCCACGACGGCGACCGCGCCGATGATCAGACCGGCCTTCTTCTTGCCGCCACCGCCCGGAGCCGGCGGCTGGGGCATGCCGTACGGCTGCTGACCGTAGGGCGGCTGCTGGCCGTACGGGGGCTGCTGGCCGTAGGGGGGAGCCTGCGGCGGGACGCCGCCCTGCTGGGGCTGTTGCGGGTAGCCGTAGCCCGGCTGCTGCGGGGGAGGCGTCTGCTGGGGGTAGCCGTAGCCGGGCTGGGGAGCCTGCGGCGGCTGCTGACCGTACGGGCCCGGCTGGCCGTACGGTCCGGGCTGCTGGGGCTGCCCGCCGTACGGGCCCGGCTGGTTGTGGCTCATTGCTGGGTTCCCCCTCGGATGCTTTACGTGGTTCTGACATCCTGACTCAGAGCCGGCGTGCGCAGGTCACCGGGGGCCGCACCGTTACAGAAGAAACGCGTTTCGGGACAGTGCCGTGACGCCCGTAAACTGACCCCCGTGACCGAGAACTCTCAGCAGCCGCAGCCCGCACCCAGCACCGAACTGCCGACCCAGTACACGCCGGCCGAGGTAGAGGGGCAGCTGTACGAGCGCTGGGTAGAACGGGGTTACTTCGAGGCCGACGCCAAGAGCGACAAGCCGCCGTACACCGTCGTCATCCCGCCGCCGAACGTCACGGGCAGTCTGCACCTCGGGCACGCCTTCGAGCACACGCTCATCGACGCCCTGACCCGCCGCAAGCGCATGCAGGGCTTCGAGACGCTGTGGCAGCCCGGCATGGACCACGCCGGCATCGCCACCCAGAACGTCGTCGAGCGGGAGCTGGGCAAGGAGGGCAAGTCCCGGCACGACCTCGGCCGGGAGGCCTTCGTCGAGCGCGTCTGGCAGTGGAAGAGCGAGTCCGGAGGGCAGATTTCCGGCCAGATGCGCCGCCTCGGCGACGCGGTCGCCTGGTCGCGCGAGCGCTTCACGATGGACGAGGGCCTCTCCCAGGCCGTCCAGACCATTTTCAAGCGGCTCTACGACGACGAGCTGATCTACCGCGCCGAGCGCATCATCAACTGGTGCCCGCGCTGCCTGACCGCGATCTCCGACATCGAGGTCGAGTACCAGGACGACGACGGCGAGCTGGTCTCCATGAAGTACGGGGAGGGCGACGAGACCATCGTCGTCGCCACCACCCGCGCGGAGACGATGCTCGGCGACACCGCCGTCGCCGTCCACCCCGAGGACGAGCGCTACAAGCACCTGGTCGGCAAGCTCATCAGGCTGCCGCTGACCGACCGCTCCATCCCGGTCGTCGCCGACGAGCACGTCGACCCCGAGTTCGGCACCGGCGCCGTCAAGGTGACGCCCGCACACGACCCGAACGACTTCGAGATCGGCCAGCGGCACGGCCTGCCCTCCATCGCCGTGATGGACGAGCACGCCGTCATCACCGCCCACGGCCCCTTCCAGGGCCAGGACCGCCTGGAGGCCCGCTCCGCCATCGTCGCCGCGCTGCGCGCCGAGGGCCGGATCGTCGCCGAGAAGCGGCCCTACGTCCACAGCGTCGGCCACTGCTCGCGCTGCAAGACCACCATCGAGCCGCGCCTGTCCATGCAGTGGTGGGTCAAGGTCGGCCCGCTGGCGAAGGCCGCCGGCGACGCGGTCCGCGACGGCAAGGTCAAGATCCACCCGCAGGAGATGGAGAAGCGGTACTTCGACTGGGTCGACAACCTCCACGACTGGTGCATCTCGCGCCAGCTGTGGTGGGGCCATCGCATCCCCGTCTGGTACGGGCCGAACGGTGAGGTCGTCTGCGTCGGCCCGGACGAGGAACCGCCGACCGGCGAGGGCTGGTACCAGGACTCCGACGTCCTGGACACCTGGTTCTCCTCCGGCCTGTGGCCGTTCTCCACGCTCGGCTGGCCCGAGCAGACCGAGTCGCTCGCGAAGTTCTACCCGAACTCCGTCCTGGTCACCGGCTACGACATCCTCTTCTTCTGGGTCGCCCGGATGATGATGTTCGGCCTCTACGCGATGGACGGCACCCCGCCGTTCCACACCATCGCCCTGCACGGCATGGTCCGTGACCAGAACGGCAAGAAGATGTCCAAGTCCTTCGGGAACGTGGTGAACCCGCTGGACTGGATGGACAAGTACGGCTCCGACGCCCTGCGCTTCACTCTCGCGCGCGGCGCCAACCCGGGCGTCGACGTCCCGATCGGCGAGGACTGGGTCCAGGGCTCCCGGAACTTCGCCAACAAGATCTGGAACGCCACCCGCTTCGCGCTGATGAACGGCGCGACGGTCGAGGGCCCGCTGCCGGACGCCTCGCGGATGTCGTCCACGGACCGCTGGATCCTCTCCCGGCTCAACTCGGT
This sequence comes from Streptomyces sp. NPDC059906, assembly GCF_042730645.1. Taxonomy (NCBI): domain Bacteria; kingdom Bacillati; phylum Actinomycetota; class Actinomycetes; order Kitasatosporales; family Streptomycetaceae; genus Streptomyces; species Streptomyces sp. NPDC059906. Next base: position 3,052 of record NZ_JBHWKU010000020.1, read on the forward strand.
CGTCGCCGAGGTCGACGCGTACTACGAGGACTACCAGTTCGCGAAGCTCTCGGACGCGCTGTTCCACTTCGCCTGGGACGAGGTCTTCGACTGGTACGTCGAGCTGTCCAAGACCACCTTCCAGGCGGGCGGCGAGGCGGCCGAGGTCTCCAAGCGGGTCCTCGGCGAGGTCCTGGACGTGACGCTGCGTCTCCTCCACCCGGTCGTCCCCTTCGTCACCGAGACGCTGTGGACGACGCTCACGGGTGGCGAGTCGGTCGTCATCGCCGAGTGGCCGTCCGACTCCGGCTTCCGGGACGCCGACGCCGAGCGGGAGATCGAGACCGTCCAGTCCGTCATCACCGAGGTCCGCCGCTTCCGTGCCGACCAGGGGCTCCAGCCCGGTCAGCGGGTCCCGGCCCGGCTCACCCTCGCGGGCAGCGCGCTCGCGGCCCACGAGGCGGCCGTCCGGCAGCTGCTGCGGCTCCAGCCGGAGGGCGACGGTTTCGCCGCGACGGCGACGCTGCCGGTCGCGGGGGTCGAGGTCGCCCTCGACCTCTCCGGTGTCATCGACTTCGCCGCGGAGCGCAAGCGGCTGGCGAAGGACCTCGCCGCCGCCGAGAAGGAGAAGGCCCAGGCGAACGCCAAGCTCGGCAACGAGGCGTTCCTCGCCAAGGCGCCGGACCACGTGGTGGACAAGATCCGCGGCCGCCTGACCAAGGCGGACGAGGACATCACCCGCATCACCGCCCAGCTGGACAAGCTGCCGGAGGCGTAGGCGCCGTTGCACGTCGATGAAGGTCCCCGGAGCATTCTGCGCCGGGGACCTTCGTTACCTAGGGGCGCGGGGAACTGCGCGACCAGCCACGACGCCGCTGCACTCGCCGCGAGACCCAAGCCACCCCACTCCGTCGGCGCCCCGCAGGGGGTCGCGCAGCCCGGCGCTACGGGGTGCCGCCGCGCCCACCCGTGCCGCCCCAGCGGCACGACTGCCCGCGGCTAGGCGGGTACGTAGACTGTCCCCGTGAGCGACAACCCCGGCGAGAACGACCAGCCCGACCCCTCCGACCCCTCCGACCCCACCCACGACTTCGACGAGATCATCGCGGCGGAGACCACCCGCGACCCCGACCTCGCCGTCATCGAGGCCGGCAGCCGCACCCTGCGCACCCAGGGCGGCCCCCCGGAGGCCGACGTCCCCGGGCGCCCCGAGGACCCCGAGGTCGACGCGGCACTGCGCGCCGTCGAGACGGAGCTGGCGTCCCGCTGGGGCGAGACCAAGCTGGAGCCGTCCGTCACCAGGATCGCCGCGCTGATGGACGTACTGGGCGAGCCGCAGCGCTCGTACCCCTCCATCCACATCACCGGGACCAACGGCAAGACCTCCACCGCCCGCATGATCGAGGCCCTGCTAGGCGCCTTCGAGCTGCGCACCGGGCGGTACACCTCGCCGCACGTGCAGTCGATCACCGAGCGGATCAGCCTGGACGGGGCGCCGATCTCCGCCGAGCGGTTCGTCGAGACGTACGAGGACGTCAAGCCGTACGTCGAGATGGTCGACGGGCAGCAGGAGTACCGGCTGTCGTTCTTCGAGGTGCTGACCGGCATGGCGTACGCCGCCTTCGCCGACGCACCCGTGGACGTGGCCGTCGTCGAGGTCGGGATGGGCGGCTCCTGGGACGCCACCAACGTCATCGACGGGGACGTCGCCGTCGTCACCCCCATCGACCTGGACCACACCGACCGGCTCGGTGAGACGCCCGGCGAGATCGCGGTCGAGAAGTCCGGGATCATCAAGCAGGACGCGACCGTGATCCTGGCCCAGCAGCCGGTGGACGCGGCGCAGGTGATGCTGAAGAAGGCCGTGGACGTCAACGCCACCGTGGCCCGCGAGGGGCTGGAGTTCGGCGTCGTCGCCCGCGAGGTCGCCGTCGGCGGACAGCTGGTCACCCTGCGCGGACTCGGCGGCGAGTACACCGAGGTCTACCTGCCGCTGCACGGCGCCCACCAGGCGCACAACGCGGCTGTCGCGCTGGCCGCCGTCGAGGCGTTCTTCGGCGTCGGCGCGCAGCGCCCCGAGCCGCTGGACGTCGACACCGTGCGCAAGGCCTTCGCCTCCGTCGCCTCGCCGGGGCGGATGGAGGTGGTGCGGCGCTCACCGACCGTGGTGCTCGACGCCGCGCACAACCCGGCCGGCGCCCGGGTCACCGCCGAGGCGGTGGGGGAGGCCTTCCAGTTCAGCCGCCTCATCGGGGTCGTCGGCGCCAGCGCCGACAAGAACGTACGGGGGCTGCTGGAAGCCTTCGAGCCGGTCTTCGCCGAGGTCGTCGTCACCCAGAACTCCAGCCATCGCGCGATGGACGCCGACGAGCTGGCCGCGGTCGCCGTCGAGGTCTTCGGCGACGACCGCGTCCAGGTCGAGCCGCGGCTGCCGGACGCCCTGGAGGCCGCGATCACGCTGGCCGAGGAGGAGGGCGAGTTCGCGGGCGGCGGTGTGCTCGTCACCGGTTCCGTCATCACCGTCGGCGAGGCCCGACTGCTCCTGAGGAGGGGCTGAGAAACCGTGCGTACGCTCTGTGCTTCGACGCTGATCGGCGAGTTCTTCGTGATCGGCTTCGCCGGACTGGTCGCCATGAAGGACCCGGACCTGTCCATGGGGACGGTGTGGACGGTCAGCGGCATCGCGATGGTCCTCAGCGTGCTGCTGTGCGGGGTCATCACCCGGCCCGGCGGGATCGCCCTCGGCTGGGCGCTGCAGATCGCGCTGATCGCCGCCGGCTTCGTGGTGCCGACCATGTTCTTCCTCGGCGCGATCTTCGCCGCCCTGTGGTGGGCCTCCGTGCACTACGGGCGGAAGATCGACGAGGCGAAGGCGCGGTTCGCAGCTCAGCAGGCGTAGCAGGCCACTGTAGGCGCCGGGTGCTTTACTGATTGAGGCACCCGGACCTTCCCCGCACACGCGGGGATGTTCCCGGCTTACCTTTGTGCTCGCGGTACTGCGCGTCCTGCTCCCCGCACACAGCGGGGATTTTGGGAGCGGTCCGGGTGCCAGCCGCACTGACCGACCCGGTAGCCTCAGGCCATTCGACTCTCTGGCCTGCAAGGAGCCGCACATCATGACCCAGCGCACTCTCGTCCTCCTGAAGCCGGACGCCGTCCGCCGCTCGCTGGTCGGCGAGATCATCAGCCGTATCGAGCGCAAGGCCGGCTGGCAGATCACCGCGTTGGAGCAGCGGGCCCTGGACCGTGCCCTCCTTGAGCAGCACTACGCCGAACACGTCGGCCGGCCGTTCTACGAGCCGCTGGTCGAGTTCATGGCGTCCGGGCCGGTCGTGGCCATGGTCGTCGAGGGCGAGCGGGTCATCGAGGGCGTGCGCGCGCTGGCCGGCCCGACCGACCCGATCGCCGCCGCCCCGGGCTCCATCCGCGGGGACTACGGTGTGATCGTCCGCGAGAACCTGATCCACGCCTCCGACTCCGAGGAGTCCGCCGAGCGCGAGCTGAAGATCTTCTTCCCGGGCCGGGTCTGATCCTTCTTCGGGACACGCCGGGAGCGCCTTTTTTCTGACGCCACGTCAGTCGAATGGACCGGGCGGAGCCGGGGCGGTCGCGTAAAAGCGACCGCCCTGTGGCATATGCGCGCCTGATCGGGGGAACGGATCCCACCGTTGGCCCGTCTCCACAAGCGAGGCGGTGCGCCATCTGCTGACAATGGCGAAGACCCTCGCGCAGTGTTCGCGAAAGCGCGTCTACGATAGAAGCCTCCACGCGTCACTGCACCCACTTCGCCTACCTGAAAAGCCCTCAAAAGCTCCTGGGAAGGCCAGTCGAATCCTGATGGGGAACTCAATGTCGTTCATCGGCCGTGACATGGCTGTCGACCTCGGGACCGCCAACACGCTGGTGTACGTCAGGGGTCGCGGGATCGTACTCAACGAGCCGTCCGTCGTCGCGATCAACACCAACACCGGTGGCATCCTCGCGGTCGGCGCCGAAGCGAAGAAGATGATCGGGCGCACGCCCGGCAACATCGTTGCCGTGCGCCCGCTGAAGGACGGCGTCATCGCCGACTTCGAGATCACCGAGCGGATGCTCCGCTACTTCATCCTGAAGATCCACAAGCGGCGGTATCTGGCTCGGCCGCGGGTCGTCGTCTGTGTGCCCTCGGGCATCACCGGCGTCGAGCGCCGCGCCGTCATCGAGGCGTCGTCCCAGGCCGGCGCCCGACAGGTGCACATCATCGAGGAGCCCATGGCCGCGGCCATCGGCTCCGGCCTGCCGGTCCACGAGGCCACGGGCAACATGGTGGTGGACATCGGCGGCGGCACCACGGAGGTCGCGGTCATCTCGCTCGGCGGCATCGTCACGGCCCAGTCCATCCGCGTCGCGGGTGACGAGCTGGACAACGCGATCATCCAGCACGTGAAGAAGGAGTACAGCCTTCTGCTGGGTGAGCGCACGGCCGAACAGATCAAGATCACGATCGGTTCGGCGTACGACCTCGACTCCGACGAGCACACCGAAATCCGCGGCCGGGACCTCGTCTCCGGGCTGCCCAAGACCGTCGTGATCTCCGCCGCCGAAGTGCGCAAGGCGATCGAGGAGCCGGTCAACGCGATCGTCGACGCCGTCAAGACCACCCTCGACAAGTGTCCGCCGGAGCTGTCCGGCGACATCATGGACCGGGGCATCGTCCTGACCGGCGGCGGCGCGCTGCTGCGCGGGCTCGACGAACGGCTGCGCCGGGAGACCGGGATGCCGATCCACATCGCCGAGGACCCGCTGGACAGCGTGGCGCTCGGCAGCGGCAAGTGCGTCGAGGAGTTCGAGGCGCTCCAGCAGGTGCTGGACGCCTCGCCCCGCAGATGACGTAACACTTCGGTTCCGCCGTACGAGACGATCTCCTCTCGTGCGGCGGATCGTTGATATAGAGGGTTGCGGTACCGGATGCGCGTGAAGCGCCCGACGTACCGAATCAGCTCAATTCCTGAACACCGCCACGTACATTCCGAGATTCCCGAATTTCGACGAGGAAGGCACGGCCGCCGCACGTGAGGGACACGAAAGAGAGCCGGCTGCTCCTGGTGCTGCTGATCGCCATCGCGTTCGCACTGATCACGGTGGACATCCGCGGTGGGGAGGACTCCCCGGTCGACGGTGCCCGGCAGGCCGCGGCCAACGTCTTCGGTCCGATCGAGAACGGGGTCTCGTCCGCGGTCGACCCGGTCGGCAACGCGGTCTCCGCGATCCGAGACTCCGGCGACCGGCACGACCGGCTCGCGCGGCTGGAGACGGAGAACGCGGCCCTGAAGGCGAAGCTCGGCAGCGACGAGCGCGGCCGCAGCCGGCTGAAGCAGTTCGACAAGATGCTCGGGCTCGCCGGGGCCGGGCAGTACGGCATCAAGGGTGCCCAGGTCATCGCCATAGGAGCGGCCCAGGGCTTCTCCTGGACCATCACCATCGACGTCGGCGCCAACGACGGCGTCAAGCGCGACATGACCGTCCTCAACGGCGACGGCCTCGTCGGACGCGTGACCACCGTCGGCCCCAACACCGCCACCGTGCTGCTCGCCAACGACCCGGACTTCACCGTCGGCACCCGGATGGAGTCCGGCGACGAACTCGGCTTCGCCTCCGGCCAGGGCAGCCGCCCCCTGCGCGTCGAACTCCTCAACGGCAAGGCCGACGTCAAGAAGGGCGACCGCCTCGTCACCTTCGGCTCCCAGGCCGACAAGCCCTTCGTGCCGGGCGTGCCCGTCGGCACCATCACCCGCGTCGACCCCAACGGCGGCGACCTGACCCGCATCCTCGACGTCACGCCGTTCGTCAGCTTCACCAAGCTCGACATCGTCGGCGTCGTCGTCCAGGCCCCGGAGAAGGACCCGCGCGACACGGTGCTCCCGGAGAAGAAGCAGCCGAAGCCCACGCCGACCGTGACGGTCACCGTCACCCCCGGGGCCGACCCGGAGGGCCAGGCCCAGAACGACGAGGCCGGCCAGGACGACGCGACCGGCCAGAACGACCAGACAGAGCAGCAGAACGAGCAGCCCGAGCCGTAGGAGCCTTCACCCCATGCGCGTCAACCGGATCCTGCTGTCCGTCGCCCTGGTCGTCGTCGCCCTGGTGATCCAGGTGAGCGTCCTCGCCCGCCTCCACCTGCCCGGCGCCGTCCCCGACCTGCTGCTGCTCACCGTCCTCGGTCTCGCCCTGGTCTACGGCCACGTCGGCGGCGCCCTCGTCGGCTTCGGCGCCGGACTCCTCGCCGACCTCGCCCCGCCCGCCGACCACGCCGCCGGCCGCTACGCCCTCGTGCTCTGCGTCATCGGCTACCTCGCCGGACTCGCCAAACCGGACAACGGACGGCTCCGCTCGGCCACCGGCCCCATGGTCGTGGTGGTCGCCGCCGCCATCGGCACCACCCTGCTCTACGCGGGCGTCGGCGCCCTCGTCGGCGACACCGCCGCCCGCCACGTCGGCCTGCCCAGCCTGCTGTTCACGGCCGCCCTGTACGACCTGCTGCTCGCGCCCTTCGTCGTCCCCGGCATCATGGCGCTCGCCCGCCGCGCCGAACACGACCCGCTGGCCGACACCAACTCCGCCGCCCAGAGCCCCGACATCTCCTCCGGCTGGCTCTCCTCGGGCACCGGCCTGCGTATCGGCAGACAGCGCAACGCGCTGCGGGTGAAGACGGCCCGCGCCCGCGTGGCCCGCGCCGGACGCATCAAGGGGGTCAAGCGGCTGTGACGACGCGGCAGCACACCAGTACCTACTTCTTCAGGGGGAGGCACCAGCAGTGACCAATATCCCCGAGACCGGCCGCAGCACCCGCGTCCAGACCCGGCTCGTCGTCATCCAGATCCTCGTCCTCTCCCTCCTCGCCACCCTCGGCGGCCGCCTCTGGTACCTCCAGATCCGCCAGGGCGACGAGTACGCGGCGGAGGCCTCCGGAAACCACGTCCAGCAGGTCGTCCAGCCCGCCACCCGCGGCTCGATCCTGGACGCCCGCGGCGTCGCACTCGCCGACAACGAGACCCGCCTCGTCGTCTCCGCCTCCCGCACCGACCTGCTGAAGATGAAGGACGACGGCAAGGCCGTCCTCACCAAGCTCGCCGGCGTCCTCGGCATGAAGCCCCAGGACGTCATCGACAAGGTCCGCCTCTGCGACGCCGAGACCCCGCAGCCCTGCTGGAACGGCTCGCCCTACCAGCCGATCCCCGTCACCGACGAGGCCACCGTCAAGCAGGCCCTGCAGATCCGCGAGCGCGCCGAGGACTTCCCCGGCATCACCGCCGAACCCATGGCCGTACGCCGCTACGCCGCCCCCGGCAAGTCCAACACCGCCCAGGTCCTCGGCTACCTCTCGCCGGTCACCGACGAGGAGCTGCAGAAGGCCGAGGACACCGACTCGCCCTACCTGCGCTCCGACCAGGTCGGCCGCTCCGGCCTGGAACGCCAGTACGACAAGGCGCTGCGCGGCAAGGCCGGCGTCACCCGCTACGAGGTCGACAACCTCGGCCGCGTCATCGGCGAGGCCGAGTCCGACCCGGGCACCCCCGGCTCCAACCTCGTCACCAGCATCGACGCCCGCGTCCAGCGGGTCGCCGAGTACGAGCTGAACGAGGCGATGAAGGTCGCCCGCAAACAGATGGACCGCAACACCAACCGGCTCTACGAGGCCGACGCGGGCGCGGTCGTGGTGATGGAGGCCAAGACCGGCCGCGTCGTCGCCATGGCCTCCAACCCCGACTACGACCCCAATGCCTGGGTCGGCGGCATCTCCGCCAAGGACTACAAGCAGCTCACCGGCAAGGAGTCCAACTACCCGCTGCTCAACCGCGCCACCCAGGGCCAGGCGGCCCCCGGCTCCATCTTCAAGGTGGTCTCCTCGGCCGCCGCGGTCGAGGCCGGCTACGAGTTCGACGGCAGGTACGACTGCTCCAGCGCCTACAACGTCGGCGGCCAGGTCTTCAAGAACTTCGAGTCGGCCAGCTACGGCCCGATCAGCCTCGGCCGCGCCCTGGAGCTCTCCTGCGACACCGTCTTCTACCGCCTGGCCCACCAGGAGTGGAAGAAGGACGGCGGGATGAACCCCAAGGACCCCAACGACTACTTCTACAAGGCCGCCCACCAGTTCGGCCTCGGCGACAAGACCGGCATCGACCTCCCCAACGAGGTCTCCGGCCGCGTCCCCGACCGCCAGTGGAAGCAGGACTACTGGGAGGCCAACAAGGACGCCTGGTGCAAGTCCGGCAAGAAGGACGGCTCCTACGTCGAGAAGATCGCGTACGAGAACTGCCACAGCGGCAACAAGATGCGCGCCGGTGACTCCATCAACTACTCCATCGGCCAGGGCGACACCCTCGTCACCCCCATCCAGATGGCCACCATCTACGCGGCCATCTCCAACGGCGGCACCCTCTACGACCCGAGCATCGGCAAGGCCGTAGTCAGCCCCGACGGCAAGACCGTCCGCGAGATCGAGCCCACGGCCCACGGCAAGCTGCCCATAAGCAAGACCACGCTGGCCAAGATGGACGAGGCCCTCGCCGGCGTCGCCAGCCGCGGCACCGCCGCCTGGCGGTTCGCCCAGGTCGGCTGGCCGCAGGACAAGATCCCGATGCACGCCAAGACCGGTACCGCCGAGGTCTACGGCAAGCAGACCACGTCCTGGTTCGCGACGTACACCAAGGACTACTCGATCGTCATGACGATCTCCCAGGGCGGCACCGGCTCCGGCGCCTCGGGACCTGCCGTCCGCAACATCTACGACGCGCTGTACGGCGTCTCCGACGACGGCGACATCGACCCGAAGAAGGCACTGCTGCCCAAGCCGCAGGCGAGCCTCCCGAAGATCAAGACGGACGGCACGATCCTGTCGCCGAAGATGCCGAAGGACGTCGTCAAGGAACTCCAGCCCGACGAGAAGGCCTCCCCGGACGAGGAGTACGCCCCCGTCGAGGAAGGGACCCAGCCGGCCACCACCCCCAACCAGAACGGGGAGAACCGCGACACCCGCCGCCACCGACGGCGAGGCGGCACCGGGCACGGCACCCGGCACGGCACCCGGCGGGGCACCCGGCGCGGCGGCAACGGAAGAAGCCGGAGGGCACGCGCATGACCGGCGACAGCTTCCACGTCTCCGGCTACGGCCCCGACAGGGGCGGCTGGAGCCGCCTCTTCGCCCGGGACTCGATGGCCCGGCGGCTCGACTGGCCGATACTGCTGGCCGCGGTCGCCCTGTCCCTGATGGGCTCGGTGCTCGTCTACTCGGCGACCCGCAACCGCACCGAGCTCAACCAGGGCGACCAGTACTACTTCCTCACCCGGCACCTGCTGAACACCGGCATCGGCCTCGCCCTGATGGTCGCCACCGTCTGGCTCGGCCACCGCGCCCTGCGCACCGCCGTGCCGCTCCTCTACGGCGCGTCCGTGGCCCTGATCCTGCTGGTGCTCACCCCGCTCGGCTCGACCATCAACGGCGCCCACTCCTGGATCAAGCTCCCCGGCGGCTTCTCCCTGCAGCCCTCGGAGTTCGTGAAGATCACGATCATCCTGGGCATGGCGATGCTGCTGGCCGCCCGCGTCGACGCCGGGGACCGGCCCCACCCCGACCACCGCACCGTGCTCCAGGCCCTCGGCCTGGCCACCGTGCCGATGCTCATCGTGATGCTCATGCCCGACCTCGGGTCGGTCATGGTCATGGTCATCATCGTGCTCGGCATCCTGCTCGCCTCCGGCGCCAGCAACCGCTGGATCTTCGGCCTGCTCGGCGCCGGCACCGCGGGCGCGCTCGCCGTCTGGCAGCTCGGCATCCTGGACGACTACCAGATCGCCCGCTTCGCCGCCTTCGCCAACCCCGCCCTCGACCCCGCGGGCGTCGGCTACAACACCAACCAGGCCCGCATCGCCATCGGCTCCGGCGGACTCACCGGCTCCGGCCTCTTCGAGGGCTCCCAGACCACCGGCCGCTTCGTCCCCGAGCAGCAGACCGACTTCGTCTTCACCGTCGCCGGCGAGGAACTGGGCTTCCTCGGCGCCGGACTCATCATCGCCCTGCTCGGCGTGGTCCTCTGGCGCGCCTGCCGCATCGCCCGCAGCACCCCCGACCTGTACGGCACGGTGGTCGCCGCCGGGATCGTCGCGTGGTTCGCCTTCCAGACCTTCGAGAACGTCGGCATGACCCTCGGCATCATGCCGGTCACCGGCCTGCCCCTGCCCTTCGTCTCCTACGGCGGCTCCTCCATGTTCGCCGTCTGGATAGCGGTCGGCCTGCTCCAGTCGATCACCGTGCAGCGACCGATGTCGGCGTAGTCAAGCGCCCGGGGCGGGAGCGGTACGGCACCCGGGGCGGGAGCGGTACCGCGCCCGGGGCGAGCGGTAAGGGGGACCGGTCCGGCCGGGTTAGGCTGGATGGTCCCCCTTGTCAGCACACAAAGGTCCCGTGAGATGCCTGCCGAAGCCGCCGAGTCTGTGCCTTCTGTGTTTCCGCAGCTCGAAGCCCTGCTCCCGCATGTGCAGAAGCCGATCCAGTACGTCGGCGGAGAGCTGAACTCCACGGTCAAGGAATGGGAATCCTGCGACGTCCGCTGGGCCCTGATGTACCCCGACGCCTACGAGGTCGGCCTGCCCAACCAGGGCGTCATGATCCTCTACGAGGTGCTCAACGAACAGCAGGGCGTCCTCGCCGAGCGCACCTACAGCGTGTGGCCGGACCTCGAGGAGCTGATGCGGGAACACTCCGTCCCGCAGTTCACCGTCGACAGCCACCGCCCGGTCGGCGCCTTCGACGTCTTCGGCCTCTCCTTCTCCACGGAGCTGGGCTACACCAACATGCTCACCGCGCTCGATCTGGCGGGCATCCCCCTGGAGTCGGCGGACCGCGGCATCGACGACCCGATCGTCCTGGCCGGCGGCCACGCGGCCTTCAACCCCGAGCCGATCGCGGACTTCATCGACTGCGCGGTCATCGGCGACGGCGAGCAGGCCGTCCTGGAGGTCACCGCGATCATCCGCGCCTGGAAGGCGGAGGGCCGCCCCGGCGGCCGCGAGGAACTCCTCCTCCGCCTGTCCAAGACCGGCGGCGTCTACGTCCCCGCCTTCTACGACGTCGAGTACCTCCCCGACGGCCGCATCGCCCGCGTCGTCCCCAACCGCTCCGGCGTCCCGTGGCGGGTCAGCAAGCACACCGTCATGGACCTCGACGAGTGGCCCTACCCCAAGCAGCCCCTCGTCCCGCTCGCCGAGACCGTCCACGAGCGCATGTCGGTCGAGATCTTCCGCGGCTGCACCCGCGGCTGCCGCTTCTGCCAGGCCGGCATGATCACCCGCCCGGTGCGCGAGCGCTCCATCACCGGCATCGGCGAGATGGTCGACAAGGGCCTCAAGGCGACCGGCTTCGAGGAGGTCGGCCTGCTCTCCCTCTCCTCCGCCGACCACACGGAGATCGCCGACGTCGCCAAGGGCCTCGCCGACCGGTACGAGGAGGACAAGATCGGCCTGTCCCTCCCCTCCACCCGCGTCGACGCCTTCAACATCGACCTGGCCAACGAGCTGACCCGCAACGGCCGCCGCTCCGGCCTCACCTTCGCCCCCGAGGGCGGCTCCGAGCGCATCCGCAAGGTCATCAACAAGATGGTCTCCGAGGACGACCTCATCCGGACCGTCGCCACGGCCTACGGCAACGGCTGGCGCCAGGTGAAGCTGTACTTCATGTGCGGCCTGCCCACCGAGACCGACGACGACGTCCTCCAGATCGCCGACATGGCCACCCGCGTCATCGCCAAGGGCCGCGAGGTCTCCGGCTCCGGCGACATCCGCTGCACGGTCTCGATCGGCGGCTTCGTCCCCAAGCCCCACACCCCCTTCCAGTGGGCCCCGCAGCTCTCGGCGCAGGAGACGGACGAGCGCCTGGCCAAGCTCCGCGACAAGATCCGCGGCGACAAGAAGTACGGCCGCTCCATCGGCTTCCGCTACCACGACGGCAAGCCCGGCATCGTCGAGGGCCTCCTCTCCCGCGGCGACCGCCGCCTGGGCGCCGTCATCCGCGCCGTCTACGACGACGGCGGCCGCTTCGACGGCTGGCGCGAGCACTTCTCCTACGACCGCTGGATGGCCTGCGCCGACGAGGCCCTGGAGCCCACCGGCGTCGACGTCGACTGGTACACCACCCGCGAGCGCGGCTACGAGGAGGTCCTGCCCTGGGACCACCTGGACTCCGGTCTCGACAAGGAGTGGCTCTGGGAGGACTGGCAGGACGCCCTCGACGAGACCGAGGTCGACGACTGCCGCTGGACCCCGTGCTTCGACTGCGGCGTCTGCCCGGCGATGGACACCGAGATCCAGGTCGGCCCGACCGGCAAGAAGCTGCTGCCGTTGACGGTGAAGTGACGCAGGTCACGAGTTGTTCGTGACATACGGTCAGTTTGCCTTGCTTCGAACCCGTGGACGAGATCGTGAAGCGTCGTCTTGGATGGTGGAGGGGTGCGGGTACGGGGTTCTTCTTGTGAACCTGGGGTGGACGGACTGTGCGTTTCGGCGGATCCGGGTGCCCTTCGACAAGTGAAAAGCAGTCGGCGGACCGCAGCCTTCAGCCCGCAAGGCCGGACGATCCCTAGGACTGCGATGAACGCACGTGGCAAGATCGTTACACCTCCGAACCGCCTCAGACGGGGCGCATCCCGGCGTGTCGCCGGGGTCAGGGCCGCGGCGCTGCTCGGCGTGGCGCCGCTGCTGTTCCTGGCCGCCGCTCCGACGCACGCGGTGGTCGGTCAGCCCGACGGCGGGGCCGACTACGGCTTCACCGCCCGGCTCGTGGTCGGCGACCACCAGCGGGGCTGCTCGGGCTCGCTGGTCACCCCCGAGTGGGTGCTCACGGCGGCCAGTTGCTTCGTCGACAACCCCGCCTCCGACCTCTCGCTGCCGGCCGGGCCGCCCCCGCTGAAGACCGTCGCGACCGTGGGCGACGGCCAGGCCCGCACCGTGGTGGAGCTCCGTCCGCACGGTGAGCGCGACCTCGTGCTGGCCCGTCTCGCGCAGCCCGTGCGGGGTGTGGCGCCCGTTCCGGTGGCCGCCACCGCGCCCGCCGCCGGACAGGAACTGACCGTCGCGGGACACGGCCGCACGGCGAGCGAGTGGGTGCCGCTCGAAAGGCACACCGGGACGTTCGCCGTCACCGCCGTCGACGGCGGCGACCTCACCCTCGCCGGGAAGAACGGCGCGTCGGTCTGCCAGGGCGACGCCGGTGGTCCCGCCGTGGGCACGGTGGACGGCACGCTCGCGCTGGTCGCGGTCAGCAGCCGCTCCAACCAGGTGGGCTGCTTCGGCAACGAGGCCCCGGAGGGGACCGCCGCCAGTGCGGTCAGCACGCGCGTCGACGACGTCCGGGACTGGATCACCGCCACCGCCCGGTCCACCCCGAGGGCCGACTTCAACGGTGACGGCCGCAGCGACGTGGGCGTGCTCTACGACAACGGCGCCACCACGAGCGGGGGCTTCGGCACCACGATCTGGTCGCTGACCAGCGGGGAGTCCGGCTTCGCCGCGCCGCAGCGCCGGTGGGACAGCGCGGACTTCGGCAGCTGGAACGCGAGCCGCTCGAAGACGTTCGCCGGTGACTTCGACGGCGACGGCCGCAGCGACATCGGCGTGCTCTACGACAACGGCGCGCGACCGGACGGCACCGGCAACCGCACCGCGCTGTGGACGTTCACCAACACCGGTGCCGGCTTCGCCGAGCCGGTGAGGGTGTGGGACAGCCTGGACGGCGGCAGTTGGACGTGGAGCCGCTCCGAACCGGTCGTCGGTGACTTCGACGGTGACGGCCGCGACGACGTCGGCGTGCTGTACGACAACGGCGCTCGCACGGACGGCGGCGGGAACCGCACGACGCTGTGGACGCTGCGGAGCACGGGTTCCGGTTTCGCCAAGCCGGTCATGGCGTGGGACAGCGCGGTCAGCGGCAGCTGGTCCGGGGACAAGTCGAAGCCGGTCTCCGGTGACTTCGACGGCGACGGCCGCGGTGACGTCGGTGTGCTGTACGACTACGGTGCGCGGGCGGACGGCACCGGCAACCGCACCGGCCTGTGGACGCTCAGGAGCACGGGTGCCGGCTTCGCCAAGCCGGTGAAGGTCTGGGACAGCGGCGACGGCGCGGGCAGCTGGACCTGGAGCAGCTCCGAGCTGGTCTCCGGCGACTTCGACGGTGACGGCCGCGGTGACGTCGGCGTGCTGTACGACAACGGCGTACGCGCGGACGGCGGCGGGAACCGCACGACGCTGTGGACGCTGCGGAGCACGGGTTCCGGTTTCGCCAAGCCGGTCGTGGCGTGGGACAGCGCGGTCAGCGGCAGCTGGTCCTGGAGCAGGTCGAAGCCGGTCGCGGGCGATTTCGACGGTGACGGCCGCGGTGACGTCGGTGTGCTGTACGACTACGGTGCGCGGGCGGACGGTACCGGCAACCGCACCGGCCTGTGGACGCTGAGCAGCACGGGTGCCGGCTTCGCCAAGCCGGTGAAGGTGTGGGACAGCGGCGACGGCGGCAGCTGGACCTGGTCGCGGAGCGACCTCGCCTGAGCGACGCCTGCCCTGAACCGAACCGCCACGACGGTCGGACGCCGGACGGCGTCCCGTCGTGGCGGTTCGTGTACCGGCGGGAACCCGCAGCGGCCGGAACGCGTACTCTAGAGGAGAGGGCCGGGCGCCACGCCCCCGTCGAGGTGAGGGTGATGCCCGTCCCGCCGGCCGTACACAAGGAGAAGTTCCCCTGGGCAAGCGACAGCCCGTAGGCCCGCCGCCCGTTCCCGCGGTGCAGCGCATTCGACTGCGCTACACCAAGCGCGGCCGCCTCCGGTTCACCAGCCACCGTGACTTCCAGCGCGCCTTCGAGCGTGCGCTGCGCCGCGCCGAGGTGCCGATGGCGTACTCGGCGGGGTTCACCCCGCACCCGAAGGTGTCGTACGCCAATGCCGCACCCACCGGCACGGGCAGTGAGGCGGAGTACCTGGAGATCGCGCTCACCGAAGCGCGCGATCCGGAGCGGCTGAGGCTGCTCCTCGACGAGTCGCTGCCCGCCGGGCTCGACGTCGTCGACGCGGTCGAGGCCCGGACCTCCGGGCTCGCCGACCGGCTGACGGCCTCCGTGTGGGAGCTGCGGCTGGAGGGTGTGGAGCCCGCCGAGGCGGAGAGGGCCGTCGCGGCCTTCGACGCGGCCCCGGTGGTGGAGGTGCAGCGCCGTACGAAGAACGGCGTCCGCACCTTCGACACCCGCTCCGCCGTCGCGCATCTGGAGAGCGTCACCACGCACGGTTCACCGGCTGATAGGCCCAGCGACCGGCCCTGTGCGATACTGCGGCTGGTTGTTCGGCACGTGACGCCTGCCGTACGACCCGACGACGTCCTGTCCGGTCTTCGCGCCGTGGCCGACCTGGCGCCGCCGGTCCCCGCAGCGGTGACCAGGCTGGCGCAGGGGCTGTTCGATGAAGAGACCGGTGCGGTGACCGACCCGCTCGCGCCCGACCGCGAGGCAGAAGCGCCCGAGCCGCATCCGGCCGCCGCTTCCGCCGCCGCGAAGGCGCCGGCGTAAGGAAGGTTCCGCGTAGGGACGGACGTCGTAGCGCCGCCCTCGAACTCGGGAGCCACCTGGGTCGGGCAGCGCACCGACCACAAGACTTTCGCCAGGCCGTGCACGACAAGGGGTACGGAACCGGCGAGACAAGACACGGATGAGCTTCCGAGCGGCGCCCGCGCCCCGGACGGCGGCGACCGCGCATCGCGCGAGCCGCGGACGTCACCGGCGGTCGACATGTCGATGCCGGACCAGGCGCGGCGCCCGGGAGCCTGACGGGAGAAACCCCCGCATGCTCGAACCGACCGAATCCACCGAGTCCTCGACCCCGACGGACTCCGAGTCGAACACCCCCAGCGACACCCTGCCGCCGCGCCGTCGGCGCAGGGCCGCTTCCCGCCCGGCGGGTCCGCCGTCCGGCGGTTCCGAGGCGCCGGCGGAGACCGTCGCGCCGGCCGGGCCGGCCCCCGCCGAGGTGGCCGAGGCTCCCGAGCCGGCGCCGGAGCCCGCGGCTCCCGCCCGGTCGCGGCGCCGTGCCGTACGTCGTGCCTCCGCGCCCGCCGGGGCGCCCGAGGCCGCGGAGGCGGCCGAGACCGTCGTGTCCGCGGCCCCCGCCGCCGAGACGCCGGTGCCGGCCGAGGAGACCACGGAGCCCGTCGCGGCCACCGAGAGTGCCGCGCCCAAGGGGCGTACCCGCCGTCGTGCCACGCGCAGTGTGACCTCGGCCGCCGAGCCGACGGCTGCCGGGCAGCCCGTCAGCGAGCCTGCGGCCGCCGTGGCCCCGGAGCCCGTCGAGGCCGAGACGGAGGAAGCCGAGACGGAGGAAGCGGGGACCGAGGCCGAGGCGGAGAGCGCCGCGCCCAAGGGCCGCACCCGCCGTCGTGCCACGCGCCGCGTGTCCGCCCCGGCCGAAGCGGGCGAGTCCGAGGCCGCCGCGGCCCCCGAGCCCGCCAAGCCCGCCGCGGCCCCCGAGCCCGCGAAGGCCGCGGAGAGCGCCGCGCCCGCCAAGGCCGCCGAGTCCGGTGAGGACGCCGCGCCGCGTCGTGCGCGCCGCCGGTCCACCCGCAAGGCCGCCACCGGTTTCGCCGCCCCGGCGCAGACCGCCGCCGCGGCGTCCGACGAGGGGGAGGCGCCCAAGCGCCCGTCGCGTCCCGCGGTCGCCGTGTTCCAGGCGCCCGTGTTCGCCGAGCCGCAGTTCCAGACGCCCGAGCGGGCCGCGGCCGAGGCCGCCGCCGAGGCGGCCGGTGCCGAGACGGCGAAGCCGGCCGAGGAGAGCGTGGAGGCCGCTCCGGAGGAGCAGTCCGCCGCCTCCCGCCGCCGTCGCAAGCGCCGGGGTGCCGCCGCCGAGGAGGCCGCCGAGGAGCGGGCCGCGTCCGCCGTCACCGAGGACGAGCCCGCGGCCCGGGCCCAGGCTCAGAGCCCCGCCGAGACCGAGACCGAGGCCGGGTCCGAGGCCGACGCCGACGAGTCGGGCGACGAGCACGACGACGCCGACGGCTACGAGGAGTCCGGTTCGCGCCGCCGTCGTCGCCGGGGCGGCCGTCGCCGTCGCCGGGGCGACTCCGCCGACGGCGACCTGAGCGACGGCGAGGGCGAGCACACCGCCGCCGACCGAGCCGATCAGGTTGGATCGGACACCGCCGAGCAGGCGGACGAGGACGCCGAGGAGAGCGAGGAGGCCGCCGGCGAGAGCGGCGGTTCCAGCAGCAGCCGGCGCCGTCGTCGCCGTCGCCGCCGGGCCGGGGACGGCTCGGGCGAGGCCGACTCCGCCACCGACGACCCCGAGCGCACCGTGGTCAAGGTGCGCGAGCCGCGGCCGGCGCGGGAGAAGAGCGAGCCGTCCGACGAGGTGCAGTCCATCAAGGGCTCGACCCGTCTGGAGGCCAAGAAGCAGCGCCGCCGCGAGGGCCGCGAGCAGGGCCGCCGGCGCGTGCCGATCATCACCGAGGCCGAGTTCCTGGCCCGCCGCGAGGCCGTCGAGCGCGTCATGGTCGTCCGCCAGCACGGCGAGCGCACCCAGATCGGCGTCCTGGAGGACGGGGTGCTCGTCGAGCACTACGTCAACAAGGAGCAGGCCACCTCGTACGTCGGCAACGTCTACCTCGGCAAGGTGCAGAACGTGCTGCCGTCGATGGAGGCCGCCTTCATCGACATCGGCAAGGGCCGCAACGCAGTCCTGTACGCCGGTGAGGTCAACTTCGAGGCGCTGGGCATGGCGAACGGCCCGCGCCGCATCGAGTCCGCGCTCAAGTCCGGCCAGCCGGTCCTGGTGCAGGTCACCAAGGACCCGATCGGTCACAAGGGCGCCCGCCTGACCAGCCAGGTCTCGCTGCCCGGCCGCTACCTGGTCTACGTGCCCGAGGGCTCGATGACCGGTATCAGCCGCAAGCTGCCCGACACCGAGCGGTCCCGGCTGAAGTCGATCCTGAAGAAGATCGTCCCGGAGGACGCGGGCGTCATCGTGCGCACCGCCGCCGAGGGCGCCAGCGAGGACGAGCTGCGCCGCGACGTCGAGCGGCTCCAGGCGCAGTGGGAGGACATCCAGAAGAAGGCGAAGAGCGGCGGCAGCTCGAACGCGCCCTCGCTGCTCTACGGCGAGCCGGACATGACCGTCCGGGTCGTGCGCGACATCTTCAACGAGGACTTCTCCAAGGTCGTCGTCAGCGGCGACGACGCCTGGCAGACCATCCACGGCTACGTGTCCCACGTGGCGCCGGACCTCGCCGAGCGGCTGTCCAAGTGGACCAGCGAGGTCGACGTCTTCGCCACGTACCGGATCGACGAGCAGCTGGCCAAGGCGCTGGACCGCAAGGTCTGGCTGCCCAGCGGCGGTTCGCTGGTGATCGACCGGACCGAGGCGATGGTCGTCGTCGACGTCAACACCGGCAAGTTCACCGGTCAGGGCGGCAACCTCGAGGAGACGGTCACCAGGAACAACCTGGAGGCGGCCGAGGAGATCGTGCGCCAGCTCAGGCTGCGCGACCTCGGCGGCATCATCGTCATCGACTTCATCGACATGGTGCTCGAGTCCAACCGGGACCTGGTGCTGCGGCGCCTGCTGGAGTGCCTGGGCCGGGACCGGACCAAGCACCAGGTCGCCGAGGTGACCTCGCTGGGTCTGGTCCAGATGACCCGCAAGCGGGTCGGCCAGGGCCTGCTGGAGTCCTTCTCGGAGACCTGCGTGCACTGCAACGGCCGCGGTGTCATCGTCCACCTCGACCAGCCGTCGTCGGCCGGCGGCGGTGGCGGGGGCAAGCGCCGCAAGCGGGCGCGGGCCGGTGCCGAGCAGCCGCACGAGCACGACCACGAGACGGTCGCCGGGGTCGAGACCGGCCCGACGCCCGAGCAGGAGGCGGACGCCGAGTCCGAGGCGGAGGTCGCCGCGGAGGTGGCCGAGCCGGTCGCCCTCCCGGCGCCCGACTTCAGCGCGGACGAGGAGCTGTACAGCAGCGCCGCCGAGGCCGAGGCCGCCGCCACGCGCGGTCGCGGCCGGCGTCGCGCGAGCCGTCGGGCGTCCGCTCCGGCGGGTGCGCCCAAGGCCGCGAAGGGCGAGGCGACGAAGAGCGAGGCGACGAAGAGCGACGCCGCGAAGGCCGAGGTCGCGCCCGCCGAGGCACCCACCGCGCAGGACGTCACGGTGAAGGAGGAGGTCGAGCGTCCCGTGCGGCGCGAGCCCGCCGCCGAGGTGCTGGCCGAGCCCGCAGCCGTCGAGGACGCGTTCTCCGGCGCCCCGGCGCCCGGGTCGGAGGAGGCCGCGCCCAAGGGCCGTACCCGCCGCCGGGCCACCCGGAAGGTGTCCGCGCCGGCCGGTTCGCCCGAGGGCGCCGAGGCCGCCGTGCTGACGGTCCCGGAGACCACCACCACGGTGTCCGAGCAGTCCGCGCCGGAGCCCGAGCAGGCACCGGAGGCGGTCCCGGCCGCCGCCGAGCCGGCCGAGAGCGCCGCCCCGGCCCGTCCGCGGCGCCGGGCGGTGCGCAAGCCCACCACGTCCACCGAGGAGGCGGCCGTCACGGTCGTCCCGTCGGCCGCGACGGAGGAGGAGGCACCGCAGGCCGAGGCCGAGGAGGCCGCCCCGGCCAAGAAGGCGGCGGCCCGCAAGACGGCCAAGAAGGCGACGGCGAAGAAGGCCGCCACCAAGAAGACCGCGGCCAAGAAGACGACGACCGCGAAGAAGGCCACCGCCAAGAAGGCGGCCAAGACGACGACCGCCAAGAAGGCCACGGCCAAGAAGACGGCGTCGAAGAAGACCGCGGCGGCCGCCCAGCAGGCACCGTCGTCGGTCACGGCCGCCACCGACGAGGGCTGATCCGGCACCTGTCGCACAGCATGTGGCCCCGTCCGCCCGGATTCCGTGCGAACGGGGCCACACGTTTCCCCGGCCCCCGTCGGGCGCATCATCAGTGACAGCCGGGTCGGCCCCGGCGCGGAGAGGAGACCACGTGCCGGTACTGACGAGGCTCATCCCCTCGCCGCTCGTCGTGGACGTCCGGCCGGGCGCCCTGGACGACCTGGCGAGCGTTCTGGCGGACCAGCGGATCTCGCAGTCCGGGAAGCTGGCCGTGGCGATCTCCGACGGCTCGGGGGCGCGGCTGCGCCGGCGGCTGGAGCCGTCGCTGCCCGGCGCCGACTGGTTCGAGGTCGGCGGCGGCACGATCGACGACGCGGTGCGGCTGGCCGACGGCATGAAGTCGGGGCGCTACGACGCGGTCGTCGGTCTCGGCGGCGGCAAGGTCATCGACTGCGCCAAGTTCGCCGCGGCCCGCGTGGGCCTGCCCATGGTCGCCGTGGCCACCAACCTGTCCCACGACGGCATCTGCTCGCCGGTCTCCATCCTCGACAACGACGCGGGCCGCGGTTCCTACGGCGTGCCCACGCCCATCGCGCTCGTCGTCGACCTCGCGGTGATCCGCGAGGCACCGATCCGGTTCGTGCGCTCCGGGATCGGCGACGCCGTCTCCAACGTCTCCGCGGTCGCCGACTGGGAACTGGCCCACCGGGTGAACGGCGAGAAGGTCGACGGCCTCGCCGCCGCCCTCGCCCGGCAGGCCGGCGAGGCCGTGCTGCGCCACCCCGGCGGCTGCGGCGACGACGGGTTCCTGACCGTGCTGACCGAGGGCCTGGTGCTGTCCGGCATCGCCATGACCATCGCCGGGCACACCCGTCCCTCGTCCGGCGCCTGCCACGAGATCAGCCACGCCCTCGACCTGCTGTACCCCCGGCGCGCGGCCAGCCACGGCGAGCAGGTGGGCATCGGCGCGGCCTTCGCGACGTACCTGCGCGGCGACCGGGAGGGCTCCCTGCTGATGGCGGACACGCTGCGCCGGCACGGGCTGCCGGTGGTGGCCCGGGAGATCGGGTTCGGCGACGAGGAGTTCGTGCGGGCCGTGGAGTTCGCGCCGCAGACCCGGCCCGGCCGGTACACGATCCTGGAGCACCTCGACCTGACGCCCGCGCGGGCGGCGGAGGCGTACGCCGAGTACGTCGCGGCCGTCTCCGGTTGACGCCGAGGGCCCGGTTTGACCCCTGTCGTGCGGCCCCGTAATCTTGACCGTCGGCGTGTCGACTGACGCGTCACATCCCCGTAAACCTCTTTCCTTCCGGGTGCGGGCCCTCGTGGCCCCGGCCGGGAGAGGCTGTCCGTGTGTCACCGGGTGGCTGGACTGCGGGGGTGCCGTTCCGAGCGAGAGAGTGAGATCCGCGTGTACGCCATCGTGCGCAGCGGTGGTCGCCAGCACAAGGTTGCTGTCGGCGACATCGTTGAGGTTGACAAGATTTCCACCGGCAAGGTCGGCGACACGGTCGAGCTCTCGACCCTGCTCGTCGTCGACGGCGACGCTGTGACCAGCGACCCGTGGGTGCTGGCCGGCATCAAGGTCCAGGCCGAGATCGTGGACCACCACAAGGGCCAGAAGATCGACATTCTGCGCTACAAGAACAAGACCGGCTACCGCCGTCGTCAGGGCCACCGCCAGCAGTACACGGCGATCAAGGTCACTGAGATCCCCGCGGCTGCGAAGTAAGGGACTGAGGAGACATGGCACACAAGAAGGGCGCATCGTCCACCCGGAACGGTCGCGACTCGAATGCCCAGCGGCTCGGCGTGAAGCGCTTCGGCGGTCAGGCCGTCAACGCGGGTGAGATCCTGGTCCGCCAGCGTGGCACCCACTTCCACCCGGGCGCCGGCGTCGGCCGCGGTGGCGACGACACGCTGTTCGCGCTGCAGGCCGGTGCGGTGCAGTTCGGCACCCACCGCGGCCGCAAGGTCGTGAACATCGTCCCGGTCGCCTGACCGGACACTTTCGCGAGGCGGGCCTCACTTCCCCGAGGGGAAGCGGGTCCGCCTTTCGCGTGTTACCCAAGAGACATCCCCGCAGTAGGCAGTAACTGGAGGCACATCCCATGACCACCTTCGTGGACCGCGTCGAACTGCACGTCGCCGCGGGTAACGGAGGCCACGGCTGTGCCTCCGTCCACCGTGAGAAGTTCAAGCCGCTCGGCGGCCCGGACGGCGGCAACGGCGGCCGGGGCGGCGACGTGATCCTCACCGTGGACCAGTCGGTGACCACGCTCCTCGACTACCACCACTCCCCGCACCGCAAGGCCACGGGCGGCAAGCCCGGCGAGGGCGGCAACCGCTCCGGCAAGGACGGCCAGGACCTGGTCCTGCCCGTGCCCGACGGCACCGTGGTCCTCGACGGCGCGGGCAACGTGCTCGCCGACCTGGTCGGCCACGGCACCTCCTACGTCGCCGCGCAGGGCGGCCGGGGCGGCCTCGGCAACGCGGCGCTGGCCTCGGCGCGGCGCAAGGCGCCCGGTTTCGCGCTGCTCGGTGAGCCCGGCGACCTCCAGGACGTCCAGCTGGAGCTGAAGACCGTCGCCGACGTGGCGCTGGTCGGCTACCCGAGCGCCGGCAAGTCCTCGCTGATCTCCGTGCTGAGCGCGGCCAAGCCGAAGATCGCCGACTACCCCTTCACGACGCTCGTCCCCAACCTGGGCGTGGTGACGGCGGGCGAGACCGTGTACACCGTCGCCGACGTCCCCGGTCTCATCCCCGGTGCCAGCCAGGGCAAGGGCCTGGGCCTGGAGTTCCTGCGGCACGTGGAGCGGTGCAGCGTGCTGGTGCACGTCCTGGACACGGCGACGCTGGAGTCCGAGCGCGACCCGCTCTCCGACCTGGACGTCATCGAGGCGGAGCTGAGCGAGTACGGCGGCCTGGACAACCGGCCGCGGATCGTCGTCCTCAACAAGATCGACGTGCCCGACGGCAAGGACCTCGCCGAGATGGTCCGGCCGGACCTTCAGGCGCGCGGCTACCGGGTCTTCGAGGTGTCGGCCGTGGCCCACATGGGTCTCCGGGAGCTGTCCTTCGCGCTCGCCGAGCTGGTCGCCGCGGCGCGGGCGGCCCGGCCGAAGGAGGAGGCCACGCGGATCGTCATCCGGCCCAAGGCCGTGGACGATGCGGGCTTCACCGTCACCCGCGAGGAGGACGGCCTGTTCCGGGTGCGCGGCGAGAAGCCCGAACGCTGGGTGCGCCAGACCGACTTCAACAACGACGAGGCCGTCGGCTACCTCTCCGACCGGCTCAACCGCCTCGGTGTCGAGGACAAGCTGATGAAGGCGGGCGCCCGCAACGGCGACGGCGTCGCCATCGGCCCCGAGGACAACGCGGTCGTCTTCGACTGGGAGCCCTCGGTCACGGCGGGCGCCGAGATGCTCGGCCGCCGCGGCGAGGACCACCGCTTCGAGGCACCCCGCCCGGCCGCCCAGCGCCGCCGCGACCGGGACGCCGAACGGGACGAGGCCCAGCAGGAGTTCGACGGCTTCGAGCCGTTCTAGACGGCTTCGGGCAGGCGACCGGGCTGAGTGCCGGGCGCCTGCCCCCTTCGCGGCAGCGGGCGTCAGACCTCCTGCGCCTGCTCCAGCATCAGGTCCACGACGCGTGCCGCGGCCCTGCCGTCGTCGAGCTCGCAGAACAGCTCCTGGAAGCGCCGGTAGCGGTCCGCGTACTGGGCCGACACCTTGTCCAGGTCGCCCAGCGCGCTCACCAGCTCTTCCGAGGTGCGGATCAGCGGACCCGGCGCGTCGTTCTCGAAGTCGAAGTAGAAGCCCCGCAGCTTGTCCCGGTAGTGCTCCAGGTCGTACGTGAAGAACAGCATGGGCCGCTTCAGGTGCGCGTAGTCGAACATCACCGAGGAGTAGTCCGTCACCAGCACGTCGGCGGCGAGATACAGATCCGCGATGTCCGGGTACTCCGAGACGTCGTGCACGAAGCCGTTGCCCGCGCCGGGAATGCTGTCCACGACGTTGGAGTGCCGGCGGATCAGCAGCACGTGGTCGTCACCCAGCCGCGCGCGGGCGTCCTCGACGTCGATGCGCAGGTCGAACTTGAACTGCCCCCGCCGGTGCGAGAGGTCGTCCCGCCAGGTCGGCGCGTAGAGGATCACCCGCTTGTCGGAGGGCACGCCGAGCCGCTCCTTGATCTCCCGGGCACGCTCGGCGAGGTCCGGCGCGTAGAGGTAGTCGTTGCGCGGGTACCCGGTCTCGATGATCTTTCCGTCGAAGCCCATGGCGCGCTTGAGGATCGGCGTGCTGAAGCGGTTGGAGGAGACCAGCATCGTCCAGTTGCGGGCCTCCTGGATCAGCCGCTCGTGGTACTGGGGGTCGAACTTCGGCGCCTCGATGTCCAGGCCGATCTTCTTCAGCATGGTGCCGTGCCACGTCTGCACGATCACCTGCCCCGGACGGCGCTCCATCCAGTGCGGCAGGTGCGCGTTGGTGACGATGTAGCGGCAGCGGGCCAGCGCCTCGTACCACTCGGTGCTCCAGAAACGCACCTTGCGCGCGGTGTCGGGCAGGTCCACCTGACCGTCCCGGACCAGCCACAGGTACTCCAGGTCGGCCCCCCGGCGCAGCAGCTCCTCGTGCATCGCGCGCGGCGAGTCCGAGTACTGCTTGCCGTTGTAGCTGATGAACAGCACCGCGTCCCGCAGCGGCTGGGTCCGCCCCGCTTCGTACACGTCCTTGCGCAGCCGCTCCTGACGGTAGGCACCGCGCTCCAGGACGGACAGGTCGGACGGGCAGTGCAGCTGCGGGAAGTTGTACCAACGGGACTCGAACTCGTACTCCCGGTCCTTCGCGGCGCCGAGCACCGGGAAGCCGTCCACGGCGAGCCGGTCGACGAGGAACGGGATGTCGTGGTCGTCGGGGGTGCGCAGGAAGAAGTTCCAGCGCCCGCTCTTGAGCGGCAGCGTTCCGTCGGGACCGGACATGGACGCCGGGGTGAACTCGGCGCCGAACGAACCGTCCGGTGAGGTCCGCAGGGCCACGGTCTTCTCGTCGAACCGGTCCCGGGCCTTCACGACGAAGTCCGCCCCGTCGATGTCGGCGGCACTCACGCCCTCGACGACATAGCGGTCCCCGGTCCAGCGCACCGACGTGATCTTCGCCTGGAGGGGGCGGCCGGAGAACTTCAGGTAGCCGTTGTGTCCCGAGACCAGGGCTATCTCGTTGCGGTCGGCGTTCTCCGCGAGGGACGCCGGCAGCCGCATCTCCCCGTCCGCGAGCCCCTCACGGACCACGGTCGAGAAACGGCGCTCGCCCCCGTCGGCGGCCACCGCCACCAGTTGGGTGCTCCAGTTGCGCCGGGAGGCCGCCGCGGGGTCGGCACCGCCGGCGGCGTTCTCCTCCTTCACTACGTCCTGGTGCTCCGGCAGCAGGGCGACGTCCCGCATCGGCACCCGCACCGTGAACGGGGTGTGCGCGCCGTCGGCCGCGCTCAGCGTGACCGGGTAGTGCAGCCGCTCGCCGCTCTTCTTGTTGGTGACGCGCAGCGAGACACTCTCTCCCGCGTCCAGCGGCACGCGGATCTCGCCGTCGATCTCGATGTCCGCGCCGACCGCCCGGTGGCCCGTGATCAGCGCGCGTACCCGCTCGACGGTCAGCCGCAGCGCTCCGTTGACCGGCGTCGGCAGCAGCCGGAAGTCGTCGTCCAGCCACTGGTAGGGCGGGTGGTTGGCCCACGTCGGGCCCTTCACCTGGACCGCGCGCTTGCGCAGGAGTCCGGCGGTGGCGATGCCGATGCCGACCCGCCAGGTGCCCTCCTCCCAGTGGGAGCCCCTGCGGAGCTTGCGGGGGTCGAGGTCCGTCTCCCAGCCCGACCAGTCGTAGTTGGTGTGCTTGCGGCCGGACAGCGACGTGGCCTCCGGGACGTAAGTGTTGCGCAGCGGCAGAATCGTGGCCCTGCGGGAGCCGTCCTTCTTCAACACGAGGACCTTGGCCGCGCTGCGCCGGTTGGCCTGGTCGATCTGGTCGATCCACGCGTGTCCGGCCAACCGCAGCCGTCCGTCCTCCCAGCGGATGTCCTGGAGGGGGGCGTGGAGCTTGAGGTCGGGATCGATACGGCGCGCCTTCTTCGGCAGGCGGGTGGCGGCCGTTCCCAGACCGGGGTAGTCGACGTACTTGCGGTGGAAGCCGGTGATCTTCACGGCGTCACCGCGCCGTTCCGCCCGGAGCAGGTCCACGAGCTCGTCCAGCGCGTGTCTGCGGACGAGCAGCCACTTGACGCGGGCGGTCGCCGGGAGCTCCATGACCACGCGCGGGTCGACCTGGTCCAGGTAGTTGTTGATCACGCGCAGGAACTCGGCGCGGAACTCCGCGTCACCGTCCGGCAGGACGTTCAGGAAGATCCGGAGGTCACCGGTGAGGGCGGTGGTGTCGTACGCGTTCTTCAGCTCGGCGCTCGTCTCGCCGGGCTGGGAGGCGAAGAACCGGCTGACGGACTCCACCGCCGCCGCACGGTCCCGCACGGCCTTCGGCTCGGTCCGGCGCTGGGTGATGGAGGGGGCGGCCTCGCCCTCGCGCAGTCGCCAGTAGTACGTGGGCTCGCTGATGATGTCCACGGCTTCGGCGAGGAATTGCGCCGGAAGGATCACCGGGACGTCCTCGTACAGTACGCCTTCCGGGAAGGAGAGGTCGTGCTTCTCCCAGAACGAGCGGCGGAACACCTTGTTGCAGGCTATTCGGTCGGTCAGCAGCTTCTTGTTCCGCGATATGTGCGTCCGCCTGACCGCACCGCCGGCGAGGATGCGGTGCATGGGGGACTGCCAGATCTTGGTGCTGTTGATGTGCTGGACGTTGCCCGTGACGAATTCCGAGCCGCTCTCGTCGAGACTGTCCACCATGAGCCGGTAGGCGTTCGGCGGGATCATGTCGTCGCTGTCCACGAAGGCGACGTACTCCGACTCGGGCGCCAGCCGCGTCATTCCCGTGTTGCGCGCCGCGCCGAGGCCGGCGTTCTCCTTGCGGATCAGTTTGAAACGGGGGTCGCGGGTCTCGTATGCGGCGGCGATCGAGGCCGAATCGTCCGGTGAACCGTCGTCCACCATCAGTACCTCGATGTCGCGGAAGGTCTGCGCGGCCAAGGAGTCCAGGCAGGCGGGGAGATACCGCTCCACGTTGTAGATCGGGACGATGACACTGAGCCGAGGGGCCATACTGGGTGCGGTTCCTTCCGTGGTCAGGCCCGCTCGACAGGTTCGAGCGCCTGGATGGGTGTCGGGGCGTGGGAACGGTCGTCGAACGGGACGACGGGCAGCAGGCTCTCCTCGCCCAGGAAGACTCGTCGTACGACCCGCTCGGCCGCGTGGCCGTCGTCGAATTCGCAGAAGCGCCTGCGGAAGCCGTCCCGGCGCTTGGTCGCCTCCGGGTTGTCGTACGTCCCGGAGGCGAGCAGCGCCAGCAGCTCCGCCTGCGTGGTGGCCACTTCGCCGGGCGGTTCCTGGAGCAGGTCGAAGTAGGTGCCGCGTACCGCGGAGTAGACGTCCCAGTCGGGGGCGTAGCTGATGATCGGGCGGTCCAGCACCGCGTAGTCGAACATCGCCGAGGAGTAGTCCGTGATCAGGGCGTCGGCCGCGAGGTACAGGTCTTCCACCCGGGCGTAGCCGGAGACGTCCACGATGCGGCCGGTGCGGCGCAGCTCGGCGATGTGCGGGGAGTCGCCGTAGAAGTAGTGGCCGCGCACCAGCAGCGTCACGTCCGGACCGAGTTCGCGGGCGAACCGGGCCAGGTGCACCGGCGGGACGAAACCCGGTTGGTGCTCACGGTGCGTAGGCATGTACAGGAACGCCTTGACACCGTCGGCCAGCCCCAGCTCGGCGCGGGCCGCGCGCACGTCCTCGGCCGTGGCGTTGACGAGGATGTCGTTGCGCGGGTAGCCGGTCTCCAGGGTGGTGTAGGAGCAGGGGTAGACCCGCTCCCAGATCACGGTCGAGAACTGGTTGGAGCTGAGGCTGTAGTCCCAGCGGTCGCACCGCTCCAGGAGCTTCTCGAAGTCCATGTCCGTGGAGGCCGGGTACTTCTGCTGGTCCAGGCCCATGGTCTTCAGCGGGGTGCCGTGGTGGGTCTGGACGTGGATCTGACCCTCGCGCTTGTCCACGGAGTCCGCGAAGTTCACGTTGTTCACGAGGTACTTGGCGCGGGCCACCGCCGACCAGTACTCGCGCGAGCCCACGCGCACCACCGGTACGCCCTCGGGCACCTGGTCCGCGTGCTCGGCGCGGACCGCCCAGACACGGCGCAGATGCGGGGCCCGCCGGGCCAGTTCGGCGTCGATGGCGGCCGGGTTGCACGAGACGCCGCGGCTCCAGTAGGCGGAGAACAGCACCAGGTTGTCGTCGAGCGGAAGTGCGCGCTGCGACTGGTAGAGGGCGCGCATCGCGCCGCGCTTGGACCGGTTGACCGCGGTGCGGACGCTCTTCTTGACCCGCCGGCGCACCTTCACCGCGGCGAGGGCGCTCACCAGGGTGGCGTATGCGTCGCGCTCCAGCATCGCGTACTTGTAACCGCGGCCGCCGCCCGGCCGGGTGAAGCCCTTCGGCACGCGGGCGCGGTAGTCGGCCGCGGCGCGGTGGAAGAACTCCGCCCGCGCCTCCCGCGGCAGCCGGCCCGGACGCTCCAGGACGGTCAGGTAGTGGTCGGCCATCTTGCGGAACAACGGGCCGCGCCACTCGGTGAGTTCCTCGTGCGCGTCGACGTATTCGAAGACCCGCCGGTACTGGTCGAAGACGTCGAAGTGCTTGCGGCTGACCGTCTTGAGGATGTTGCCGCCCTCACGCCGCTGCCGGTAGTAGACGCAGACCCGGTCCAGCACGGCGATCCGCTCGGCGCTGATCAGGGAACCGAACGTCCAGGGCGCGTCCTCGTAGTAGCCGGGCGGGAAGGTGAGCCCGGTGCGGGCGATGAAGTCCCGCCGGTACGCCTTGTTCCAGACGATCTGGAGCAGGTCCAGCAGTTGCGGACGGTCGGCGAGGGAGAAGACGTCCGGGCCGGTGTGTGCGAGCAGGTCCGCCAACTGATTGCGGTTGACCTTGCCGTTCCAGTAGGTGCGGGCGTAGTCGTAGACGAGCACCTCGGGGTCGTCCGTCGCGTCGAGACGGTCCGCTATCGCCGTGAGCGCACCCTCGGACAGGGTGTCGTCGCTGTCCAGGAACAGAACGTAGTCGCCCTGGGCCTTTTCCAACCCGACGTTCCGGGCACGGCCCAGCCCCACATTCTCCGTGAGATGTGTCACCTGGATACGCGCGTCGTGTTGCGCGTATTCATCGAGAATGGCCCCCGAACCGTCCGGTGAGAAGTCGTCGACCGCGATGATCTCGAAATCCACGTAGTCCTGTCCGAGCACCGAATCGAGGCATTCGGGCAGATAGCCCTGCACCTTGTGCACCGGGACGATGAGGGAGAACCTGGGCATTCCTGCAACCTGTTCGAAGGGGAAGCTGTCCGTGTGTTGCCGCGTACCGTAGCGGGAGAGTCTGTGATTTGCGGCCAAGCGTAACGGTCCTGTTGGAGGGGTATGCCCGATCTTGCCCCAACAGCTCTTATGAGTATCCACACATGTGCCCAGAACGCCCACAGGGTGGTTTCAAGTTCTTCTCATGTTCCCTGGATCCGCCGGTCTACTCCTGACCGTCCGTCCGGGCCCGTCCGCCCGGACGACCGGCCTGCCCTCAACGCCGCTCGCGCAGCGCGCTCGTGTCGGTTCCCAGTCGGGGACCAGGGACGGAGACGTCCGCGGCGAGGCGCTCGGCCCTGCGGATACGGTGTTCGCCGGCCGCCGCGCACAGGGCCCGCACCGCACCGGCGAAGCGCTCCCGGGACGGCGGCTCGGCCGGGCCCAGCAGACGCAGGGCCAACGCGGCACGCTCCTGGGCGAGTTCGTCCCGCTCCGGACGGCGCACCGCCGCCAGCAGAGCCGGTACCCCGGACGCGTCCGGCTCCAGCACGGTCGCCGCCGCCACCGTGGGGAACGACTTGCGGAACACGTCCTCGGCCAGCGCGCTGGTGTTGGCCACCGCGTACGGCTTGCCGCTCGCCAGGAAGTCGCTGATCACGCTCGACACGTCGCTGATCAGCAGGTCGGCCCGGTTGAAGCAGGCGTACAGCGGCGGCCGGGCGTCCGTGACGACCTGGTGCTCCCACACCGGCAGCGACGCCCAGTACGCCTCCTCCCACGCGGCCTCGGCCCGCCGTACGGCCGCCGCCCGCCCGGCCTCCGGCGCCGGCTGCCGCAGCATCCGCTCCGCCTGGTCCGCCGCCGGCCGGAAGCCGGCCGCGGTGAGCCGGTCCAGCTCCGCCGCACGCCGGGCCAGGGCGGTGGCCGCCGACGCGTCGGGACGCGGACCGCCCCGCTCCCGGTTCGCCGCCCGCACCAGCTCCCGGATGCGCAGATCGGCGGCCCGGGCCCGCGGGTCCACCGACCCCGTCAGCGGATGCGGCTTGTACAGCAGCCGTACGCCCGGGTCGGCGAGCAGCGCCCGCACCAGGTTCTCCCCGGCCTCGACCACCGAGGTGTTGCCGGGATTGCCGTCCCAGCCCTCCCAGGTCGGCGCGTACAGGACGGTCGTGAACGCCCCCGGCGCGGGCGGCCCCGCGTACGGCCGTACGGCGTCCAGCTGCGGGCGGCCGATCTCCACCACGTCCTTGTCCTCGACGCCCACCTCCGCCAGCGCGTACCGCTCGCGTGCCGCGGGGCCCGCCACCCACACCTCGTCGTACGCCTTCGCGTACGGGTTGCACGAGGACAGCTTGTCGCTCTCCCCGTGGTTGACGAAGGCGTGCTTGATCGTCGGGATGCGCAGGACCTGCGAGGTCTTGCCGGAGTTGGACGGGTGGAGGAGGACACGGAGCGTCGAGTGCTCCAGGCGCATCAGCGTGGACACCTTCGGCAGGCACACCACCGGGATGTCGGTCGCCGCGATCCGCTGCACCATGTGCCGCTCCCGCAGCACGATCACCGGCCGCCCCTCCAGCCCGGCCAGCGGCTCCAGCCACATGTTCGCCTGGTACGCCGAGGACGCCCCGCCCGAGAAGTACAGGCCGACCGTCGGCCGGTACCGGGCGAGCCAGGCGTCGAACCAGTCGAGCACCTCCTGCTCACCGGCGGGCCTGCGCCCCGGCAGCAGCCGCAGCAGCAGCGCGCCCAGGCCGGTCAGCGCCGCCCCCAGCGACAGCGCGAGCCCGGTTACCCCGTACACCGGCGCGTCGGTCGCCGCCGTCGCCAGCAGCCCGGCCGTCGCGGGCAGCCCGAAGACCGCCAGCCGGGGTCCCGGGCGGCGCAGCAGCGCCGGGGGCGCCGGGGTCAGCCGCAGCGCGGAGGCGTCGATGTTCCGCGTCACCACGGGCAGCGTCCGGGTGCGCCGGACCAGGACGGACACCGCCTGGATCGACCAGTGCAGGGCGTAGAGGACGAGCAGCCCGGCGACGAGCGGCGCGTAGACGCCCTCCCGGTGCTGTTCGCCCAGGCGCAGCAGACCCACCACGAGCAGCAGGTCGCGCAGCACGTGCCGGACCGTGACATCGGCGTGCGACTTGGCGAACAGCGACACCATGCCCCGCTGCCACCGGTACAGCACCCCCTCGGCGGCCAGTGAACCGGCGCTCGCCGCGAGCAGCAGCGGCAGGTGCGGCATCAGGGCGCCCACCGCCTGTGCGGCGAAGGCGGCCGCCAGCACGGCCAGGACCAGCAGCTTCACGGCGATCCGCCGCCCGGGCGGGCGGGGGAGACGGCGGCGGGGCAGGGATAGGGGCACTGCGGTAGCTCCAGGCTCGTCGCGCATCGGACAACCGGGTTAACGCGCGGTGACCGCCCGACGACACGCGCGTGTTGCGCCGACTCTCCGGCACGGCGGGGAAACGGACGGCACCGGGGGCCGGGACGCGGCACGGACCACGACGGGACGCGCGGCGCGGACCGGCCGGGGATGCGGTTGGGCCATGGCGGGAGCGCGGTGGCGTCACGTCTGCGGTACGGCGGGGACGTGGAGGGGCGTGGCGGTGGCGGGCGCGGCATGGGCGTAGGGGGCCGTGGCGGGAATGCGGCGGGCCGCGGCGAGGAGGCCCCAGGGCGGCGCGGAGGCGGGCCCGGGATGTGGCATGGACGTAGAGGGCCGTGCCAGGGGTGCGGCGGGGCGCGGCGAAGGTGCGGCGGGGATGCGGCGGGGCGCGGCGAAGATGCGGCGAGGGTGCGGGCGGGGATGCGGCGGGGTTGGGGGAGGGGCGTGGAGGGGTGCGGTGGGGATGCGGCAGGGGCGTCGAGGGGCGTGGCGAGGGGGTGGTGGAGAGGTGGCGGGACGAGGGCGGGGGCGTGGCTGTTGTCCGCAGCGTGAACTCCGGTGCGGTGGGCCTTTCCCTTCGCGTAGATTGCCTGGCGGGCGCAGGGATCGGCGCGTGTCGACGGGAGAGGCGGACGGGGCCGTGGCAGGGGCAAGGCAGGCCGTGGGCGAGGCCCGCAGGATCGTGGTCAAGGTCGGTTCCTCCTCGCTGACCACCGCCGCGGGCGGCCTGGACGCCGACCGGGTCGACGCGCTCGTCGACGTGCTCGCCAAGGTGCGCGGTGCCGACAAGGAGGTCGTCCTCGTCTCCTCCGGCGCCATCGCCGCCGGGCTCGCCCCCCTCGGCCTGCGCCGCCGCCCGACGGACCTGGCCCGCCAGCAGGCCGCCGCCAGCGTCGGCCAGGGCCTGCTGGTCGCCCGCTACACCGCCTCCTTCGCCCGCTACGGCGTCCGCGTCGGCCAGGTCCTGCTGACCAGTGACGACATGAGCCGCCGCGCCCACCACCGCAACGCCTCCCGCACCCTGGACAAGCTGCTGGCGATGGGCGCCTTCCCGATCGTCAACGAGAACGACACCGTCGCCACCGACGAGATCCGCTTCGGTGACAACGACCGCCTCGCCGCCCTCGTCGCCCACCTGGTCCGCGCCGACCTCCTGGTGCTGCTGTCCGACGTGGACGGCGTCTACGACGGCGACCCGAGCAGGCCCGGCACCTCCCGGCTGGCCGAGGTGCGGGACATGGCCGACCTCGCGGGCGTCGACATCGGCAGCGCGGGCAAGGCCGGAGTCGGCACCGGCGGCATGGTCACCAAGGTCGAGGCGGCCCGGATCGCCGCCGCCGCCGGCATCCCCGTGGTGCTGACCAGCGCCGTCCACGCGGCCGACGCCCTGGCCGGCGGCGACACCGGCACGTACTTCCACGCCACCGGCAGGCGCTCCGCCGACCGGCTGCTGTGGCTCCAGCACGCCTCCGCCCCACAGGGCGCGCTCGTCCTCGACGACGGGGCGGTGCGCGCGGTCGTCGAGGGCCGCAAGTCGCTGCTGCCGGCCGGGATCGCGGGCGTCGAGGGCGACTTCGCCGCGGGCGACCCGGTGGAGCTGCGGGACGGCACGGGCCGGGCGGTGGCCCGCGGGCTGGTCAACTTCGACGCCAAGGAGATGCCCCGGCTGATCGGCCGCTCCACCCGGGAACTGGCGCGCGAACTCGGACCCGCGTACGAACGCGAGGTCGTACACAGGGACGATCTGGTGATCCTGCACCCGTAATAGGTCGAAACGTCCCCGAATCGGTGGTGGACGTTCCGCAAAACCGCCCCGCGATCTCGTGCGGCCTGCTCAACTTTCCTCAGGGACAAGTCCGGCCGACCACCGGGCCGAGCCGTGTGCGTGAAGGAGGCCGTCGTGAGCGGAGTACGCCCTGGGACGGCGGCGCCCCGCGGTGGTACCGCCTCCCGCGGTGGTGCGGGCGCCCGCGGCGGCACGGGCGCCCGCCCCGGCGGCGCCCGGGGCGCGAACCGGGCGGGCGGCGAGGAGCGCGCCCTGACCAGTGTCGCCGCCGGCGACCGGTTCCACGGCGAGGAGCCCGAGCACACCCCGCGCCTGTGGCACGTCACACTCAGCGTCTCCGGCGCCCGCGCCCCGCTCACCGAGGTGCGCCGGGCGCTCGAACAGCTCGCGCACGACCACCCCTTCCTGCTGACCAGCCGGTACGCCGACGACCACGCGGAGATCCGGTACTGGGAGGAGGCCCGCGACCTGCACGACGCCGCCGCCGTCGCCCTGCGCCTGTGGGGCGAGCACCGGCAGACCGCGGGGCTGCCGCCCTGGGAGATCGTCGGCCTGGAGGTCATCGACCGGGCCACCTACCACCAGCGCATCGCCGCGGGGTACGGCCCGGCACCCGCGACGCCGGTCGGCGTTCACCCGTTTTGACCCCTCTCCCGGCTTATCTCGCGGGATGGGACGGCAGGTGGCCGCCCGGAGCGCGCGCACTACCCTTCCCCCCATGACCACGCTCTCGCCGTACGACTCGATGTCACCCGTCACCCGGGCCGCCTACCGGGCCAAGTCCGCCGCGGCCGACCTCGCGCCGCTGCCGCGGGCCGCCAAGGACGACGCGCTGCTCGCCGTCGCGGACGCGCTGGAGGTCCGTACGAGCGAGATCGTCGAGGCCAACGCCCAGGACGTGGCCAAGGCCCGCGCCGCCGGGACCAGCGAGGCCATCGTCGACCGGCTCACCCTGACCCCGGAGCGGGTCCGCGCCATCGCCTCCGACGTGCGCGACGTGGCCGCGCTGCCCGACCCGGTCGGCGAGGTCGTGCGCGGCTCCACCCTCCCCAACGGCATCGACCTGCGCCAGGTCAGGGTGCCGCTCGGCGTGGTCGGCATCATCTACGAGGGCCGGCCGAACGTGACGGTCGACGCCGCCGCCCTGTGCCTGAAGTCCGGCAACGCGGTGCTGCTGCGCGGCTCCTCCTCCGCCTACCGGTCGAACACCGCCCTGGTCCGGGTGGTCCGCGACGCCGTGGGCGGGGCCGGGCTGCCCGCCGACGCCGTGCAGCTGGTGCCCGGCGAGAGCCGGGAGAGCGTGCGCGAGCTGATGCGGGCCCGCGGCCTGGTCGACGTGCTCATCCCGCGCGGCGGCGCCTCGCTGATCAGCACGGTCGTCCAGGAGTCCACCGTCCCCGTCATCGAGACCGGCACCGGCAACTGCCACGTGTACGTCGACGCGCACGCCGACCTCGACATGGCCGTCGACATCCTGATCAACTCCAAGGCCCAGCGCGTCGGCGTCTGCAACGCCGCCGAGACCCTCCTGGTGCACCAGGACGTCGCCGCCGAGTTCCTGCCCCGCGCGCTGGCCGCACTCGCGGAGGCCGGGGTCACCGTGCACGCCGACGAGCGGGTGATGGCCCACGCCAAGGACTCCGGCGCGAACGTCGTCGAGGCGACCCCCGAGGACTGGGAGACCGAGTACCTGTCGTACGACATCGCGGCCGCCGTCGTGGACTCCCTGGACCGGGCCGTCGAGCACATCCGGCTGTGGACCTCCGGCCACACCGAGGCCATCGTGACCACCTCGCAGCAGGCCGCCCGGCGCTTCACCCAACTGGTCGACTCCACCACCGTCGCGGTGAACACCTCCACCCGCTTCACCGACGGCGGCCAGTTCGGCTTCGGCGCCGAGATCGGCATCTCCACGCAGAAGCTGCACGCCCGGGGCCCCATGGGGCTGCCGGAGCTGACCAGCACGAAGTACATCGTCACCGGCGACGGGCACGTGCGGCGCTGACGGCGGGCGCGGCCGCGGGCGCCCCGGGGGAGGGCCGCGGGCGTACCGATCGGGGCATCTCACCCACCGGATGAATTTCCCCGCCGTCTGCCCAAAACGACCTCCCAGGTCTACTCTGGAGCCGTGCCGGAGGACGTGGGGGGCACGCCGTTCCCGGACGGCAGGGAGCCCGACGACGACCACGACCGCGGGGTGTCGGACGAAGAGTTCGCCTCCGTGGTCTTCGACGAGGCCTTCGTACGGGCGGCCGCGGTGCACGAGCCGACCGCCGTCGAGCGCCTCCTGGCCGCCGCGCAGGCCAGAGCCGAGGCCACCGAGGCGGAGGCCGCCCGCCGAGGCCGCAGCAGAGCCGATCGCTACGACGACGGGTACGGCGATTTCGGCCATGATCCCGACCTCGACGACCCGGACGACGACCGCGACCTCCTCGACCGCCCCTACGGCGCTCCCGCGGCCTACGGCAAGCAGGTCCGCTGGCACCGTCCCGTCGCCTGGCTGCTCGCCCTCGCGATGGGCATCGGCATGGTCGCACTGGCCTTCGTGGCCGTCTACCGGGGCGCGTCCTCGGGCGGCGGCACGCAGCAGGTCCCGCCCCCCGCCTCCACCCGCCCGGAGCAGGGCGGCACCGCGACCCCCTCGGCCTCCGCCGACTACTCCCAGCCGGCCGTCTCGGTGATCCCGCGCAGCCCCTGAGCTGCCCTCCGGGGGGCCGGCAAGCTGTCCCAACTTGACCTGTGGCGGCGCGTTTACGCGACCTTCCGCAGACCCACTCTGAAGGTATGGCAGGGCTTGGCGGTCCGCCCGGAGGAACGCCCGAGGGCGGCCCCGGAGGCGGAGAGGACGAGTACCGATCCGTCGTCTTCGACGAGTCGTTCGTGCGCGCTGCCCGGCTCCAGGAGTTCTCCGCCCAGGAGCGCATCACCGACCACGCGCCCGCCGTACGCCGCCGCCCGCCCCTGCGCCGGGCCGGACTGTCCCGGCAGGCGCTGATCCTCGTCCTGCTGATAGCCGTGGCCTTCGGCACCGCCATCTACATGGGCGTACGGCACCCCTACCAGAGCTCCACCGGGCAGCGGGCCGCCGAGCCGGTGCGGATGACCGTCGTCCCGCTCGCCCCGCGGGAGCGGGTGCCCGGCGCCGACGACGCCGCGTTCCTGTACGCGCACAGCCCCGCCGCGCACTTCAGGACCGCGGCCCAGGGCATCCCGCTGCCGGGCGCCCGGCGCACGGCGCACTTCTCCGAGGACCAGGTGTTCAACGCGCTCACCACCGCCAAGAACTACATCGTCCGCTCGGCGCTCGACCCGGAGGTGCTCGGCGGCGAGGAGGTGCGCTCGGTGCGGGTGCTGCTGGACCCGGACCAGCTCCGCCAGTTCGACGAGAGCTTCGAGAAACCCGCCTCCGACGGCCGGCACACCCCCACGGGGTGGCTGGTCCGCTTCGACCCGGCCCGGGCCGAGCTGGCCGACCCGGAGATCCGGGTGGACGGGAGCCTGCGGGTCGTGGAGAGCGACGCGAGCACCCTGGAGGTCACCGCCGACCACACCATGGTGTACGCGCTGCGACCGGCCGACGACGCCCGGGGCGAGGTGTCGCTGTTCACCCTCCGGCGCGAGCTGCACTTCCGCTTCGACCGGGACGACCTGCGGCTGCACCAGACCCGGCTCGTAGCCTCCTACGTCCGGGCCGGGCCGCTGTCCTGCGCCGAGGACGCGGCGAACCACCTCCGTCCGCTGCTGGCCGGCCAGGAGGCGGGGGCCGGCGTCCCGGCCGGCACCGACCCGTACACCTCGGACAGCGCCACGGCGCTGTGCGGCAGCCTCGCGGAGAACGCCCGGCCGAAGGTGTGAGCGCGGGACAGGACGCGGTCAGGCGCCGTCGCGCGGCGACCCGTCCCGGGGAGACTCCGGACCGTCACCGCCGGGTCCCTCGGATCCCTCGGGCCCCTCGGACTCCCCGGGTCCCCCGGGTCCCTCGGATCCGCCCGGCCCCTGCGCCGGCCCGCCGTCGTCCTTGGGCGGCCTCGGCTGGGAGCCCGTGAAGCCGCCGAAGCCCCGCCGCATCCGGTCACCGAGGTCACCGGCGCCGCCCGCGATGTCGTTGACCAGCTTCATCAGCGGGTCCTTGGAGCTGCGCACATGCGTGGCGTAGTGGGACGCCGACTCCCGGAAGGAGTCCCGCACCGAGGTGTCCTTGTCCTCGTCGCGGCGCGGGTAGTGGCCGTCCATGGTCCGCTGGTAGTCCCGGGAGGCCGCCCACTTCTTCAGCTCGGCGGCCCGCACGGTGGTGAAGGGGTGCGAGCGGGGCAGCACGTTCAGGATCTTCAGCACCGAGTCGCGCAGGTCGCCGCCCGCCTCGTACTCCTCGGCCTGCTCCAGGAACGCGTCCACGTTCATCTCGTGCAGGTGGTTGCCGCCCGCGATCTTCATCAGGCCCCGCATGGAGGCCTGGAGGTCCTGGCCGACCAGCAGTCCCGCGCGGTCGGCGGACAGCTCCGACTTGCGGAACCACTCGCGCAGCGCGGTCACGATCGCCATGATCGCCACGTTGCCCAGCGGGATCCAGGCGACCCGGACGGCGAGGGAGGTCAGGAAGAGCAGGATCGTCCGGTAGACCGCGTGCCCGGACAGGGCGTGCCCCACCTCGTGCCCGACGACCGCCCGCATCTCCTCCTCGTCGAGCAGCTCGACCAGGCCCGTGGTGACGACGATGATCGGCTCGTCCAGGCCGATGCACATCGCGTTCGGCACCGGGTCCTGGTTGACGTACATCGGGGGGACCTTCTCCAGGTCCAGGATGTAGCAGGCGTCGCGCAGCATGACGTTCAGATGGGCGAACTGCCGGTCCGAGACGCGCACCGAGTCGGACAGGAACAGCAGCCTCAGGCTCCGCTCGGGCAGCAGACCGCTCAGCGCCTTGAAGACCGTGTCGAAGCCGCTCAGCTTGCGCAGCGCCACCAGGGCACTGCGGTCGGCCGGATGCTCGTACGCCCGCGAGGAGATCCCGGGGAAGCGCCTGCGCTGCCTGCTCGGCACGTTCTCGTGCCCGTTGTGGTGGCCGTCGGACATCTCTTCCCCCATGCGCGTATGTGTGACCTGGACGTACGTATGGTCTTTGCGAACCCTTGTGCGGCCCTTTGCGCCCCCCGAGCCGGGCCCAGCCTAGGCGGAGATACCGTGGACGGGCAGTACGTCGAAGGAGTCCACGCCATGCAGCACATCCCCCACACCGACTGGCTCGCCGGGGCCGCGACCGCCGCCGAGCAGCAGGGGCCGGGGAATCTGCTCCGGATCGTCCTGATCGTGATGGTGGTGGGCTGTGTGCTGACCGCGTGGTTCCTGCTGCGGGGGTACAAGCAGAAGGACGACTGAGGAGACCCGAAGGTTCCCCGGTCGCCCCGGTCCTCGCGCGCCCGCATACGATGAGCGGACGTCTTGTCCCGCCCACACCGGATAGGTCCTGCCGAAGATGAGCCTTCCCCTCAGCGCCGCCCAGTTCGTCACCCTCGCCGCCGAGGGCGGCGAGGAGCACGGCGGCAACCACGAGAGCCTCAGCCCCTACGTCACCGGCATCGGCGCGTTCGTCATCCTGCTGCTCCTGCTGTGGATCACCACCCGGTTCAACCGCGACCGCTGAGCCCGCGGCTCCGTGGGCGCGACCGGGTCACTCCGGGCGGGCCGGTAGGGTCTGCTCGCATGGGAGAGCACGACACGCCTACCGGCCCGGCGCACGCGCCGGCGCGCGGCACGCAGAACGCGGTGCCCGCCCGCGCCACCGGTCCGGTCCAGGGCCCGGTGGACGGTCCGGCCGACGGCCCGTCGGCCGGCAAGCGACGCCTGGGCGTCATGGGCGGCACCTTCGACCCGATCCACCACGGCCACCTCGTGGCCGCCAGCGAGGTCGCCGCGCAGTTCCAGCTCGACGAGGTGGTGTTCGTGCCGACCGGGCAGCCGTGGCAGAAGAGCCACCGCGCGGTCTCCGCGGCCGAGGACCGCTATCTGATGACGGTCGTCGCGACCGTCGAGAACCCGCAGTTCTCCGTCAGCCGCATCGACATCGACCGCGGCGGCCCCACCTACACCGTCGACACCCTGCGCGACCTGCGCGCCCTCAACCCGGACGCGGACCTGTTCTTCATCACCGGGGCCGACGCCCTCGCCCAGATCCTCACCTGGCGCGACAGCGAGGAGCTGTTCTCCCTCGCCCACTTCATCGGCGTCACCCGGCCCGGCCACACCCTCACGGACGCCGGACTCCCCAAGGGCGGCGTCTCGCTGGTCGAGGTCCCCGCCCTCGCCATCTCCTCCACGGACTGCCGTGCGAGAGTCGCCAAGGGCGATCCCGTCTGGTACCTGGTGCCCGACGGAGTCGTGCGCTATATCGACAAACGCCACCTGTACCGCGGCGAGTGAGCCGAGAGGGGCACCGGTGAACGACGGATACGACCCGGGACACGGCGACGACCAGTACGAACTCGTCGGCTACGACGAGTACGGCCGCCCCGTGTACCGCCAGGCACAGGGACAGGCACAGGGACAGGGCCACGCCCAGCCCGGCCACCAGCAGCAACAGCAGTACGACCCGTACGCGCAGCAGCAGGGGCAGGGGCAGCAGGGGCAGCAGGGGCAGCCCTACGGACAGTCCGGGCAGCACTACGGACAGCCGGGGCAGCAGTACGGGCAGCAGCAGGGCTACGGCCAGCAGGGCTACGGGGGCTACGGCTACGACCCGTACGCCACCGGCAGCCGGCAGCCCGTCCAGCAGCCCTACGACCCCTACGGCTCCCAGGGCGGCTACGACACTGGTCAGCAGCCCGCGCAGCCGCCGTACGACCCGTACGGCCGGGCCGCGACCAGTGGCCCGCAGCCCCGGGTCGCCGAGCAGACCGCCCACATCCCGCAGCAGGCGGGCCCGCCCGAGGAGCGGGAGCGCACGGACCCCGCCGAGGCGGCCGAACCCGGCGGGGACTACCGCACCGAGCAGTTCGCCTTCGTGGAGGAGCCGGCCGGCGACTCCGAGGACGTCATCGACTGGATGAAGTTCACGGAGAACCGCACCGAGCGCCGCGAGGAGGCCCGCAGGCGCGCCCGCTCGCGCATCGTCGCCCTGGTCGTCGTGCTGGCGCTGGTCGCGGTCGGCGGCGTCGGCTACCTCTGGTACGCGGGGAAGCTGCCCGGCCTGTCCTCCTCCGACGACAAGACCGGCGGCACCACCACGGCCGGCGCCCAGAAGCGCGACGTGATCGCCGTCCACCTGCACGACACCAAGGGCGGCGGCACCTCCACCGCGCTGCTGGTGAACAACACCACCACCAAGCAGGGCACCGCCGTGCTGGTGCCCAACGCGCTCGCCCTGACCGGCGACGACGGCAGCACCACCACGCTCGCCAAGTCCGTCGACGACGAGGGCCCCGACGCCACCCGCACCGCCCTCGACTCCGCCCTCGGCACCGACATCGAGGGCACCTGGCGGCTGGACACGCCCTACCTCCAGATCCTCGTCGACCTGGTCGGCAACATCGACGTCGACACCGACACCGACGTCCCCGACCCGGAGTCCAAGGACAAGGGCGCGGCCCCCCTCGTGCACAAGGGCGAGGGCCAGACCCTCAGCGGCAAGATGGCCGTCGCCTACGCCACCTACAGCGCCAAGGGCGAGGAGGCCAACGCCCAGCTGCAGCGGTTCGGGCAGGTCATGCAGGGCGTGCTCCGCAAGATGTCCTCCGATCCGCAGGGCGCGACGACCACCGTCCAGACCCTCGGGCTGATCCTCGACCCGCCGCTGACCGAGAACGACCTCGGCACCTTCCTCGCGGGGCTCTCCGACCGCGCCAAGGGCGGCGACTTCAAGACCGCGCTGCTGCCCGTCCAGGACGACGGCTCGCTCAGCGCCGAAGCAAGTGACAGCGTCGTCAAGGACGTCCTCGGCGGCACCGCCAAGAGCCCCGACAAGGACGCGGCCGTCAGCGTCTCCGTCCGCAACGCCACCGGCGAGGAGGACCGCACCGGCAAGGCCCGCGTCGTCCTCCTCAACGGCGGCTTCACCTTCGTGTCGGGCGGCACCGCCTCCGGCACCGAGGCCACCTCGGAGGTCGTCTACGCGGAGGCCGCCGACAAGGAGAACGCCGTCCAGGTCGCCAAGACCCTGGGCCTGCCCACCGACTCCGTCTCCCAGGGGAAGGTCTCCGCGAACGCGCGGGTCTCGGTGGTGCTCGGGCAGGACTACAAGCCGGCGTCGTAGGGGGCGGAGCGCGGCGGACGGTTTTCCGCGTGGGCCCGTGTCGGCGGTCGTGAGACCCTTGAGGTCAACCGACCGCCGACCCGAAAGCCAGGCAGTGACCGCGACCGACCGCTCCATCGAACTCATCAACGCCGCCGCCCAGGCGGCGGCCGACAAGCTCGCGCACGACATCATCGCCTACGACGTCAGCGACGTGCTGTCGATCACGGACGCCTTCCTGCTGGCCTCCGCGCCCAACGACCGCCAGGTCAAGTCGATCGTCGACGAGATCGAGGAGCGGCTGAACAAGGAGCTGGGCGCCAAGCCGGTGCGCCGCGAGGGCGACCGCGAGGCCCGCTGGGTCCTGCTCGACTACGTCGACATCGTCGTCCACGTCCAGCACAGCGAGGAGCGCGTCTTCTACGCCCTGGAGCGGCTGTGGAAGGACTGCCCCGAGCTGGAGCTGCCCGCCGACGCCAAGGAGACCCGCGGCAAGGCGGAGGAGCACGCGAAGCTCCAGGCCGCCGAGGAGGCGACGCGCACCGACGAGGACTGGCGATGAGCGCCACCGGCGAGGTGACGGCGGGCAGGCCGGGCCGCGGCCGCCGCGTCATCCTGTGGCGGCACGGCCAGACCGCGTGGAACGTGGAGCGCCGCTTCCAGGGCAGCACGGACGTCGCGCTGACCGGGACCGGCGTGAACCAGGCCCGCCGCGCGGCCGGGCTGCTCCTGCACCTGAGGCCCGACGCGATCGTCGCCTCCGACCTCGCGCGCGCCGCGGACACGGCCGCCGAGCTGTCCGTACTTACCGGCCTCGAGGTGACCCTGGAGGAGGGCCTGCGGGAGACCTACGCGGGCGTCTGGCAGGGCCTGACCCACGACGAGATCATCGCCACGCACGGCGACGAGTACGCGGCCTGGAAGCGCGGCGAGCCCGTGCGCCGC
Source organism: Streptomyces sp. NPDC059906 (assembly GCF_042730645.1). NCBI lineage: Bacteria > Bacillati > Actinomycetota > Actinomycetes > Kitasatosporales > Streptomycetaceae > Streptomyces > Streptomyces sp. NPDC059906. The sequence goes on from NZ_JBHWKU010000020.1 coordinate 45,657, forward strand.
GGCGGCGGCGAGCTGGAGACCGAGGTCGCCGACCGCGCCGCCCCCGTGGTGCTCCGGCACGCCGAGAAGCTCCCCGAGGACGGCACCCTCGTCGTGGTCAGCCACGGCGGCACGATCCGCACCACCATCGGCCGCCTGCTCGGCCTGGAACCGCACAGCTGGGAGAGCCTCGGCGGCCTGACCAACTGCTGCTGGTCCGTGCTTGGCGAGGGCGCCCGCGGCTGGCGCCTGCTGGAGCACAACGCCGGCACACTGCCGGAACCGGTGATCGGCGACGACGTCTGAACGGCGATTTCACTTTCCGGCAGGTCGCAGGCTAAAGTTCTTCTTGTTCGCCCCGCCGAGCGGAGCGGACGAGGAGCAGGACCATGCGACTCGGGTCGCGTGGCACCAGGGGCTATAGCTCAGTTGGTAGAGCGCCTGCATGGCATGCAGGAGGTCAGGAGTTCAATTCTCCTTAGCTCCACAACCCACGGACGAATCCCGTCCCCTTCGGGGGGCGGGATTTTTCGTCTCCGCCCGCTTGAGCACCATGCGCCCCACAGGCGTATACGTCGGTGGAACTCCGTGTCCGGACCGGTACTGAGGCGTCGCTGACCGGGTCGGCCCGGCCGTGGCAGAATCAAACGGCCGGAAGGGGACCGCGGCCCGACGGGAGGGAGTGGCGATGCCTGGGAGCATCCTCGAGGAGGTCGGTCACCTCCTCGGCGGAGCGATGGCAAGGAACACGGTCACCCGCCTCAGCTGCCCTTCCTGCGGTTCCGGTCATGTGGCCCAAGTCCTCGGCGACAACGGCGGAATCTCTTACGTGTGCACGGCCTGCGGCCACAGCTGGAGCTGATCGATGGGTGCACACAGGCGGAAGTGCGACTGGTGCGGCAGCGGCACGCCCATCGTGCGCGACATGGAGCCGGTCAACCCGGACTACCAGTACTGGTGCGAGGAATGCGCGCGGGCGCTGATCATAAAGGGCGACCCCATCGAGACGTACCGCGAACTCGAGGGCGAGCCGATCTACGGCCGGCTCCTCGAGGAGCACTGCACGCTCAAACGCTTCTACTCGTTCGTGACGGCATAGGGCGAACGGGACGGAACGGAAACGATTTGGTGTTCGCCCCGGTGGACCGTGTAATGTTGGCGTCGCCGCCGGGGAGACCGGGCGGATGAAGGACAAGGGGCTATAGCTCAGTTGGTAGAGCGCCTGCATGGCATGCAGGAGGTCAGGAGTTCAATTCTCCTTAGCTCCACAGTTCGATGAAACCCCCCGGATCCCTGATCCGGGGGGTTTCCGCGTCCGCGGCCTCAGCGGCCGAGCGCCCGGCGGCCCCGGCCCTGGCCCTGGGACAGCACCGGAAGGCTGGTGTGCGGGGCCGGCGCCTGCCCGCGGGTGTCCTCCTCGATACGCAGCGCCAGCGCCGGGCAGCGGCGCACCGCCCGCACCGCCTTGGCCTCCGCGAACCGCGGCACCTCGGCCTGCGCGACGGTCGGGAAGCCGTCGGCGCCGAGCTGGAAGACCTCCGGGAGGATGTCCGCGCACAGCCCGTGCCCCCGGCACAGCGTCCAGTCGACGAAGATCTTCTGGCCGCTGGGGCCGTTCCCCCCGCCGCCCGGGATGCCCGTAGGGGCACCGCCGCCCGCCAGGAGCGGCAGGACACCCTCCACGGGCCGACCGCAGCCGTTGCCGAGGACATGGGCGGCCAGGTCGTCCGTGAACGCCTTGACGGTCGACTCCAGGAACATCGCCGAGCCGTCCGGGTGCGAGCAGGCACCGCGCCGCTTCACGTTCCGTGCGACCTGCTTGACCGCCTCCAGGGCGGCCGGACCGCCGCCGTTCAGGATGTCCTCCAGTCCCCGCGCGGCGGCCGGCAGGCCCAGGTAGCAGGGGCCGCACTGGCCGGCGCTCTCCTCGGCCAGCCACTGCGCCACCCGCAGGGACTCGCCCAGCGGGCAGGTGTCCTGACCGATCGGCAGGATCGCGCCCGCGCCGAGCGAGCCGCCCACCTGCTGCAGGGAGTTGCGGGAGACGATCGCCTCGTCGACGGTCGCCGCGTCGATCCACTTGCCGTGGTAGCCGCCGGTCAGCACGCCCTGCGGCACCGGCGGAGCGCCGGCCAGCTGGAGGACGTAGCGCAGCGGCACGCCCGTCGGGACCTCGATCACCATCGGCCGGGCCACCGCGCCGGAGACCGTGAGCATCACGGTGCCCGGCTCGTCGTACAGGCCGGTGTTGCCGTAGCGCTCCGGGCCGATGCGGGCGGCGATGGCCAGCTGGGCGAAGGTCTCGGCGTTGGACAGCAGGGTCGGCGCGCCGCCGACGCCGCTCCTGGAGGCGCTCACCTTGCGGCCGGGCGGGATCGCCGGGCCGCCGTCGATGGAGCGGATCAGCGAGGCCGCCGCACCGGTCACCATGCGCACCGGATTGCGCTGCACGCGCGCGCGGAGGGCGGACCGGCGGCCGTTGCTCAGTCCGCGCTCGGCGAGGGCGGCCTCCATGGAGCGCTGCGTGGACTCGCGGGTGACCCCGATGACGAGGGTGCGGGCGCCCATCGCCTCGGCGCACAGCAGCGCGCCGTCCAGGATCAGGTGCGGGGCACGGTTGATCAGCACCGTGTCCTTGCGGCAGGCCGGTTCGTCCTCGCTGCCGTTGACGACCACGACCGGCCGTACGCCGCGCTTGATCGCCGCCTCGGCGACCGAGCGCAGCTTCTTGTGGAAGGGGAAGCCCGCGCCGCCGCGGCCCTTCAGGCCGATGCGTTCGGAGAGCTGCGCGAGCTGCTCCCCGCCCATCGGTTCGAGCGGGCCGTGCACCTTGAGGTGCATCGGCAGGTCAAGCCGCTCGACAAGGTCGAAGCCCGACGTGAGCTGGGGAAGCCCGACCACGCGGACCTCCGGGACGTCGGGCAGGGCCTCGTTCAATTCAAGCCTCCGGAAGGCGTGTTCCAAGGTTCACCGGAACCCGGTGCGTCGAAGTCGTGGGACGGCGACGGCGCACCGGGGGTTGGTTCAGGGGCGGGACCGCTGTTGTACGTGTCGCTGGGGTAGTACGTGTCGTAGACCGCGTTCGTCTCACGGGTGTCGTACACGTCACTCGAGCCGTAGCCCGAGGCGGGGGGCGCGGAGTACTGCGCGGAGTAGGCCGCGGAGTGGTCCGTCGCCTGTGTGGTGCCGTAGACCGGGATGGTGTGTCCGGTGTCGTTGAGCGGGTCGTAGGCCGACGGGGGTGCCTCGCCGACCGGGGGCGGCGACGGTATGGGCCAGCTGCCCGAGGTGCTGCCGCCGCCGTCCACGACCGGCATCGCCTCGGTGGGCCACAGGTCGGACGGCAGCGGGGCGGAGGCGGCCGGGTCGGCCGTCAGCGGCGGCCGGCCCGCGCCCGAGGGACCGGACACGGCACGGTAGGCCGCCGCGAAGCCGCTCGGGGGCTCCGGCGCGGTGAGGCGCTCCGCGGGTTCGTACAGCGGGGCCGACGGGGACGCGCCGCGTGACCGGGACCGCCCGGCGCTCTCGTAGCCGGGCAGGGCGGCGGTGGCCCTCGGCCGGCTCTCCGCCGCCTCCTCGTCCTCCTCGCGGGCGGGCCGCTCCCCGGTCCCGAGGAGGCCGGCGATCCGGTCGGCGACCTTGCGCTTGACCGGGCGGGGCGCCGCGCGCAGCGCCAGGGCCGCCGTGACGCCGACCACGGACAGGGCGTACAGGACCACGAAGACCGGCTTCGCGGCGCGACCCGCGTAGAGCCCGTGCAGCAGGGCCAGGCACCACGCCGGATAGGCCAGCATGTGCATGGCCCGCCAGCGGGCCGCCACCGGGGCCGGGGAGGCGAAGCGGTTGCGCAGGGCCCCGGTGACCCCCACGAAGATCATGAGCATGCTGGCCAGGGTGCCGAAGCCGATGAGGACGGCCCGGCCGCCGAACGCCTCGTCCTCCGTGGCCAGGAGCCCGAACGGGAGGACCGCGGCGACCCAGGTGGTGTGGTCCAGGACCAGTTTGACCACGATGTGCACCAGCAGGAAGACGACCGAGGCGACCGCGGTGACCCGGTGCACCGCCTGGGCCAGGATCCGCTGCCGGGTGTCGAGGACGATCCGGTCCTGGGCGAGCAGACCCCAGATCACCGAGCAGCTGAGGAAGACGAGGGAGAGGACGCCGGCGCCGAAGTCCAGGAACTGGGCGAAGGTGTCGTCCACCGTGCTGTCGTTCGTCACCACGACAGGCCTCCCCACGTCAGGGACGTGAGGGGAGGCGGCGGACTGGTGTCGCGAGGGTGGATCGGGGGAGGGTTCATGGGGGCAACTCCGGAGCGGTTCGGGAAAGCGGTCCCGCTGCCGCACTCTAAGTGGCGCCATACCCGTGGGTAGGGGGTTTGAGTTATTGCGTTGTTATCAAATGACGGCGCACTCGTGCTGGTGTCCCTTAGCGGTTGTTACGCGAAGTAACCTTTGACCTTGGTTCAGGTTCGCCTCCGTTTTCCGGTTGCCGGGCCCCGGAATCCGGTCGGCCGCGCCTGGCGCGGAAGCCCGTCGCGGCCCCCTCGGCGACTGCGGTACCCTGACGCCATGCGTGCCGTACGCCTTCTGCTTAGCGAGCCGCGCTGATCAGTCCCGACCCCGGCCGTAGCCCGGTGGCCGGAATCGGCGCGGCGTCCCCTCCTGTGCGAGGGGATTTTTCATTTCCCGGCCCTCGCAGCCGCTGGTCATGAAGGTCGCAGCCGCTGGCAGAGACGATCGATGGAGCTTTGAGGATCATGAGCGAGACGAACCCCGCGGCGAGTGCCCCTGTGTCGGCGGACGCCGCGCCGCACCGCTACACGGCTGCCATGGCCGCCGAGATCGAGGCACGCTGGCAGGACTTCTGGGACGCCGAGGGGACGTACGCCGCGCCGAACCCCAAGGGTGACCTGGCGGGCGACCCGGAGCTGGTCGCCAAGCCCAAGAAGTTCATCATGGACATGTTCCCCTACCCCTCGGGTGCGGGCCTGCACGTCGGCCACCCCCTGGGGTACATCGCCACCGACGTCTTCGCCCGCTTCCAGCGGATGACCGGCCACAACGTCCTGCACACCCTGGGCTTCGACGCCTTCGGCCTGCCCGCCGAGCAGTACGCCGTGCAGACCGGCACGCACCCGCGCGTGTCCACCGAAGCCAACATGAAGAACATGCAGAGCCAGCTGCGCCGGCTGGGCCTGGGCCACGACAAGCGCAGGTCGTTCGCCACGATCGACCCCGAGTACTACAAGTGGACCCAGTGGATCTTCCTGCAGATCTTCAACTCCTGGTACGACGACGAGGCGAAGAAGGCCCGTCCGATCGCCGAGCTGGTCGCGCAGTTCGAGTCCGGTGAGCGGGAGGTCCCGGGCCACGCGGGCCGGGCGTGGAGCAGCCTGAGCGAGGCCGAGCGGGCCGACGTGCTGGGCGAGTACCGCCTGGCCTACGCCTCCGACGCGCCGGTCAACTGGTGCCCCGGACTGGGCACCGTGCTGGCCAACGAGGAGGTCACCGCCGACGGCCGCTCCGAGCGCGGCAACTTCCCCGTCTTCAAGTCCAAGCTGCGCCAGTGGAACATGCGCATCACCGCCTACGCGGACCGGCTGCTGGACGACCTGGACCAGCTGGACTGGCCCGAGGCGATCAAGCTGCAGCAGCGCAACTGGATCGGCCGCTCCGAGGGCGCCCGCGTCGACTTCCCCGTCGACGGCGAGCGCATCACCGTCTTCACCACCCGCCCCGACACCCTGTTCGGCGCGACGTACATGGTGCTGGCGCCCGAGCACCCGCTGGTCGAGAAGTTCACCCCGGACGCCTGGCCCGAGGGCACGCGCGACGCGTGGACCGGCGGCCACGCCACCCCGACCGAGGCCGTCGCCGCCTACCGCGCGCAGGCCGCCTCCAAGTCCGACGTCGAGCGGCAGGCCGAGGCCAAGGACAAGACCGGCGTCTTCATCGGCGCGTACGCCACCAACCCGGTCGACGGCGAGCAGGTCCCGGTCTTCATCGCCGACTACGTGCTGATGGGCTACGGGACCGGCGCCATCATGGCCGTCCCGGCGCACGACTCCCGCGACTTCGAGTTCGCGCGGGCCTTCGAGCTGCCCGTCCGGTGCGTCGTCGAGCCGACGGACGGCCGCGGCACCGACACGTCGACGTGGGACGAGGCCTTCGCCTCCTACGACGCGAAGATCGTGAACTCCTCCGGTACGGACGTCTCCCTGGACGGTCTGGGTGTCGTCGAGGCCAAGGAACGCGTCACCGAGTGGCTGGAGCGCACCGGCGCCGGCGAGGGCACCGTCAACTTCCGCCTGCGCGACTGGCTGTTCAGCCGCCAGCGCTACTGGGGCGAGCCCTTCCCGATCGTCTACGACGAGGACGGCATCGCCCACCCCCTGCCCGCCTCGATGCTGCCGCTGGAACTGCCCGAGGTCGAGGACTACTCCCCGCGCACCTTCGACCCGGACGACGCCGACACCAAGCCCGAGACCCCGCTGTCGCGCAACGAGGACTGGGTCCACGTCACCCTGGACCTGGGCGACGGCCGCGGCCCGCGCAGGTACCGCCGCGAGACCAACACCATGCCCAACTGGGCGGGCTCCTGCTGGTACGAGCTGCGCTACCTGGACCCGCACAACGGCGAGCGGCTGGTCGACCCCGAGATCGAGCAGTACTGGATGGGTCCGCGCGAGGGCCTGCCGCACGGCGGCGTCGACCTGTACGTCGGCGGCGCCGAACACGCCGTGCTGCACCTGCTGTACGCGCGCTTCTGGTCCAAGGTCCTGTTCGACCTGGGGCACGTCTCCTCGGCCGAGCCGTTCCACAAGCTGTTCAACCAGGGCATGATCCAGGCCTACGTCTACCGCGACAGCCGCGGCATCGCGGTGCCCGCCGCCGAGGTGGAGGAGCGCGACGGCGCCTACTTCTACCAGGGCGAGAAGGTCTCCCGGCTGCTGGGCAAGATGGGCAAGTCCCTGAAGAACGCGGTCACCCCCGACGAGATCTGCGCCGAGTACGGCGCCGACACGCTGCGCCTGTACGAGATGGCGATGGGCCCGCTGGACGTGTCCCGGCCGTGGGACACGCGCGCGGTGGTCGGCCAGTTCCGGCTGCTGCAGCGGCTGTGGCGCAACGTCGTCGACGAGGACACCGGCGAGCTGTCCGTGGCCGACGTCGCGGAGGGCGACATCGACGCCGGCACCCTGCGCGCCCTGCACAAGGCCGTCGACGGCGTACGGCAGGACCTGGAGGGCATGCGGTTCAACACCGCCATCGCCAAGGTCACCGAGCTGAACAACCACCTGACCAAGGCCCAGGGACCGGTTCCGCGGTCGGTCGCCGAGCGCCTGGTGCTGCTGGTCGCGCCGCTGGCCCCGCACGTCGCCGAGGAGCTGTGGCGCAAGCTGGGGCACGAGTCCTCCGTCGTCCACGAGGACTTCCCGGTCGCCGACCACGTATACGTCGTCGACGAGACCGTGACCTGCGTCGTCCAGATCAAGGGCAAGGTCAAGGCACGGCTGGAGGTCGCCCCCTCCATCTCCGAGGACGACCTGGAGAAGGCGGCGCTGGCCGACGAGAAGGTCGTGGCCGCGCTGGGCGGGGCCGGGATCCGCAAGGTGATCGTGCGGGCACCGAAGCTGGTGAACATCGTCCCGGCGTAGGCGGTGACCGGGGCGGCTCGGCCGCCCCCTACGGGTCCGGTGCGGGCAGGTTCGGGGTTCTCGCGGAACCCTGGGCCTGCCCGTTGCGTTTACCGTGGAAGGGCGGCACGACGGGTGCCGCGCCGTGGCCGGCCGGCCCGCGGGCCGGACGCTCGGAGGAGGAGCCCAGTGGAAGCAGCGCTCACCGTCTTCGCCCTGCTCTTCCTGCTCGCCGTCGTGCTGGGTGTCTACGCCACGGTGAAGGCCGTCGGCGCCGCCAAGCGCAGCGTGGACCGCGGCATCTCGCAGGCGCGCCGCACCGTCGAGGACCACACCCTGCGGGCCAGGTCCCTGGTCCAGGTGGGCCCGGCGGCCGAGCTGGCACAGCTGCGGCTGACGCTGCGCACCTCCATGCGGGCCACGCAGGACGCGCTGCACGCGCGCGTGGCCGAGGACGAATCCCTCAAGGAGTCCCTCGCCCTCTTCGAGCGGCTCAGCGCCCACGGCTTCGAGCTGGACGGCGAGCTGCGGCGCCTGGAGTCCGAGCCGGACCGCGCCACCCTTGCCGAGCGCCTGCCCGGACTGCGCGAGCGCACCGAGCGCATCACGCGGTCGGCCGACGCCCTGCGCTGGGCGGCCCGCGACCGCGCCCGCCACTTCGCGGACGACGACCTGGACTCGCTGAGCGCACAGATCGACGTGGAGGCCGGTGCCCTGCGGCACTGGACGGAGACGAAGACGCAGGCGGAGGCGGCGGCCGGGACCGGCCCCGGGGAGGCACCGCCCGCCGCGCCGCCGTCCTGGCCCGAGGCCCCGCCCGCCGACGCCGCGTCCGCCCGGCAGACCTGGCCGGACTCCCCGGCGCCGGAGCCGGCGGAGGAGAACCCCGCCCGCCCCGCCATCACCCCGCCCGCCGCCAGCCCCGTGTACCCGTGGCAGAAGAAGGCCCGCCCGGAGAGCACGACCTGACCGACCCCGCCGAACCGGCCGCGACCCTGTGAACGCCCGGTCGCCGGGGCCGGACTGCCGCACGGGCACTACGCCAGGTAACCTCCAGCTCATGTCCCGCCATGTCGCTATCGTCACGGATTCAACGGCCTACCTCCCGGCCCGGGCGATGGAGCGGCACGGCATCACCGCGGTACCCCTGACCGTCGTCCTGGGCGACCGGGCCCTGGAGGAGGGCACCGAGATCTCGACCCGCTCCCTGGCCCAGGCACTGCAGAAACGGCGGCCCGTCACCACCTCCCGCCCCAGCCCCGAACTCTTCGCCGAGACCTACCGCAGGATCGCCGAGTCCGGCGCCGACGGCATCGTCTCCCTGCACCTGTCCGCCGAACTCTCCGGCACCCACGACGCGGCCGTCCTCGCGGCGCGTGAGGCCGCCGTCCCGGTCAGGGTCGTGGACACCGGGATGATCGCGATGGCCCTCGGCTTCTGCGCACTCGCCGCCGCGGAGACGGCGGAGGCGGGCGGCACGGTGGACGAGGCCGTCACGGCCGCGGAGAAGCGCGCCGCGGGCACCTCCGCCTACTTCTACGTCGACACCCTCGACTATCTGCGCCGCGGCGGCCGGATCGGGGCGGCCCAGGCGCTGTTCGGCTCCGCCCTCGCCGTGAAACCCCTGCTGCAGCTGGAGGGGGGCCGCATCGAACCCCTGGAGAAGGTCCGGACGGCGTCCAAGGCCATCGCCCGGCTGGAGGAGATCGCCGCCGACCGGGCGGGCGGCGCGCCCGTCGACATCGCCGTCCACCATCTCGCCGCCCCGGACCGGGCGTCGGCCCTCGCGGACCGCCTGCGGGACCGGGTACCCGGGCTGGCCGACCTGCACGTGAGCGAGGTCGGCGCGGTGATCGGCGCGCACACGGGGCCGGGGCTGCTGGGGGTCGTGGTTTCGTCGCGGTGAGCGCGTGCCGGGCGGCGTGGGGCGGGCGGGTAACCCGTGTGAGGGCCGGAGTTGTCCACAACCCGGAGGTAGTCCCCGGGAATTCACCATGATCATCGCGAGGGCGTCCAGGTGCCCGATCCTCCTCGCATGGCTCTTCGATCACGCTCACGCACCGCGTCCGCGACCAGCGGCCCGGGCCGTGCCCCGGCCTCCGACGGACGCCTCGCCCACCGCCGCGCACCCGGCGCCCGCTCCCACGCCCGCCCCCGCTCCCACGCCCGGCACGGCCGCCGGCACGCGGCGCCGGAGGAGGTGCGGCGGAGGGCGGAGACGCTGTTCGCCGAGCGCGCCGAGGGATACGACCACGCGGGAGACGAGGGGGCACACGCGGAGACGGGGAAGGGGCCGCCGCTGCCCGGCCTCGACGCTTCCGTTCCCGCCACGCCGACCTGGCGGGAACGGACCGGGCAGGCACTGCGGGAGCGGATGCCGCTGTGGCTGCAGACCCGATGCGGCCTGGAGCGGCGCAGCGTTGCCGCGCTCACGGTGCTGCTCGTCGTCGCGGCGGTCTTCGCGGTCCAGCACTTCTGGACCGGCCGCACCCAGTCGGTGGCGGCGCCCGAGGTGGTGCGGGAGGCGGCGGCATACGGAGCCGGGAAACCGGGGCCGACGACCGAGGACCCCGACACGACCGGTGGGCCCGGTCCCAAGGCGGCGGCCACGGCCACGGCCGGGCCCGAGATCGTGGTGGACGTCGGCGGCAAGGTCCGCGAACCCGGGATCCACAGCCTCCCGGCCGGTTCACGCGTCGCGGACGCCCTGCGGGCCGCCGGAGGGGTCCGGCCGGGCACGAAGACCGACGGACTGAACCGCGCCCGCTTCCTGGTGGACGGCGAGCAGGTGATCGTCGGGGCGCCCGCGCCCCGGCCGGGAGCGGGCCCCGCCCCGGACGGGCCGACGGGTGCGGCGGGGTCCGCGGCACCGGTGTCCCTCAACACGGCGACCACCGACCAGCTCGACACCCTCCCCGGCGTCGGCCCGGTCCTCGCCCGGCACATCATCGACTACCGCACCCAGCACGGCGGTTTCCGCTCGGTCGACGAACTGCGCGAGGTCAACGGCATCGGCGAGCGACGCTTCGCCGACCTGCGGGATCTCGTACGGCCATGAGCAGGCACGTGACCGGAACGGACCGGCCGGACGGGCTCGCCGGTTCCGGCCGGCCCCCTGCCAGGCCCCCGCGCGCCCCCGTGCACGCCGCCTCCGGCCACCGGCTGGGCGCGGCCCACCCCCGGCAGGAGGGCCCCGCCGACCTGCGCCTGGTCCCGCCCGCCCTCGCGGCCTGGGCGACGGCGGCGCTGGTGCTGGACGTGCCGGCCGGCTGGGCGGTGGGTGTGGTGACGGGCGCTCTCCTCCTGGCCGGGGCGCTGCTGCTGGGGCCGGTGCGCGAACGGCCCCACGCAACGGCGGCCGCCGCCCTCTTCCTCTGCGTCGCCGCGTCGGCCGCCTCGGCCGCACTGCACGGCGCGGACCTGCGCCGCGGACCCGTCCCCGAGGCGGCCCGGCACTACGCCACCGTCACCGCGGAGGTGGAGGTCACGGCCGACCCCCGCCTCACCCGGCCGCGCGTCCGGGGCAACCGCGCGGTGCCGCCCACGGTGCTCATCGAGGCCGACGTGCGGCGGGTGAGCGAGGCGTCCGGGACGACGGTGACGACCCGGACGCCGGTGCTGGTCCTCGTCGACGTCGGCGAGGGAGACGAGCGGTCCCGCACCCGGCCCGCACCCGCCCGCTGGCTGACCCTGCTGCCGACCACACGGCTCCGCGTCACGGCACGGCTCTCACCCCCGAGAGAGCGCGGCGACCGGATCGCCGCGGTGCTGCGGGTACGCGCCGGTCGACGGCCACCCGACGTGCTGGCGGAGCCGTCGGCGGCGCAGCGCCTGGCGGGAGGGTTGCGGGAGGGCCTGCGTGAGGCGACCGAGAACCTGCCGACGGACGCGCGAGCGCTGCTGCCGGGCCTGGTCGTCGGCGACACCTCACGCGTCACACCGGAGCTGGAGGAGGCGTTCAAGGAGACCGACCTGACCCACACCCTGGCCGTATCGGGCGCCAACTTCACCATCGTCCTCGCACTGCTCCTCGGCCCACCGGGCCTGGCCCAGCGCAGTGAGCGCCGGGGACTGGCCCCCCGCCTCGGCCTGCACCTGCGCACGACCGCGCTGCTCGGCGGACTGCTCGCGCTCGCCTTCGTCGTCGTGTGCCGACCCGACCCCAGCGTGCTGCGGGCGGCCGCCTGCGGGTCCGTCGCCCTGCTCGCCCTGGCCACCGGACGCCGCAGATCACTCCTGCCGGCCCTGGCGACGGCGGTCCTGCTCCTGGTGCTCTACGACCCCTGGCTGGCCCGCAGTTACGGCTTCCTGCTCTCCGTGCTGGCCACGGGGGCGCTGCTCACGCTCGCTCCCCGGTGGAGCGCGGCGCTGCGCCGACGCCGGGTTCCGCCCCGGCTCGCGGAGGCGCTGGCCGCCGCGGGTGCCGCGCAGGCCCTGTGCGCGCCGGTGGTCGCGGTGCTGTCGGCGCGGGTGAGCCTGGTGGGGATGCCGTGCAACCTGCTGGCGGAGTTCGCGGTGGCCCCGGCCACCGTGCTCGGCTTCGCGGCCCTGGCGACCGCGCCGGCGGCGATGCCCCTGGCCAAGAGCCTGGCCTGGTGCGGGGGCTGGCCGGCCGAGTGGATCGCGGCGATCGCCCGCACCGGGGCCGCGCTGCCCGGCGCGGGAGTGGACTGGCCGGGCAGCTGGGCCGGGGCGGCGCTGCTCGCCCTCGTCACGGTGGGCGTGCTGCTGGCAGGCCGACGCCTGCTGCGGCACCCCTGGTGGTGCGGTGTCTGCGCGATGCTGCTGCTGCTCGCGGTGCTCCAGCCGCCGCCGCTGGCCCGGCTGATCAAGGGCTGGCCCCCGCCGGGGTGGCGGATGGTGATGTGCGACGTGGGCCAGGGGGACGCGCTGGTCCTCGCGGCGGGCGAGGGGACGGGCGTGGTCGTGGACGCGGGCCCCGACCCCACCCTCGTCGACCACTGCCTGCGCGCCCTCGGCATCACCCGCGTGCCCCTCGTCCTGCTGACCCACTTCCACGCCGACCACGTGGCCGGGCTGCCCGGGGTGCTGCGCGGCCGCACGGTGGGCGCGATCGAGACGACCGCCCTCGAAGAGCCCGCGGACCAGGCCGAGTTCGTCCGCAGACAGGCGAGGGCCCGGCGCATCCCCGTGCGCCACGCGGCCACCGGTGAGCAGCGACGCTCCGGCCCGCTGTCCTGGCAGGTGGTCTGGCCCCCGCCGAGCCCACCGACCACCACCGCACCGGGCACGGAGGGCGGCCCCAACGACGCCAGCGTCACCCTCCTGGTCCGGACGGCGGGCATACGCCTGCTCCTGCTCGGCGACCTGGAACCCCCGGCCCAGCGAGAGCTGGCCCGCTCCCCGGCGGCGGCGGCGCTGAAAGACGTCGACGTGCTGAAGGTGGCCCACCACGGCTCGGCCCACCAGGACTTCGCGTTCCTCCGCCGGGTCGCCCCGCGTCTGGCCCTCATCAGCTGCGGCGAGGACAACACCTACGGCCACCCGGCCCCCGGCACCGTCGCGGCACTGCGCGCCCGGGGAGCGACGGTGCTGCGCACGGACCGGGACGGGGCGGTGGCGGTCGCCGGTACGGGGAGGGAGCTGCGAGTGGCGGGAGAGTGAGGACGGAAGGCGGTTGGTCGCGGCCGAGTCGGTTGCTCGGTGTTCTCGCCACGCGTAGGCCCGGCTGTCGTCGGCGATCGCTGGTGAGGGCAGTCACCTCGCACGACCAGGACGCACGCCACCGCGCCATGCCAAGCCGCGACCGTCCGGCCTCAGCGTGTCTCAAGGCTCCGCCAGTGTTCGAGATGAGAACGGAGGACGCTGATGTCGATGTCGTCGAAGCCCATGGCGTGCAGGTCGTGCTCCAGCAGACCGGTGCAGGCGGCAACGGTCCCGGACACGTCGCCGGCTTTCGCCCGGAGCGTGGCCAGGAACCACCGCGTGGTGAGGGCGTCGGGGTGATCACGGCCGAGGCCGCGCTCCAGGTAGGCGAGCCTGGCCTCGTAGGAGGAAAGCGTGTCGGGATGGTCGGGACTGAGGAACGGGGCGTTGGCGATCAGCGGCCCGGCGGGGGCCGCAGCGGTCTCGTGTGGCGGATCCGCGGTCTCCTGCCGCCACTGGGCGAGGCTGCGTCGGGTCAGTTCGGTCACGACGTGGTCATGGCCCAGGAGGCGCTCCTGGTCCGCGAGGAGCGAGGTGAAGGCGGCGACGGCTCCCTCCACATCGCCCTCCTCCGCCCGCAGATGGGCAAGCTCGTAGCGGGTGTCGAGGACCTCCGGGTGGTCGGGGCCCAGCGCACGCGATTCTTCGAGGAACAGCGTGACGAGGGCGGTGGTGGCTCCCGCCCGGTCCCCCGCCCTTCGTCGCACCTGCGCCAGGCTGTAGCGGGCGGCGAAGGTGGAGGGATCGTCGGGCCCCAGAGCCTGTGTCATGTCAGCGATCACGTCTCGCAGTTCGGCCATGGCCGTGCGGGCGTCGCGGCTCGCCTCGAACCGCACTGCGGCGAGGGTGGCCCTGGTGGCCAGCGTGTTCTGGTGGCTGGGCCCCAGCTCGCGCTGGGTGGTGGCGAGCTGTTGCTCCAGCACCGGCAGGACCGCGCCGGCGTTTGCCGGGTCCTGCCACGTCTCCTCCGGGGTCGGATAGCGGCCGGCCAGGCCGGGCAGATGGGTGGGCCGGTGACGGCTCACCTGAGGCAGGAGGTTCTCGATCAGGTGCAGGCGCCAACTGTGGTGTGCCTTGCGGTAGGCGACGTCACGTTCGGTCCACATGAACGGCCCGTATCCGGGCACCAGCAGCTTCTGCCGTACTTGCTGTACTGCCTGCTGGACGTAGGGCAATCGCATCCCCGTGGTCTCGAGACGCTGCGCCGTGTCTTCGTCACCACCGCGCTGGGTCAGGTGCGCCAGGAGAAGGACCGCGGAGTAGTAGGCCTCGCAGATCTCGGTCGCGCGGATCGCACTCTTCCAGGCGGTGAAATGGAACTGCCGCTTGTCCGTGTGCCGCGTCCGGGAGTGCCCGGAGCCTTTGCGGAGTTCCTCGGCTCGGTCCCATGTGGTGACCAGGTAGTTGAAGCACGCGGTGAAGGTCGAGGCGTCCGCGGTGAGTTCCTCGTTCTCCTGCTCGGAGACCCCCATCACGGCGGCAATGCGCTGGTCGATGAGCAGCCGGCCCGTGTTCCTTCCCTCGCCGGACGGCAGGTGGCCCTCCCGGACGTGGGTCAGTTCGTGGGCGAGGGCGAAGATCATTGCGGCGTCGTAGAAACTCCGCGGAGTGGTCGAGTCGAGGGTGTCGGCGGGTTCGGTTCGCTCGCCCACGGTGGTGAGCATGGTCACCGGAACCGGCGCCTCGCCAGGCCGCTCCAGGGCACGCACGAACTGGAAGACGGCGAGCGCGAAGGACTCCTGTGCGCGCATCGCGGCCGGCTGCCACCCAGCGGGCAGTGCTTCCGGCATATAGGGGTGAGCCATGCTCAGTCCCCAGGCGATTTCCGCGCTCAGCTGTACGAGGAGCGGAGATATGCCGATGAGGTGTCCAGCGGAGGGCCCGGGACTCTCGAAGACCCGCGATTCCACGAGGCTCGCCGGAAGGAAGAAGGCCTCCACGGCGCCCGCGAGCTGGACCGCCGTCTCACGGTCTTCTGGGGGTTGCGTCGCGAGCAGTCCGTCGAGAACCGCTCTGACCTGCGGCTGTGTGTGGGTGAAGTAGCCTTCCCAGGCCAGCTCTGGGTCGCTTTCCCCCGTGAGCCAACGGAGAAAGGAGGAGTCGGCGAAGGCCTTGCTCATCTCCTCTGCCTCGGCGGCGAGTCCGTGGTTCTGCTGTCGGGCGAACAGGATGCTGCGGCCCACCTCACGCACTGTCCGGACCTCCGGCACCTGCGCTGTCGTTGCCGCGAGAGGGCAGCGCGCCCGCGATGGCGTCAGTCAGTCCGATTCCGTCACGAACGGTCACCTCGCCCGATTTCGAACGCACGACGACCAGGCCGCGCGGCAGTGCCGGGTCTTGTCGGACGGTGAGCTGTCGGCCGATTGCATCGATCACGACGCCTTTGCTCCATGCCTTCCGTAATGTGTTGATCAGGTAGGCGAGAGCGTGCGTCGCGACCGAACCGATGAGCAGAGCATCTCCGAGAGGTACGGTCCCGCGAGCGTCGATGCTCTTCCCGTCACTCGCTGCGGCTGCGAACGCCTTCCGCGCGCCGGCCATCAGATCCGGATCTGCGGGTACGAACACGTTCACCCTCACCTGATCGGTTTCCATACTCTCCACCCGAGCCTCCTGACGCTCTGCACACTGGTGAAACGACCGTAGAGCAAGGTGCTTGGCTGCGTCAGTCGGAGAACCTGCTGACCCTACTCGCCATCAGCGCACGGTAGTCGGGCATCCTGCGGAACCCACTCCCGGATCCCTGCGTGCGCAGAAGCGGCTGTGGGACAAGGTCGTGGGTGGGGGGGAAGGGGCGGGTTCTGTTACGAGCTCAACGGGCTTTTCGGTGCGTTGCTCACGGCCCTCGGGTACGAGCTGGCGGGGCGCGGGTGTAGGGGGACGGGGGCAGGATCACGCTCAGTGGACGCCGGCTCACGACTCGACGAGGTGCCTCCCGCGCCACCGGTGCCCCCTGTGTCCCGGCTGTGAGAAATCCCGCCCGTTGCGGTGAAACCGGAGCACACGGGTCCAGTCCTGCCCACTCCCAGCACATGTGACGGTTTCCCGTGATGTGGTCCCGTGTTGCCTCGAAAGCCACATCGGTGATCGAATGTTTCTCCGTCAACTAGTTTTCCGATGTCGTGCAGAGGGTGTCGCAAATGATCGGCCGCTTGCTGGGAAGCCGAACGAAGCGGATGCAACGGACGGGTCCCCTGGCGGCGGTGCGCACCCCGCCGGACGCGGGAGTGCTGAGCTGCCGCGTCCTCGACCCCGTCAACGACCCGGTGACCCATGCGGAGTTCACGGTCAGCGACGCCATGGGGCGCAAGGTGGTCGGCGGCGGTACGGACCCCTTCGGGTCGTTCGTGGCGACGGTGCCCGCGGGGGAGTACCGGCTCGCCGTGTCCGCCGAGGGGTACACCCCGTACCGGGCCTCCGTGACGGTCGTCGAGGACACGCTGGCCTCGCTCGGGGACGTGACGCTGCAGGTGTCCCAGCCGCCGGAGCTGCCCGCGCCGGGTGACTGGGAGATCGAGCCGGCCCACTCCTCGATCGCCTTCACCGCGCGGCACATCGGGCTGGCCCGGATCCACGGCCGGTTCAACTCCTTCGCGGGCGCGGTGCGCATCGCCGACGACATGGAGCGGTCGGCGATGCACGTCGTGATCGACGCGGCCTCCATCGACACCAACGTGAAGATGCGCGACGACCACCTCAGGTCGGCCGACTTCCTGGACGTGCAGCGCTACCCGACCCTGGAGTTCTACAGCGACCGGTTCACCCACCGCGGCGGCAACCGCTGGGCCGTCACCGGGGCGCTCACCCTGCACGGGGTGACGCGCACGGTCACCCTGGACACCGAGTACCTCGGACTCGGCAACGGCATGGAGGGCGAGACGCGGGCGGCCTGCCGCGCCACCACCGAGCTGCACCGCGACGACTTCACGGTGAGCTGGCAGACGATGCTGGCCCGCGGCATCGCCGTGGTGGGCCCCAGCATCCGCA
Source organism: Streptomyces sp. NPDC059906 (assembly GCF_042730645.1). NCBI lineage: Bacteria > Bacillati > Actinomycetota > Actinomycetes > Kitasatosporales > Streptomycetaceae > Streptomyces > Streptomyces sp. NPDC059906. Next base: position 62,929 of record NZ_JBHWKU010000020.1, read on the forward strand.
TCGACCTCGACGTGCAGACCGTGCCCAAGGGCTGACCGGAGCTGACCGGAACTGACCGACAATGGCACCCGTGAGCGACGTGAGACATGTACTGGTGCTGCCCGACCGTGACGCCGCGGAGGAGGCCGCCCAGGAACTCGGGGAGCGGTTCGGGACCGACGAGGAACCGCGGATCCTGAGGGACGCCCTGGCCGGCGAGGACGACGCCGAGGACGCCCAGTGGCTCGTCGTCCTGCGGGACGAGCGGGGGCTGCTGGACCCCGGCGAACTGGACGCGTTCGCGGGGGAGTGGGAGGGCTGGCGCGAGGAGCCGTAGCCGCGGGGCCCGTCCGGCAGCGGTCCGTCCGGCGTTGTCAGTCGTGCGTGCGATGCTTGTCCCGATGGCCAGGAAGACTGCGAACGACGACCCTCTCGCCCCGGTGACCCTTGCCGTGGGCCAGGAGGACCTCCTGCTCGACCGTGCCGTGCAGGAGGTGGTGGCCGCCGCGAAGGCCGCCGACGCCGACACGGACGTACGCGACCTCACCCCCGATCAGCTGCAGCCCGGCACCCTCGCCGAGCTGACCAGCCCCTCGCTCTTCGCCGAGCGCAAAGTCGTGGTCGTACGCAATGCGCAGGACCTGTCCGCCGACACGGTCAAGGACGTCAAGGCCTACCTCGGCGCCCCCGCCGAGGAGATCACCCTCGTCCTGCTGCACGCGGGCGGCGCCAAGGGCAAGGGCGTCCTCGACGCCGGCCGCAAGGCGGGGGCGCGCGAGGTGGCCTGCCCGAAGATGACGAAGCCCGCCGACCGGCTGGCCTTCGTGCGCGCGGAGTTCCGCACGGCCGGGCGGTCCGCCACCCCCGAGGCCTGCCAGGCCCTGGTCGACGCGATCGGCAGCGACCTGAGGGAGCTGGCCTCCGCGGTGTCCCAGCTGACCGCCGACGTCGAGGGGACCATCGACGAGGCGGTCGTCGGGCGGTACTACACCGGGCGGGCGGAGGCCTCCAGCTTCACGGTCGCCGACCGGGCGGTCGAGGGACGCGCGGCGGAGGCGCTGGAGGCGCTGCGCTGGTCGCTGGCGACCGGAGTGGCGCCGGTGCTGATCACCAGCGCGCTCGCCCAGGGCGTACGGGCCATCGGCAAGCTGTCCTCCGCCCGCGGCGGACGCCCCGCCGACCTCGCCCGCGAGCTGGGCATGCCGCCCTGGAAGATCGACCGCGTCCGGCAGCAGATGCGCGGCTGGACCCCGGACGGCGTCTCCGTGGCCCTGCGCGCGGTGGCCGAGGCCGACGCGGGGGTGAAGGGCGCCGGGGAGGACCCCGAGTACGCCCTGGAGAAGGCCGTGGTGACCATCGCGCGGGCGGCGCGTTCACGGGGCCGGACCTGACCTCAGGGTCCTGACCCGGGGCAGGACCCCGACCCGGGGCAGGACCCTGACCCGCGGCAGGACCCCGACCCGGGGCAGGACCCCGACCCGGGGCGGCACCTCCCGCTCACACCGAAGGCCCCGGCGTCCGTCCTGGGGAAGGACGGCCACCGGGGCCTTCGGATCAAGCTCGCGGATCCATGCCCGCGTGGCGAACGCAGGCCGCGCACGGATCCTGGGTGCCGGACGGGAGCGGATGAGAGAGGGCCCGCTCTTGGTCCTTCCGGCGGTCACACCAGATGAATCCAGACAGGGGTTCAGCCCTTGAGAGCGCCGACCTTCTGCGCCAGCGCCGACTTCTTGTTGGCGGCCTGGTTCTTGTGGATGACGCCCTTGGAGACGGCCTTGTCGAGCTCGCGCGAAGCGACGCGCTGGAACTCGGTGGCCTTCTCGACGTCACCCGCGGCAGCGGCCTCGCGGGCCTTGCGGATCGCGGTCTTCAGAGAGGACTTGACCGACTTGTTGCGCAGCCGGGCCTTCTCGTTGGTCTTGTTCCGCTTGATCTGGGACTTGATGTTCGCCACGAATGAGCCTTTGCAGGTTCAGGCACGAGGCCGCGAGGGTCCCGTGCCGGTGATTTCTTGAAGGAGTGCCTCGCGCTGAGAGGGCAAGAGACACAGCCACCCACACTACCAGCGGGTCGCGGAGGGTCCCAAACCCATACCGGCTCCCCACCCGTGGGACCATGGAGGCTACGTATCGATCCGACCCGAGACCCGAGACCGCAGACACTGCGGACGCCTCAAGAATCAGGACCCTGCGTGCCCGCGATCCCCAGCCATGTGCCCGAGCCGAGCCGTACCGACCCGGCGCTGATCCGCAACTTCTGCATCATCGCGCACATCGACCACGGCAAGTCCACGCTCGCCGACCGGATGCTCCAGCTGACCGGTGTGGTCGAGCAGCGGCAGATGCGCGCCCAGTACCTCGACCGCATGGACATCGAGCGCGAGCGCGGCATCACGATCAAGTCCCAGGCGGTGCGGTTGCCGTGGGCCCCGACCCACGACAAGAGCGACACGCATATCCTCAACATGATCGACACCCCCGGGCACGTCGACTTCACCTACGAGGTGTCGCGGTCGCTGGCCGCGTGCGAGGGCACCATCCTCCTCGTCGACGCCGCCCAGGGCATCGAGGCCCAGACCCTCGCCAACCTGTACCTGGCGATGGAGAACGACCTCACGATCATCCCCGTGCTGAACAAGATCGACCTGCCGGCCGCGCAGCCCGAGAAGTTCGCCGAGGAGCTGGCCAACCTGGTCGGCTGCGACCCCGACGACGTGCTCAAGGTCTCCGCCAAGACCGGCCTCGGCGTCGACGCGCTGCTGGACAAGGTCGTCGCCGACATCCCGGCCCCGGTCGGCGTCAAGGACGCCCCCGCCCGCGCGATGATCTTCGACTCCGTCTACGACTCGTACCGCGGCGTCGTGACGTACGTCCGGGTCATCGACGGCCAGCTCAACAAGCGCGAGCGGATCCGGATGATGTCCACCGGCGCGACGCACGAGCTGCTGGAGATCGGCACCAACTCGCCGGAGATGCTCTCCGCCGACGGCCTCGGCGTCGGAGAGGTGGGCTACCTGATCACCGGCGTGAAGGACGTCCGCCAGTCCAAGGTCGGCGACACCGTCACCAGCCAGCACAAGGGCGCCGAGGAGGCGCTCGGCGGCTACAAGGACCCCAGGCCCATGGTCTTCTCCGGCCTGTACCCGCTGGACGGCTCCGACTACCCCGAGCTGCGCGAGGCGCTGGACAAGCTCCAGCTCAACGACGCCGCCCTGGTCTACGAGCCGGAGACCTCCGCCGCCCTCGGCTTCGGCTTCCGCGTCGGCTTCCTCGGCCTGCTCCACCTGGACGTGATCCGGGAACGCCTGGAGCGCGAGTTCGGCCTCGACCTCATCGCCACCGCGCCCAACGTGGTCTACCGGGTGATCATGGAGGACGGCGTCGAGCACACCGTCACCAACCCGAGCGAGTTCCCCGAGGGGAAGATCAACGAGGTGTACGAGCCGGTCGTGCGCGCCACGATCCTCGCGCCGACCGAGTTCATCGGCTCGATCATGGAGCTGTGCCAGACCCGGCGCGGCACCCTGCTCGGCATGGACTACCTCTCCGAGGACCGGGTGGAGATCCGCTACACCCTGCCCCTCGCGGAGATCGTCTTCGACTTCTTCGACCAGCTGAAGTCCAAGACGCGCGGCTACGCCTCCCTCGACTACGAGCCCACCGGCGAGCAGACCTCCAGCCTGGTCAAGGTCGACATCCTGCTGCACGGCGACAAGGTGGACGCCTTCTCGGCGATCACCCACAAGGACGCGGCGTACGCGTACGGCGTGCGGCTGGTCGCCAAGCTGCGCGAGCTGATCCCGCGGCAGGCCTTCGAGGTGCCCATCCAGGCCGCCATCGGCTCCCGGGTCATCGCCCGCGAGACCATCCGCGCCATCCGCAAGGACGTCCTCGCCAAGTGCTACGGCGGTGACATCTCCCGCAAGCGGAAGCTGCTGGAGAAGCAGAAGGAAGGCAAGAAGCGGATGAAGATGGTGGGTTCCGTGGAGGTTCCGCAGGAGGCCTTCATCGCCGTCCTGTCCAGCGACGACAGCGCGGGGTCGGGCAAGGGCAAGAAGTAACCGCCACGCCGCATGCCAAGTCCGGATGAAACGGACATCGAGGGGCCCGTCGTACGAAAGTGCGGCGGGTCTCTTCGCATGTCACGGCCAGGCGTCTGTAGGAAATGACAGGGCGTGGGCTCTTACGCGGGGGCCGGTCGCCCTTTACCCTGATGCCTGCCCCGTAGTTACTCGTGAGTTAAACAAGTGATCGGACAACGGTCCGCGTCACCGCCTCAGCACCGTTGAACACCGCCCGAGAGTGAACCAGCCACACCTGAGCCAGCCGCAACGAGCCAGCCGCACCGTCGCGGGCCCGGAGGATGTCGTGAGCGACACACAGACACTGATCGAGAACCGTCCCCCCTCCGTGGCGGGACTCTTCCTGGAGCGGGTGGCCGCCACGCCGGACGCCGAGGCGTACCGCTACCCGGTGCCGCCGGCCGCGGGCGAGGGCCCCGACGACTGGAACTCGCTGACCTGGGCGCAGGCCGCCGAGCGGGTTTACGCGATCGCGGCCGGCCTGATCGAGCTGGGCGTGCAGCCCGAGCAGCGGGTGGCCCTGGCCTCCGCCACCCGGCTGGAGTGGATCCTCGCCGACCTCGGCATCATGTGCGCGGGCGCGGCGACGACCACCGTCTACCCGCAGACCAACGCCGACGAATCGGCGTACATCCTCTCCGACTCCGAGAGCCGGGTGCTGATCGCGGAGGACGCCGCGCAGCTCGCCAAGGCGAAGGAGAGGAAGGCGGAGCTGCCCGACCTCACCCACGTGGTCGTGGTCGACGCGACCGGCGCGGACACCTCCGAGGACTGGGTGCTCACCCTCGACGAGCTGGAGCGCCGGGGCGCGGCCCGCCTGGAGAAGGACCCGCAGCTGATCAAGGAGCGGGTCGGCGCGCTCACCAAGGACCAGCTCGCCACCCTCATCTACACCTCCGGCACCACCGGCCGGCCCAAGGGCGTCCGGCTCCCGCACGACTGCTGGTCGTACATGGCCAAGGCGATCGCCGCGACCGGCCTGGTCACCAAGGACGACGTGCAGTACCTGTGGCTGCCGCTCGCCCACGTCTTCGGCAAGGTGCTGACCTCCGGCCAGATCGAGGCCGGTCACGTCACCGCCGTCGACGGCCGGGTCGACAAGATCATCGAGAACCTGCCGGTCGTGCAGCCGACCTACATGGCGGCCGTCCCCCGCATCTTCGAGAAGGTCTACAACGGCGTCGCCGCCAAGGCCCGCGCGGGCGGCGGGGCCAAGTACAAGATCTTCCAGTGGGCCGCCGGGATCGCCCGCGAGTACGCCAAGGTCACCCAGGACAACTTCAAGCGCACCGGCACCGCGAGCGCCCCCACCGGCCTGCGCACCAGGCACGCCGTCGCCGACCGGCTCGTCTACGCCAAGATCCGCGAGGCCTTCGGCGGCCGCCTGCGCGCCTGCGTCTCGGGCTCGGCCGCCCTCGCGCCCGAGATCGGCTACTTCTTCGCCGGCGCCGGCATCCACATCCTGGAGGGCTACGGCCTCACCGAGTCCTCCGCCGCCTCCTTCGTCAACCCCGGCGAGGCCTACCGCACCGGCACCGTCGGCAAGCCGCTGCCCGGCACCGAGGTACGCATCGCGGACGACGGCGAGATCCTGCTGCGCGGCCCCGGCATCATGGAGGGCTACCACAAGCTCCCCGAGAAGACCGCCGAGGTCCTGGAGCCCGACGGCTGGTTCCACACCGGCGACATCGGCGAGCTGTCGCCCGACGGCTACCTGCGCATCACCGACCGCAAGAAGGACCTCATCAAGACGTCCGGCGGCAAGTACATCGCGCCGGCCGAGGTCGAGGGCCAGTTCAAGGCGGTCTGCCCCTACGTCTCCAACATCCTGGTGCACGGCGCCGACCGGAACTTCTGCACCGCGCTCATCGCCCTCGACGAGATCGCGATCACCGAGTGGGCCAAGGAGAACGGCCTGGAGGGCAAGCCGTACGCCGAGATCGTCGCGGCGCCCGCGACCGTCGAGATGGTCGACGGCTACGTCAAGCAGCTCAACGAGGGTCTCCAGCGCTGGCAGACCATCAGGAAGTTCCGCCTGCTGCCCCGCGACCTCGACGTCGAGCACGGCGAGATCACCCCGAGCCTGAAGCTGAAGCGGCCGGTGGTGGAGCGGGAGTACAGGAACCTGATCGAGGAGATGTACGAGGGCTCGCGCGAGGCGTGACCGCGCGTGTGGTGGGCGGGGCGGGTCGACGTGACCTGCCCCGTTCGGCTGACGGTCGACGCGCACCTCGCCTGAATGTCGCCGACGGGTGAGCGTGGGGAAAGTCGTGGCTGTGGGGAGCGACAGCCGATAGGATCGAAGATCCTCAGGAAGCCCTGCGAGCCGGTGGTGCTCTCGGGGAACGCGGCTACCCAGAGAGAGCGTATCCATCCGATGAGCGCAGGTGGCACGGCACGTACGCCGGATCCCAGGCTTGCGGAACTCGCCCGCACCTCACGGAACTTCGGCTTCCTGTACGACCATCTCGCCCTCCTTGTCGCCTACGGTGCTGCCGCCGAGTCGCACGTCTTCACCGACCCGAACACCTCACTCCTCAAGTCCCGGCAGTTCGGCGAGGCCCTCGCCTCCGACCTGGTCCGGCGGGGCCGTGTGCAGTACACGGGCGACAAGCAGATCGAACGACTGGCCGCCCTCGACCGGGAGGGCTATCTGCACGGGAACGTGAAGGACGCCTTCCACGAAGTCCGGATCCTGGGCAACAAGGCCAACCACGACGGCCACGACGACCCGGACGACGCCTTCCGCGCGCTGCGGACCTGCCACCGCCTGGGCGTCTGGTACTACCGCCTCCTCACCGCCTCCAGGGACCAGCGGACCTTTGTTCCGCCCGACCCGGCACGTACTCCCGCCGCCGAGAACCGCGCCCTTCGCGCCCAAGTGGCGGAGTCACGACGCGCCCTTGAGGACGCCCGCCTGAGCTACGAGGGCCAGGCGAGCCACGCGCAGGCCGAACAGACGGCCCGTGCCGCCGCCCAGCGGGACCTGGCCGCCGTCAGCGCCGAGCGCGAGGAACTCGCCCGCCAGGTCGAGGCCATGCGCGACCAACTCGTGGCACTCCAGCAGGCACAGACCGCCGACGACACCCGTCTGGCACGCCTGGTGGCGACCACCCCGGCCGCCGCCTCTGAGGCCGTGGCCGAGCGCGCCCGGATCCTGGACAACGCCGAGCAGGCCGCCCGCGAGCCCCTCACCGAGGCCCAGGTGCGCACCCGCCTGGACGAGATGCTTACCGAGGCCGGATGGAGTGTCCAGAACGCGGGCGTCGACCTCAACCTCTACGTGCAGGGCGACCGGCGCGGCAGCGGGGTCGCCGTCCGTGAGGTGACCACAGCGAAGGGCCGAGCCGACTACGCGCTGTACGTGGAGCGCAAGCTGGTCGGCGTCATCGAGGCCAAGCGCGAGGGTGCTGACCTCACCGCCGCCCAGGAGCAGGCCGACCGGTACGCGGACCATCCCACCGACGCTCAGCAGCGCCTGATCGCCTGGCGCACACCCCTTCCGTTCCGCTATGTCTCGGACGGCGGCGAGACCCGGTTCCGCAACACGCTCGACCCGGACTCCCGCACCCGGCGGATCTTCTCCTTCCACCAGCCCCGCACCCTGGCCCGGTGGATGCGCCAGGCCGAGCAGGACCCGCAGGCCCCCTCCTACCGCGCCCGGCTCCGCCTGCGCATGCCCGAGCTCGACGAACGCCCGCTGCGTCCCGCGCAGATCAAGGCGGTGCGCGGGGTCGAGGAGTCCGTCGCGCACGGCAGGGGCCAGCAGGGCACCGGCCAGTCCCGCTCCCTGGTGCAGATGGCGACGGGCGCCGGGAAGACGTACACGGCGGTCACCTTCGCCTACCGCATGCTCAAGCACGCGCAGGCGGAACGCGTCCTGTTCCTCGTCGACCGCAACAACCTGGGCGCCCAGGCGCAGACCGAGTTCGAGAACTTCACCACCCCCGACACCAACCGCACCTTCGCCGACCTGTTCAACGTGCAGCGGCTCGCCGCCGAGGGCATGAACCCCTCCGCCAAGGTCGTCGTCTCTACCGTGCAGCGCCTTTACATGGAGCTGACCGGCGCGACCGTCCCCGCCCGGACGGGTACGGACGGCGAGGAGGAGTTCTCCTACGAGGCGCCGGGCGAGATCACCGTCGGCTACAACAGGAACATCCCGCCCGAGTCCTTCGACCTGATCGTCGTCGACGAATGCCACCGCTCCATCTACGGCAAGTGGCGCTCCGTCCTGGAGTACTTCGACGCCCCGATCGTCGGCCTCACCGCGACACCCGTCGCCCAGACCTTCGGCTACTTCAACGGCAACCTGGTCAGCGAGTACACCTACCAGGAGGCGGTCGCCGACGGCGTCAACGTCGACTTCCAGGTCTTCGAGATCCTCACCCGGATAACGGGCGAGGGCGGTGTCATCGCCCAGGGCACCATCCCCGTCCGCGACCGGCGCACCCGCAGACAGCGTTACGAGGACTTCGACGAGGACGTCAGCTACGGCGCCCGCGAAGTCGGCGTCGGCGTGATCAGCAAGGACCAGCTGCGCACGGTGATCCGCACCTTCCGCGAGCGCCTGTTCACCGAGATCTTCCCCGGACGCGCCAAGCGCGACCCGGACACCGGCGAGCTGCTGTGGGACGAGATGTACGTCCCCAAGACCCTGATCTTCGCCAAGAACGACAACCACGCCGAGGAGATCGTCGAGGTCGTCCGGGACGTCTTCGGCAAGGGCGACGACTTCTGCGCCAAGATCACCCACGCGGCACGCAAACCCGCCGAGCGCCTCTCCGACTTCCGCAACCTGCCCCAGCTGCGCATCGCCGTCACCGTCGACATGATCGCGACGGGCACGGACGTCAAGCCGCTGGAGTGCCTGCTGTTCCTGCGGGACGTCAACAGCTGGGCCTACTTCGAGCAGATGAAGGGCCGGGGCGCCCGCACCCTGACCCTCACGGAGTTCGAGCGGGTCACACCGGGCGTCGGCCCGAAGACGCACTTCGTGATCGTCGACGCGGTGGGGGTCACCCGCAAGGAGAAGGTGGACGCGGGCCCGCTGGAGCGGCACACGGAGAAGGACCTCAACCTGGAGAAACTCCTCCGCCTGACCGCCCGGGGCGTGGCGGAGGACGAGCACGTCTCCACCCTCGCTTCCCGCCTTGCCAAACTCGACCTCCAGATGACGGACGAGGAACGGGCGGAGATCGAGGGCCTGAGCGACGGCGTCCCCCTCAAAACCATCGTGCACAACATGGTCGAGGCGGTGGCGGTCGACGAACAGGCGAAGACCCGGGAAGCCGCGGAACGCCTCGGACTTGACCCGGACAAGGCGGTCAGGTCCGCCGTGGACCGCGCCCTGAAACCGCTCGCCTCCAACCCCGCCCTGCGCACCCGGCTGCTGGAGATGCGGCGCGCGAAGGACATCCTGTACGACGAGACCAGCCGTGACGCCCTGGTCTCTGCCGGCGCGGTCACGGAGGACGAGTCGACGGCCCGCGAGACGGTACGCGACTGGCGGGCCTACGTGGACGAGCACCGGGACGAGATCGCGGCGCTCTCCCTCGCCTTCGCCGCCGGTTCGCAGGTGCCGCCGCGCGAGGCCCTGAGGCGCCTCAAGGACCTGGCGCGCTCCGTGGCACGCCCCCCGCGCGCCTGGACGACGGACAGGCTCTGGCGTTCCTACGAGCAGGTCGGCGAGGCGGTCGTGGCGGACCGTTCCGCCGCACGGACGGCGGCCGACCTGCTCGCACTCATGCGGTACGAACTCGAGGGCGGCGCGGACAAGGCCGCCGAGCGGCCTCGCCCGCACGACGAGGTCGTACGGGAGCGGTACGCGGCCTGGCTGGCGAAGCAGGCGCAGGCCGGTGTGACCTTCACCGAGCACGAGCGCTGGTGGCTGGACCACATCGCCGCCGCGACTGTCAAACATGTACGCTTCGACACCGCCGACCTCGACTACGCCCCGTTCACCAAGCGGAACGGCACGGACGGCTTCTTGGCGCAGTTCGGCGAGACGAGGGCGGAAGACATCCTCGACGAACTGGACAGGGAGCTGGGCGCGTGACGCTGGGGCTGAGTGCGACGGCGGGGGACGGGCCGGAGAGCGGTTCCGGGGAGCTTCCGGCGGGGTGGGCGCGCGCGACGCTTGGGGAGCTTGCGGTTGAGGTTCAGCCCGGCTTTGCCAGCGGCAAACACAATCGGGATGGTGACGGAATCGTGCACCTTCGCCCGATGAACATCACGCGTAATGGCGCCATCGACCTGTCCGACGCCCGATACGTCATGGATGAGTCGGATCGGCGGGTCGAGTACGGCGATGTCGTCTTTAACAACACGAACAGCCCGGCTCTGGTGGGAAAGACCGCGTGGTTCGGCTCGCTTGAGCCTGCGGCTTACTCGAACCACATGACCCGACTGCGTGCGCCTGAAGGGTTCGATAGTAAGTTCCTTGCGGTGCAACTGCACTGGCTATGGTCCAGTGGTTATTTTAAGACTGTTCTGAACAATCACGTGAACCAGGCCAGTGTGGCGAGGAAGGTTCTGCTCGCCACGAAGATTGTCGTGCCGCCCCATCCAGAGCAGTTGCGCATTGTGGCCGAGGTGGAGCAGCAGATCTCGCGGATCGAGGCAGGTGAGGCGGCGGCATCGACTGCGCTTTCCAGTGCTGCGACGCTTGCCGAGCAGGTGACTGGCTTGGGGTCCCGAGGCTGCCTGGAAGAGATCGAGCTATTCCCCGCCCCACTGCAGAAGACAGACATCGACGACGGCCCCATTCCTGATCTCCCGGTCGGTTGGAAATGGGCGCGCCTGGGGCAGGTCGCTTCAGTTGCCGGTGGTGTGACTAAAGACAGTAAACGTCAAGGCGACCCGGACTACGTGGAAGTCCCGTATCTTCGCGTTGCCAACGTCCAGCGCGGAGAAATAGTCCTGGACAAGGTGACGACTATTCGTGTTCCGCCGGAGAAGGTCGAGGCGCTGCGTCTGGAACGCGGTGATGTGCTGCTCAACGAAGGTGGTGACAGGGACAAGCTCGGGCGCGGTTGGGTCTGGGACGGGCAAATCGACAACTGCATCCATCAGAACCACGTGTTCCGGGCGCGTGTGATCGATGCAGAGATTCATCCCAAGCTCTTGGCCTGGCATGCCAACGGCTTCGGTAAATCTTGGTGCGACCGCAACGGAACGCAGTCGGTGAACCTAGCGTCGATCAGTCTTCGGAAGATCAAGTTGCTTCCGGTACCGATCCCACCCCGTGAGATCCAGGAAGAGCTCGTGAAGACGATCGAACTCCACCTTGAGGGTGTGGCGATCGCACGGACCATGGCAGAAGACGCGCTGGCCCGAGCCCAAGACCTCCGCACCTCCCTCCTCCACGCCGCCTTCACCGGCGCCCTCGTCCCTCAGAACCCCGCCGATGAACCGGCATCGGTGACGCTCGACCGGATCCGTGCCGTGCACGGGGCCAAGGCCCCTCGTAAGCGCGCCGCCCGCAAGCCTCGCCCCACCCCGCCCGGTCAGGAAGAACTGCCCTCATGAGCACCACCCCCACCCCAGTGAACAGCGCCAGCCTTCCCGCCGCCCGCCGGTCCGCCGGTGAGACGACCTCCACGCTCGTCAACCGTCTCTGGTCCTACTGCGAGCTGCTCAGGCACTCCGGTGTCTCCACCCTCGACTACGTCGAGCAGCTCACGTACCTCCTCTTCCTGAAGATGGCCGACGAGCGGGCCAACCGCCCCGCGCGGTTCCGCAAGAACGAGCCGGAAGAACCGCTGGTCCCCGAGGGCCTGGACTGGGCCAGCCTCACCAGCCGCTCGTCCGAGGACCTTCTCGACCACTACGAGCACATCCTGCGGGAGCTGGGCCGCAAGGGCGGCACCATGCTCGGCGAGGTCTTCACCAAGGCTCAGAACAAGATCCACGAGCCCGCCGTCCTGGACCGGCTCGTCAAGGACCTGATCGACCCCTACGTCTGGACCCGCGAGAACCAGGACCTCAAGGGCGACGCCTACGAAGGGCTCCTCCAGCGAGGCGCGGAGGACCGCAAGACCGGCGCCGGCCAGTACTTCACCCCTCGCCCCCTCATCGACGCCATGGTCGACTGCGTGCAGCCCAAGCCCGGCGAGTCGATCACCGACCCCGCCTGCGGCACCGGCGGCTTCCTCATCGCCGCGCACGCCCACATCGCCGAGCGCTACGAGGACGAGCTGTACGGCGAGCAGGGCCGCAAGCTCCAGACCGGCGCCATCACCGGCTACGAGCTGGTGCGGGAAACCGCCCGACTCGCGCTGATGAACATGCTGCTGCACGGCATCGGCACCTCCGAGGGACGCCCGCTGATCACGGTCCAGGACTCCCTGGCGAAGTCGCCGCACAAGTTCTACGACATCGTGCTGGCCAACCCGCCCTTCGGCGTGGGATCCGTCACCGGTGAGGCGTATACCGCCCGCAAGGACTTCTGGACGCAGACCACCAACAAGCAGCTCAACTTCGTCCAGCACATCTACACCCTGCTGAAGACGAACGGCCGGGCCGCCCTCGTCCTGCCCGACAACGTCCTGTTCGAAGGCGGATCCGGCGCGGAGATCCGCCGCCGTCTCCTGGAACTCACCAACGTCCACACGCTGCTGCGCCTGCCCACCGGCATCTTCTACGCCAACGGCGTCAAGGCGAACGTCCTGTTCTTCGACAAGGTCCCGCCGCGCCCCGGCGGCAAGGCCGCCACCAAGCAACTGTGGGTCTACGATTTCCGCACCGACCAGCGCTTCACCCTCAAGCAGCGCGCCCTGCGCCGCGAGCACCTCGACGACTTCGTCGCCGCCTTCCACTCCGGAGGCACCGACTACTCGGCCCGAAAGCCCAGTGAGTGCTTCCAGCCTTATGAGTACGATGAGTTGATCGCACGTGACAAGGTCAACCTCGACCTGACGGTGCTCCGGTCCGCCTCCGCTTCCTCCGCCCCGCTCGCGCCCCCGGACGTGATCGCCCAGGAGATCGTGGACGAACTCGAAAGCGCCCTGGCTCAGTTCACCGCTGTCGCCCAGGCTCTGAAGAGGGCTGTCGGTACGACGACCGTCGAGACCGAAGTGGACCGGTCCACGAGCGATCCTGCGCACAGCACCATCACCGGCACCACCGAAGAGACCGATCAAGACCTGGAGCGGTAATCCGGCTCCCGGACCTCCGGCCATCGTGCCCCTCGGGTCCCGGGGCAGCGGTCACGCCGCTCCGGAACGACACAGGGACTGGGTGAAGCATGGCCAACGGGCTCGGCAACGGTTTGGCGGGAGCGGCGGCGGGAAGTGTTCCCGAGGGGCGATGGACCGGTGAGGACATCGCCGCACGCCTCCTGCGCTTCTACGACGAGAAGACCAGCACCCGCGCCATCACGCGCCTCCAGTTCGTGGAACACGTCGGCTATCTGCTCTTCCTGAAGCTGGACCACGAGCGGTCGCAGCGGCCCGCACGGTTCGCCCGGCAGCCGGTCGCCCCCGAGGGCACCTGGCCGAGGCTGACCGACCTGAGCGGCGACGCCCTGCACTCCGGTCTCACCGCTCTCATACGCGAACTCGACGACCAGGCGCCGACCCGTCCCGACCGGCGGATCGCCGCCATGGTCTTCCGCGACGCGCAGTCCTGGGACCTCGGCCGGATGGCCGAGCTCGCCAAGCTGATCACGGAGCAGATCGACCCCTACCAGTGGCGGCTCATACCCCAGGCCGAGCTGGGACGGGCCTTCACCATCATGCTGCGCGCCTGCCGGGACGACATCGACCGGAAGATCGACACCGGTCAGACACTGACGCCGTTCCCGGTCCTGAGCGCCGTCGTCAAGGTGCTGGAGGTGGGGCCCGAGGACACCGTCGTCGACCCGGCCTGCGGCACCGGTTCCACGCTCATCGCGGCCCACCATGCCTTGCAGTCCACCGACCCGGCCGCCATCGCCGGGGCCGATCTGGACGCCCAGATGTGCCGACTCGCCACCCTGAACATCCTGTTCAACACCGGTCGGCCCTTCTCCGACCCCGCCCCGGTGCGGCTCGCCGACACCCTCACACACAAGACCCCCGTGCTGCGGTCGGACAGCACCATCCCCACCGTCGCCATCTGCAACCCGCCCTTCAGGAGCGACGGCGTGGTCCCGAACGCCACCATGCGGGACGACTTCCTCGCCTACGGCGACTTCCCCACCAACTTCCTCCAGCACCTCATGGTCACCCTGAGGTCAGGGGCGCGGGCGGCCGTCTTCGTGCCCGACGGGGTGCTGTTCGGCACCGGCGCCGCGGCCACCGTACGGCGTGCCCTGCTGAGGAACTGCGACGTGCACACGCTGCTCCGGCTGCCCACCGGCATGTTCCACCGCAAGGGCGTGAAGTCGAACATCCTCTTCTTCACCAAGGCCACGCCCAAGCCGGACGGCCGCCCCGTCACGCGGGAACTGTGGGTCTACGACGCCCGCACCGGCAACCACCGCACCGACACCGGAAACCCGGTCGTGGAAGCCGACTTCGACGACTTCGTCGCCGCGTGCACCGAGCGCTCGGAGTCGGAGCGATTCCGCCGGTACACGGTGGAAGAACTGCTCGACCATCCGGCCGTGAACTTCGACCTGCAGGCCCACCTGGTCCCGGAGCTCGACGACTTCGGCTCCCCGAAGGAGATCGCAACCGAGATCGCTGGCCTGCTCGACGACGCTGCCGCGCACTTCCGTGAGGTCGCGGAGGCGTTGCCGTAGAGCAGGAGGATGGTGGGGAGGTCTGCCGACCTCCCCACCATTCCCTCGCTCAGCCCGCCGCCGCGAAGGCTACGAACGCCGCCCAGCCTTCCGTATGTACGGAGAAGGACGGCTGGTGCACGTCCTTGGAATCACGGATGTGGACGCTCTCGACCGTGAGGGCTACTTCCACGCACTCGCCCCCCTCATTGCCGCTGTAACTGCTCTTGTGCCAGACAAGCAGTCGGGAGCTCTCAGCACTCATCGTCGGTCTGCATCCTCTCGATCAGGGCCAGAGACTCTCGCGGAGTGAGGGCCTGGGCCCTGATGCTGCCGTAGCGTGCGGCCATGATACGGACCTCGTCCATGTCCGTGGCCAGACGTGCGACGGCCTGAACTTCCGTGTACCCCACCTGCGGCTTTCCCTTCGGGGTGAGAAGGGTGAACGAGCCGCCCATGCATGCGTGTTCGGACCGGTTCGTGGGCATTACCTGCAACTCGACTGTGCGAAGTCGCCCGAGTTCCAGCAAACGGGCCAGCTGCTCCCGATGCACCTCGTGCCCGCCGATCGGTCGACGGAGCACGACCTCTTCGATTACGGCAGTCACCATGGGAGGAGGCCACTCGGTCAGGATGCGTTGGCGGTCCATCCTTGAGGTCACCCGCTGCTCGATGGTCTCCACTGCGAGGAGAGGCTTTCGCATCTCGTACAGTGCGCGAGTTCGCCCTTCGGTCTGGAACAGCCCCGGCACGTCATGGTTGTTGTAGAAGCTGACCTCAACCGCCTCCCCCTCCAGCCGCGCATAGTCCCGGAACCAGGCCGGATGCCGTACCCGAGCCCGCGCCTTCGCCCGGGCCACGTCCTCCTTCGTCGCCTTCAGCAGCCCTCCCGCGCCCAGGAGCTCGTCCGCCGCGTCGAGGAACTCGGGCTGAGGTGTCCGGCGGCCCCGTTCCAGGGACGAGACCAGGTCCTCGCCGTACCCGAGCCGGTCGCCCAACTCCTTCTGGGTCAGGCCGGCGCGCTCCCGGAGCAGCTTGACCTGTCTGCCCACGGCTCTGTTCAGGTCGAGCAGGTCGTCCGCGTCCTCCGGGGGTTCGGGGCGGCCTTCGGTGTTGTTCTGACGGGGTCCCGATGTCATCACGCATCCCCCAACCCGCCCGCCCGCCACCCGGTTACGCCCGTCGGCACGGACACGCAACCGGCAACGACGGTACAGGCGTGTGCCGTACCGATGGTTCCTCTGGTCAGCGTATGACGAACCGGACACGCTCTGTCACATGAAGCACGAAATCCGTGACCAACCCCGACTGGCTCGCTGTGTTCCCGGGCCCGCGCTCTTCCGTCAGCAGTTCAGCTCGACCCGGCGTGGAGCGCGCCTGGCCCGGCTCCTCGCGGTTCAGCAACTGCTGGACTGGGGGTGGGGGAGAGACGCCGAGTACCTGGACGCCGCCGAACTCGTGGTGGGTGAACTCGCCGCGAACGCGGTCACCCACGGCCGGGTCCCCGGGCGGGGCTTCCTGCTCACGATGAACCTCGCCACCGCCCCCGAGGACGGCTCCGGCGCTCTGCGGATCAAGGTTGCCGACAGCAGGGGTGAGCGGCTGCCCACCCCGGTGCCGTCACCGTGCCCGGACGGCGAGCACGGACGTGGACTGGTCCTGGTGGACGCACTCGCGCTCCGGTGGGGGGTTGCCCCCCGCTTCCCCTCGGGAAAGACCGTATGGGCCGAGTTGCCGGGGCCGACGCCGAGGTGAGGCGACTCACGAGCGTCACCGTCTCCCGGCTACGCCGGATGATCGTCTTCGGCAGCCTCCCCGGCCGCGATCCCCTGCCACAGCCGTTCCGCGATCTCGACCAGCGTTCCCTCGCCCGGCACCCGCCACTGCTTGGGCCCCTGGACAGCGCTCCACTGGTCCTTCCAGTCGGCCTCGTTCCACATCTGGGAGACCAGACCGGTGGGCGAGTAGCGCTTGCCGTCGGCCTCCCAGAGGAGGGGGGTCCTGCGGTCGTTGACCCAGCTCGCGCGGCGGCGCCGGGGATCGGCGTTGAGCCAGGCGCCGATGGCGAGCTCCTCCACGCCGCTCGGCGCGTACTCCAGACGTGTGCCCTCCTCGATCGCGTCATGGTCGACCAGCAGGCGCACGGTCTGCGGCCTGCGCTGTCGACCGGGCCCAGCGCTCTTCATCAGTGCGGCCAGGTTCATGGGGGAGTCCGGTCCCGCCCCGCGGTCGAGGGTCCCGAGCACCGCCGAAACCAGGCGGGCGCAGCGTTCCTCGTTCGCGAACGTACTGGTGACGAAGCTCTTCGGGGTGAAGAGGGTGTCGACCATGCTGATCAGGCAGGCCAGTACGGCGCTCACCTGGTTCGGAATCTCCGCGAGGGCGTCCTCCCAGTCGGCGTCCGGTTCGTCGAACCGCTCCCTCCCCACACGCTGGAAGACCAGGTGGGCGACGAGAAGGGTGCCGCTGTCGGCGACCGAGGCGGGGCGGCCGGAGAGCTTCGCCCGCGTCTTCGTCAGCTCGTCGCGCACGAGCCGCAGTACCTGGACGGCGCGCCAGATCTGCACCGCGCTCGGCTGCTGTCCGAAGAGCCGCGTGTAGGCGCCGCCCGGTCCCTCGCTCCACAGGGCGTTGGTCGATCCCTTGACCCGCACGGCGAGCGAGGAGTCACGGTGCATGCAGGCCAACGCGGTGGCTGCCTCCGTGACCGAGCAGCCCGACTCGGGCGCGGGGTCCAGCTCGCCCCGCCGGAAGACGTACTCCTTGTCGAGGGAGATGCGGAAGTCCTTCTGGATCTCGCCCTGGACCGGGTCGATCGCGATGAAGTCCCGGCGCTCCATGTGGTTCTGCGTGTTGGTGGCCTTGGTGATGGAGCGGCCGAACCCGTCCGGTGTTCCTTCAAGGGAGATGACGCGCACCATCACGTACGCCTCCCCGGTGGCCTCCGCGTCCTTCTCGTAGGCCCGGAAGGCGGAGGTGACCGTCTGAGCCCCGTTGACGACACTGGCGTTGGTCAGGGTCAGGACGGTCGGCTGCCCCACCGCCCGCTTGAAGGGGTACTCCTGGGTGATCTCGTCACACTGCACCGTGATGCCGTTGTGCCGGTACAGGAAGCCCTCCGGGTCCTCCAGCATCGAGTCGACCATGGTCTGGTTGACCCCGGTCAGCCCGAGCGAGCGGCGGACGTTGCGGTCGTAGAGGCGCTCGCCGTGCCCCTCGCCTTCGTCCTCCCCTCCGTACCAGCGGGCGAGCTGATCGGCGCTGACCTCACCGATCACCGCCTTGAACGGGGTCTCGCGGGCGTACCACTCCCGATTCATGGTCGCCTTGAGGGTGATGGGCTGAGGTTCCAGATCCTCCCGGACGGCCCGGTGGAACTCGGCCTGGTTCACCACCCGGTACGCGACGGTCCGCCCCTGTCCGCCGAACTCGTCGGCTGCCTCGTCCAGGATGTTGGCGGTCTCCGGGGAGAGACGGCCGTCACCCATCAGAGCGATCACCAAGTGCACCTTGCACGTGGGCAGCTTGAGGACTCCATGGATGCGGTCCGAGAGGAGTTGCAGACGCTCGTTGAAGTGGTCGAGGTCGCGGTTGTCGAGCTTCTTCAGCCCGTGAATGAGTTTGAGGGCGGCCTCGGTGTCGAAGCCGGCCGTCCCCTTGTCCTTCCACTTGGCCTGGATCAAGTAGATCTCCGAGCCGGAGGCGGAGAAGGCCACACAGTCGATGCCGAAGTCGTCCCGGCCGTCGATGACCCCGCCTGCCGCTTCCTCCGACGAGCAGTCGGTGAGGATCCGGGCCGCCTTCGCCGAGACCGCCCTCGACAGCAGAGCCGTCTCGCGTTCCCTGGGATCCTTCTTGACGAAGTCGTCCATGCGGATGAGCTCACTGAATTCCTTCAGCAGCGCTTTCCGGATGTGCTGTACCTCCAGCGGCATGCTCTGCCCGCCCTGCGCCATGCGCCCTCCACCATCGAGGCCTCGACCAACCTTCTACTCTAACCACGTCGTGGGGGCTACTTCACGCCAAATGGCTGGATAAACGCTTGCGTTGGTGTCGGCTTGGTGCGTTGACGGTCGGCGTGCGGCCGGTGTTGTCACCGGCAACGATGTCGATCTCCGCGGGTTGAGGGTGGGCGTGCCGAGACACCTTGTCGACGGGGTCAGGGATCGTGGTGCAGTTCGAGGGCTTCAAGTCGAATGGAGTCCGGTCCTTGGGAGGGGGACTGTCTCGGACGCCGGTTTCCAGGGACCGCGAGCGGAGGGCTGGCGTGCGGGCACACGTCTGGTCACTCGTTCGGGTGAGTCTGGCCAGATCCGAAAAGAGGTGCCCAGCGTGCCGTTAGGTTGGCGGCGTGGCGACACCGGTGCAATCCGGAGGAACCGGGCGCCGCTCGCGTGCTCTTCGGCGAGAATCGGATGTGCTCCGTGACGAAGTGGGGCACCGACGTTCTGCGCAAGGCCGACTGTCGATGTTTTCGTTGAGTGCTGATCCGGGAGGGGGTGGGCTGGATGATCCGGACATACAAGTTCCTCTTGCGGCCTACCGTGCGGCAGTCAGTCGCGTTCGGCGAGATGCTGCGCGATCACTGCTCGCTGTACAACGGGGCTCTGCAGGAGCGCCGGGATGCCTACCGGCACGCATCCAGGACCACCGTCCGGTATGGACACCAGTCGGCTCAGCTCAAAGAGATCCGAGCGTTCGACCCGGAGTGTCATGGGCGTTGGTCGTTCAGTTCACAGCAAGCGACGCTCAGGCGGCTTGACAAGGCGTTCGCTGCGTTCTTCCGTCGTGTCAGGGCCGCTGAGAAGGCTGGCTACCCGCGCTTCCGGGGAATCGGCCGGTTTGACACCGTGGACTTCCCCAGAGACGGGGATGGCTGTCGCTGGGACTCCACACCGCACGATCCTGTTACCCGTGTGCGCTTCCAGGGCGTCGGGCACGTCAAGGTGCATCAGCATCGCCCGGTGATCGGCAAAGTCAAGACGGTCTCAGTCAAGCGTGAGGGCAAGCGCTGGTATGTGATGCTTACTGCCGAGCAGTTCCGGCCCGAGCCGTTGCCCGCCAGCGGCAGTGCGGTCGGCATTGATCTCGGCGTGGCCAACTTCCTCGCAGATTCGAACGGCGGCTTCGTACCCAATCCACGTCATGGTCGTAAGGCCGCCGCGAAGCTCGAAGCAGCACAACAGGCGCTCAGTCGGTGCAGACGTGGTAGCAAGCGCTGTCGCAAGGCCGTAGACGAAGTGGCCCGACTGCACCGCAAGGTCCACTGCCAACGCCTTGACCACGCACACAAGACAGCTCTTGACCTCGTACGGAATCACGATTTCATTGCGCATGAAGACCTCAAGGTCCGTGACATGGTCAAAGCCCCTGCTCCGAAGCCGGACCCGGGCACGCCGGGCAGCTTCCTGCCCAACGGGGCTGCGTTCAAGGCTGGGCTGAACCGATCGATCACTGATGCCGGATGGGGGGTGTTCCTCGCGATCCTGACCGCCAAGGCTGAAAGCGCCGGACGAGAAGTCATGGCGGTGGACCCCCGCAACACCTCCCGGACCTGTCCCATGTGCGGACACGTCACAGCGGAGAACCGGCCCACGCAGGACAAGTTCCAGTGCACTGCCTGCGGTCACCGCGCTCACGCGGACACCGTGGGCGCTTTGAACGTTCTCCGGGCCGGGCTGGTCCGTCGTGAAGCCTAACCGGCCAAGCGAGAAGCCACTTCCTTCAGGGAGTGGAGGAGTCACGGGGGCCATTCCGACGCAGCGGGAGACCGTCTTTCGCGTCGGCTCGGAGCCCGCGCGCGCCGCCGAGGCATCAGCCGAGGGCTTCGACGACGGTTTCGTCGAGGGCTTCGAAGAGTGCGCGCGGGCGCGCGTGACCCTGCTCGGCAGCTCCCTGGCGCCGGGCGCCGCCCGCGCGATGGTGCGGGCCGCGCTCGCCGACTGGTCCGCGCTCGGTCTGCCCGGCACGGAGCAGCTGACCGAGCACCTCACCGCCGACGCCCTGGTCGTCGTCAGCGAGCTGGTCACCAATGCCGTGGTGCACGCCGGCACCGACGTCGAGGTGGGCTTCCAGGTGGAGGGGACCGGCGCGCTCGTCGTCGAGGTCACGGACCAGCACCCGTCCCGCGCGCCCGGGAGCGCCGCCCCCGAGACGCCGCACGACGCCGCCGAGTACGGGCGCGGCCTGCGGCTGGTCGCCGCGCTCGCGGAGGCCTGGGGGATCACCTACCGCCCCGGCACCAAGACGGTGTGGGCGCGGTTGTCGGCCGTGGGCACGGACGACGCCGGGCAGAGCGAGCCGTACGCCGGAGGGTGCGGCGCGCGACGCACTCCCGGGTCACCCGGTATCTGGCGGCCGGGCGAGGCGCCGGACGGCGCGGACACCACGGACAGTGCGGCCGGCGAAGACACCGGGGCCGACGAGACCGGCAAGGCCGTGCAGCCTGGCGGGGTCGGCCAGGGCGACCAGGGCGACCAGGGTGGCCGGGGCGAGAAGGGCGGCCAGGGCGGCCAGTGCGGTCGCGTGGACGACGGCGACCGGTGCGGCCACGGGGGCCAGGACGGCCCGGACGGCTCGGGAGCCCCGCACGGCCCGGACGCGGAGGGCCCCGAAAGGTCGGACAGCCCGGCGTCGGGCTCGGACCGTCGGACTGCCGCCGTCGGCGGCGTGGCCGACGTGGAGGCGGAGGGTTTGGGGAGGTCGGAGGGGTCGGGCCGTGGGGCGGCTGCCCTTGGCCGTGTGGTGGATGTGGAGGGGGAGGGTTTGGGGAGGTCGGAGGGGTCGGGCGGTCGGGAGGCCGCTCTTGGTGGTGCGGTGGACGTGGAGGGGGAGGGTTTGGGGAGGTCGGAGGTGCCGGGCTGTCGGGAGGCTGCCCTTGGTGGTGCGGTGGACGCGGATGCGGAGGGTATCGGGCGGTCGGAGGGGTCGGGCCGTGGGGCGGCCGCTCTCGGTCGTGCGGTCGGCGCGGATGCGGGCCCGGGCGTCGGACCGTACGCGGACGCGAGCCGAGGTCGCGGGGGGTGTTCCGGCCGGTCGGACCCCGCGGGTTGGCGGGCCCCCTGGGACGGCGTGACCGGTACCGCCCGGCGTGGCATCCGCGACCGGGAGTGGCTGGGCCGTGGCGCCCTGTCCTTCCTCGCCGAGGCCTCCGACCTGCTGGCCGGGCAGCTCGACGAGGATCTGGTCGCCTCCCTCACCGGCCAGCTGATCGTGCCGCGGCTCGCCGACTGGTGCGGGGTGTGGCTGGAGGACGAGTCCCTGGGCCGCGGCGCCTGGACCGACGACACCGGCGCGGCCGTCGGCGCCCGGCTGGCCCGCGTGTGGCACTCGGGCGAGGGCCGGCTCGACGAGCTGCGCGCCGCCCTGGAGAAGGACCCGCCCCGCCCGCGCGACCCGTGGCGCTCCGGCCCCGTCGGCCACCCGTGGCCCGGCGACGCGCTCGGCCCGGACGGCACACACGGCACCGCGCTCGCCTACCGTCTGGTGGCCGGCGGCAGGCCGCTGGGCACCCTGGTCATCGGACGGGCCGACACCCCGGGCGCCGTCGGCACCCCGGGCGCCCCCGGCACCACCGGTTTCCCCGACGAGATCACCGGCCTGGTCGAGGACCTCAGCCGCCGGGTGGCGCTCGCCATCGGCGCCGCCCGTCAGTACGCCCGGCAGGCCACCATCAGCGCCGTACTCCAGCGCGGCTTGCTGCCCGGTGCCGTCGCGGAGATCCCCGGTGTGCGCAGCGCCCTCGTCTACGAACCGCGGGACAAGGGCGGCCCCAGCGGCGACTTCTACGACCTCTTCCCGGCCGGCGACGGCCGCTGGTGCTTCGCCGTGGGCGACGTCCAGGGCAAGGGTCCCGAGGCCGCCGTCGTCATCGGCCTCGCCCGCCCCTGGCTGCGCCTGTTGGCCCGCGAGCAGTACGGCGTCCCCGACGTCCTCGACCGCCTCAACCAGCTCCTCCTCGACGACGCCACCGAAGCCGCCGACGCCGCCGCCCGCGCGCTGGTCGCCGCCGGAGGCCCACCGGTTGCCCCGGGCGACGGACCGCAGACCCGCTTCCTCTCCCTGCTCTACGGAGAGCTGGTCCCCTTCGACGGCGGCGTCCGCTGCACCCTCGCGTCCGCCGGTCACCCGCTGCCGCTGCTCCTCGGGCCCGACGGCACGGTGTCCGCCGTCGCCTGCCCGCAGACCCTGCTCGGCGTCGTCGAGGACGCGACGTACGTCAGCGAGACCTTCGAGCTGCGGTCCGGCGACACCCTGCTCTGTGTCACCGACGGGATCACGGAGCGGCGCAGCGGCTCCCGCCAGTTCGACGACGGCGACGGGCTCGCCGCGGCGCTGGCCGGGTGCGCGGGCCTGGACGCCGAACTGGTCGCCGAGCGCATCAGGCGTCTGGTGCACGAGTTCGGGCCGCGGCCCCCGGAGGACGACCTGGCGCTGCTGGTGCTCCAGGCGGACTGAACGGGGCGGGCAGGGGATCCGGCCGGGTGCGGGACAATGGAACGCATGCCCTCCGCACTCCCCGACGGCGAGCCCGTCCCCGCCGACGGCGCGCTGCCCGCGTCCGCGCTCGCCGGGGCCGCCGGCCGCCCCCTCGGCTTCTACCTGCACGTGCCGTACTGCGCGACCCGCTGCGGCTACTGCGACTTCAACACCTACACCGCCACCGAGCTGCGCGGCACCGGCGGCGTCCTCGCCTCCCGCGACAACTACGCCGACACGCTCGTCGACGAGGTCCGCCTGGCCCGCAAGGTGCTCGGCGACGACCCCCGCGAGGTCCGCACGGTCTTCGTCGGCGGCGGTACGCCCACCCTGCTGGCCGCCGGCGACCTGGTACGGATGCTGGGCGCGGTCCGCGACGAGTTCGGCCTGGCGCCGGACGCCGAGATCACGACGGAGGCCAACCCGGAGTCCGTCGACCCGGCGTACCTCGCCACCCTCCGCGAGGGCGGCTTCAACCGGATCTCCTTCGGCATGCAGAGCGCGAAGCAGCACGTCCTGAAGATCCTGGACCGCACCCACACCCCCGGCCGCCCCGAGGCCTGTGTCGCCGAGGCCCGCGCGGCCGGCTTCGACCACGTCAACCTGGACCTGATCTACGGCACCCCCGGCGAGTCCGACGACGACTGGCGCGCCTCCCTGGACGCCGCGCTCGGCGCCGGACCCGACCACGTCTCGGCGTACGCCCTGATCGTGGAGGAGGGCACGCAGCTCGCCCGCCGCATCCGGCGCGGCGAGGTCCCGATGACCGACGACGACGTGCACGCCGACCGGTACCTGATCGCCGAGGAGGCACTGTCCGCGGCCGGTTACGACTGGTACGAGGTGTCCAACTGGGCCACCTCCGACGCCGGGCGCTGCCTGCACAACGAGCTGTACTGGCGGGGCGCCGACTGGTGGGGCGCGGGACCGGGCGCGCACTCCCACGTGGGGGGTGTGCGGTGGTGGAACGTGAAGCACCCGGGGGCGTACGCGGGGGCGCTGGCGGCGGGGAAGTCGCCGGGCGCGGGGCGCGAGATCCTCACGGACGAGGACCGGCGCGTGGAGCGCGTCCTGCTGGAGCTGCGCCTGCGGGAGGGCGTCCCGCTGTCGCTCCTGCGGGAGGCGGGGCTCGCGGCGTCGCGCCGGGCGCTGGGCGAGGGACTCCTTCAGGAGGGGCCGTACGAGGCCGGGAGTGCGGTCCTGACACTGCGCGGGCGGCTGCTGGCGGACGCGGTGGTGCGGGACCTGGTGGACTGAGGGGTCATCCCCGCTTCCGCGGGGAGCAGGAACTGCTCGGCCGTGTGGACGAGCTGATCGACGGACCATCTCCGCAGGGGCGGAGAGCAGACCACCAGGCCTGTTCCGTCAACGACCGGCGATGTTCAAGACACGGTTACGTGATCAATGAGTCGTTCCACACTGCCCAGCAGCTCCGGCTCCAGGTCCTTGTACGACCCCACCCGCGCCAGGATCGCCTGCCACACCGCCCCCGTGTTCTCCGACGGCCACCCCAGCGCCCGGCAGACCCCCGTCTTCCAGTCCTGACCGCGCGGCACCCGGGGCCAGGCGTCGATCCCGACCGCCGACGGCTTCACGGCCTCCCAGATGTCGATGTAGGGATGGCCCACGACCAGCGCGTGCTCGCTCGTCACCGCCTCCGCGATCCGCCACTCCTTCGAACCCGGCACCAGGTGGTCCACCAGGACCCCGAGCCGCGCGTCCGGCCCCGGCGCGAAGTCGGCGACGATCGAAGGCAGGTCGTCGACACCCCCCAGGTACTCCACCACCACGCCCTCGATGCGCAGGTCGTCGCCCCAGACCTTCTCGACCAGCTCGGCGTCGTGCCGCCCCTCGACGTAGATGCGCCCGGCGCGCGCCACCCGCGCCCGTGCGCCGGGGACGGCGACCGAACCGGACGCCGTACGGGAGGGGGCGGAGCGTGCCGGACCGGAGGACGACGACGGTCGTACCAGCGTCACCACGCGGCCCTCCAGGAGGAAGCCGCGCGGTTCCAGCGGGAAGACGCGGTGCTTGCCGAAGCGGTCCTCCAGGGTCACCGTGCCCGCCTCGCAGCGGATCACCGCGCCGCAGAACCCGGTGCCGGGCTCCTCGACCACCAGGCCGGGATCGGCGGGCACCTCGGGAACGGGCTGCGGTTTCTTCCACGGAGGGGTCAGGTCGGCGGAGTACTGGCGCATTCTGCCGACGATACGAGGAACGCCCGCGCGATGATCAACGCGACACGCCGAACCGGGCGGCCAGTGCGTCCCGTTGGGCCCGGACGAACGCCGCGTCCACCACCGCTCCGTGACCGGGGACGTACAGCCCGTCGTCGCCGCCCAGGTCCAGCAGCCGGTCCAGGGCGGCCGGCCAGCCCGCCGGTACGGCGTCGGGCCCCGCCTGCGGCTCGCCGGACTCCTCGACCAGGTCGCCGCAGAACAGGACGTTCGGGGAGCCCGGCACCAGCACCGCCAGGTCGTGCCCGGTGTGCCCCGGCCCCACGTCGGCCAGCAGGACCTGCCGTCCACCGCCCAGGTCGAGCGGGCGCTCGCCCCGGACCTCGTGCCCGACGAGGGGGAGCGCCTCGGCCGCCTCCCGCGCCGCCCGGGCGTCCAGCCCCTCGACCACCGCGTCCGCGCGCAGCGCCTGACGCCCCTGTCCGCCCGGCGCGAACAGCGCGCCCGCGCCCGTGCCCGCCGCGCCGCACGCGCCGTACACCTCCGCGCCCGTGAACGCCGCCGCGCCGAAGACGTGGTCGAAATGCGGGTGGGTCAGCGCGAGATGTGTCACACGGCGGCCGGCGAGCCGCCGCGCCCCCTCGCGCAACCGGGCGCCCTCGTCCAGGCTCGACCCCGCGTCCACCATCAGCGCCGCGTCCGCGCCGAGCACCAGCCCCGCCGTGCAGTCCCACCCCGGCAGCCGGCACCGCCCCACCCCGTCCGCCAGCCGCTCCCAGCCCAGCTCTTCCCAAGTCACCGTCACGGCGACGACGCTAACGGCTTGGTCCCGGCCTTGCCGGGGGCGTACCCCACGGCCGTACACTGGGCCGGGGAAGTCTGGCACTCGCGAGCCATGAGTGCCAGGGCAGACAAGTCGGACAGGGCCAGACGGGCCGAAACGGGCGGACGACAGCTGGAGGTGCGCGCCGATGCTCAGTGAACGCAGGCTGAAGGTGCTGCGCGCCATCGTCCAGGACTACGTCGGCACCGAGGAACCGGTCGGCTCCAAGGCCCTCACCGAGCGGCACAACCTCGGCGTCTCCCCGGCCACCGTGCGCAACGACATGGCGGCCCTGGAGGACGAGGGGTTCATCGCACAGCCGCACACCAGCGCCGGGCGCATCCCGACCGACAAGGGCTACCGGCTCTTCGTCGACAAGCTGGCGGGCGTCAAGCCGATGACCGCGCCCGAGCGGCGTGCCATCCAGAACTTCCTGGAGGGCGCGGTCGACCTCGACGACGTCGTGGCCCGCACGGTGCGGCTGCTGGCGCAGCTCACCCGGCAGGTCGCCGTCGTGCAGTATCCGTCGCTGACGCGCTCGACCGTGCGGCACGTGGAACTGCTCTCGCTCGCGCCCGCGCGCCTGATGCTCGTGCTGATCACGGACACCGGGCGGGTCGAGCAGCGGATGGTCGACTGCCCGGCGCCGTTCGGCGAGGCGTCGCTGGCCGATCTGCGGGCGCGGCTCAACAGCCGGGTCGCGGGGCGCCGTTTCACGGATGTGCCGGCTCTGGTGGAAGATCTGGCGGAGCCCTTCGAGGCCGAGGATCGCGGTACGGTCTCCACCGTGCTCTCCACTCTCCTGGAGACGCTGGTCGAGGAGAACGAGGAGCGGCTGATGATCGGCGGCACCGCCAATCTGACCCGCTTCGGGCACGACTTCCCCTTGGTGATCCGGCCGGTGCTGGAAGCCCTTGAGGAGCAGGTCGTGCTCCTCAAGCTGCTCGGCGAGGCGAAGGATCCGGGCGTGACCGTACGGATCGGTCATGAGAACGCCCACGAGGGACTCAACTCAACGTCCGTCGTGTCGGTCGGCTACGGTTCGGGCGGCGAGGCGGTTGCCAAGCTCGGCGTGGTCGGACCGACCCGCATGGACTACCCGGGAACGATGGGAGCGGTACGCGCAGTGGCACGGTACGTCGGACAGATCCTGGCGGAGTCGTAGGTGGCCACGGACTACTACGCCGTACTCGGCGTGCGCCGCGACGCCTCCCAGGACGAGATCAAGAAGGCGTTCCGGAGGCTCGCGCGCGAGCTGCATCCGGACGTCAACCCCGATCCGAAGACCCAGGAGCGGTTCAAGGAGATCAACGCCGCCTACGAGGTGTTGTCGGACCCGCAGAAGAAGCAGGTCTACGACCTCGGCGGCGACCCCCTCTCGCAGGCCGCCGGCGGTGGCGCGGGCGGCTTCGGCGCGGGCGGCTTCGGGAACTTCTCGGACATCATGGACGCGTTCTTCGGCACGGCGTCGCAGCGCGGGCCGCGCTCGCGCACCCGCCGCGGCCAGGACGCGATGATCCGCATCGAGGTCGAGCTGGACGAGGCCGCCTTCGGTACGACCAAGGACATCCAGGTCGACACCGCGGTCGTCTGCAACACCTGCAACGGCGAGGGCGCGGCCCCGGGCACGTCGGCCCAGACCTGTGACATGTGCCGCGGCCGCGGCGAGGTCTCGCAGGTCACCCGTTCCTTCCTGGGCCAGGTCATGACCTCGCGCCCCTGCCCGCAGTGCCAGGGCTTCGGCACCGTGGTCCCGACCCCGTGCCCCGAGTGCGCGGGCGACGGTCGGGTCCGCTCCCGGCGCACCCTGACGGTGAAGATCCCGGCCGGTGTCGACAACGGCACCCGGATCCAGCTCGCGGGCGAGGGCGAGGTCGGCCCCGGCGGCGGCCCCGCCGGCGACCTGTACGTCGAGATCCACGAGCTGCCGCACTCCACCTTCCAGCGCCGCGGCGACGACCTGCACTGCACGGTCACCATCCCGATGACGGCGGCGGCCCTCGGCACGAAGGTGCCGCTGGAGACCCTCGACGGCATGGAGGAGGTCGACATCCGCCCGGGCACCCAGTCCGGCCAGTCGATCCCGAAGCACGGCCGGGGCATCACCCACCTGCGCGGCGGCGGCCGCGGCGACCTCATCGTCCACGTCGAGGTCACCACCCCGGGCAAGCTCGACCCCGAACAGGAACGCCTCCTGCGCGAGCTGGCCAAGCTCCGCGGCGAGGAACGCCCGACGGGGCAGTTCCAGCCGGGGCAGCAGGGGCTGTTCTCCCGGCTGAAGGACGCGTTCAACGGGCGCTGACGCCGTACGCCGTGATGCGGATGCTCCTGGCGTATGCCAACGGAAGCCCGGATTCGGACTTGTGTGGAGGACGTGACAACATGCCGTCATGTCCTCCGCACTGACCGATCTCTTCCCCTACCCGATCGTGCAGGCGCCCATGGCGGGCGGCGTCTCCGTGCCGCGGCTCGCGGCCGCGGTGTCCGAGGCGGGCGGGCTGGGATTCCTGGCCGCCGGGTACAAGACCGCGGACGGGATGTACCAGGAGATCAAGCAGCTGAGGGGGCTCACGAGCCGTCCCTTCGGCGTCAACCTCTTCCTCCCGCAGCCGGAGACGGCCGATCCCGCGGCCGTCGACGTCTACGCCCACCAGCTGGCCGGCGAGGCCGCCTGGTACGAGACCGAGCTGGGCGACCCCGACTGCGGCCGGGACGACGGCTACGACACCAAGCTCGCCGTCCTGCTGGACAACCCCGTGCCGGTGGTGTCCTTCCACTTCGGCGTGCCCAGCCGCGAGGTCGTCGACTCCCTGCACCGTGTGGGCACCTTCGCCCTGGTCGGCGCGACCACCGCGGACGAGGCCCGGGCCGTCGAGCAGTCCGGCGCCGACGCGGTGATCGCCCAGGGCACGGAGGCCGGCGGCCACCAGGGCACCCACCGGGACAACCCGGAGACCGGCGGCGCCGGCACCGGACTGCTGTCGCTGGTCGCCCAGGTCCGGGAGGCGGTGAGCCTGCCGATCGTCGCCGCCGGCGGCATCATGCGCGGCGGCCAGATCGCCGCGGTCCTCGCGGCCGGCGCGAGCGCGGCCCAGCTGGGCACCGCCTTCCTCGCCACCCCCGAGTCCGGCGCGCACGACCTGCACAAGCAGGCGCTGACCAACCCGCTCTTCGTCCGCACCGAACTCACCCGCGCCTTCTCCGGCCGCCCGGCCCGCGCCCTGGTCAACCGCTTCCTGCGCGAGCACGGCCGCTACGCCCCCGCCGCCTACCCCGAGGTGCACCACCTCACCTCGCCGGTGCGCAGGGCGGCGGCGAAGACCGGCGACGCGCAGGGCATGGCGCTCTGGGCGGGACAGGGCCACCGGATGGCCCGGGAGCTGCCCGCGGGTCAGCTGGTGGAGGTGCTGGTGTCCGAACTCGCCGACGTCGGGACAGCGTTGTCGGGGTTGTCGGGCTATGCGACGGGGGGCGGCGCCCGATGACGGCACCGGTGTTCGTGGTCGACTCGCTGCGGCCGCAGGACCTGCCCGCGGGGGAGTACGTCCTCGACGGCCCCGAGGGACGCCACGCCGTCTCCGTGAAGCGGCTGCGGGCGGGTGAGGAGGTCGTTCTCACCGACGGGCGCGGCCACTGGGCCGAGGGCTCGGTGAAGGCCGCCGAGGGCAAGGACCGCCTGGTCGTCACCGTCCCGGGCGGCGTGCGCGAGGAGCCCGCCGAGCAGCCCCGCATCACCGTCGTCCAGGCCCTGCCCAAGGGCGACCGCGGTGAGCTGGCCGTCGAGACGATGACCGAGGTCGGGGTCGACGCGATCGTGCCCTGGGCGGCGTCCCGGTGCATCACGCAGTGGAAGGGCGAGCGCGGCCTGAAGGCGCTCGGCAAATGGCGGGCGACGGCCCGGGAGGCGGGCAAGCAGTCCCGCCGGGTCCGCTTCCCCGACGTCGCGGACGCCGCGAGCAGCAAGCAGGTTGCCTCACTTCTGGCCGCGGCCGACTTCGCCGCCGTCCTCCACGAGAGCGGCGACGTCCCCCTGTCCGACGCCGAACTCCCCGCCTCCGGCGACATCGTGCTGGTGGTCGGCCCCGAAGGCGGGGTGTCCCCGGACGAGTTGACGCTCTTCGCCGAGGCCGGCGCGGACCCCTACCGCCTGGGCCGCAGCGTCCTGCGCACCTCCACCGCGGGCACCGCCGCGACCGCCGTACTCCTGGCCCGCACCGGCCGCTGGTCCTGACGGCGCCGAAAGCCGGCTTCCGACGGTGCCGGGTCCGGTCCTGTGACGGCCGGTCCTGTGACGGCCCGTCCCGGTACAGCGTGAGCGCGTCCACGACGAGCCCGCGCTGCCTGCGGTCGTTGCCCATGGCGCCCACGGTGGTGAGGAGTGGCCGTATGCGCCCTACCGCCGGTTCCGGAGCGGTGGCAGGCTGCCCTCTATGGGGGCGTTGAGACGGATTTGGCGCATGGCTCCGGTGGCCGTCGGTTCGGCCGTCGCCGTCGGTGGTCTCGTCGCGTGCGAGCCGGGCGGACTCGGCTCGGCGACGGTCGCCTACACGACCGACCAGACCGTGACCCGCGAACTGCAGCGGCAGAAGGCGCAGGTGCGCTGGCTCACCTGCACCGCCTCCTACGGCGACAAGGGCACCACGGCCTCGGCGAGCGAGAACGCGGTGGCCTCCGTGCACTGCGAGGGCAGGACCGACGACGGCAAGGACATCACCGTCGACGGCAAGGTCACCCGAGTCGTCGACGGCGCCTGCGTGCGCGGCGGCCTGACCGCGAAGGTGGACGGCAAGGAGTGGTTCCGGGTGAAGGGGCTGGGCAACTGCGACGCCACCAGCGCCCCGCCCGCGAACCGGCCCTCCCAGGACGGGCCGGGGCCCACCGTGACCGTCACCCGGACCATCTGGTGCCCGGACGACCCGCACTGCCGGCCGGTCGAGGGCAAGTAGCCGGACGGGTCCTCGGCCGGGACCGGACGGGTCCTCGGCCGGAAGTGATCCAAACCTCTGTCGGCGGGCCGCGCCCCTGCATAGGGTATGGGGGTGACTCAGCCCGCAGCGCCTGCCTACCTCCGCTTTCCGCACCCGCACGGCGAGTTGGTCGCCTTCACCGCCGAGGACGACGTGTGGCTCGCCCCGCTCGACGGCGGCCGTGCCTGGCGGGCCAGCGCCGACAACGTGCCGGTGAACCACCCGCGGATCTCGCCCGACGGCACCACGGTCGCCTGGACCTCCACCCGCGACGGCGCCCCCGAGGTGCACGTCGCCCCCGTCGAGGGCGGCCCCGCCAAGCGCCTCACCCACTGGGGCAGCATCAGGACCCAGGTACGCGGCTGGACCGCCGACGGCCGCGTCCTCGCCCTGAGCACCTACGGCCAGGCCAGCCTGCGCCGCAGCTGGGCCCGCGCCCTCCCGCTCGACGGCGGCCCGGCCGCCACCCTGCCCTACGGACCCGTCGGCGACGTCGCCCAGGGCCCGCACACCGTGCTGCTGTCCGCGCCGATGGGCCGCGAGGCCGCCTGGTGGAAGCGCTACCGGGGCGGCACCGCGGGCAAGCTGTGGATCGACCGCGAGGACGACGGCGAGTTCGTGCGCCTGCACGCCGATCTCGACGGCAACATCGAGTACCCCTTCTGGGTCGGCGACCGGATCGCCTTCCTCTCCGACCACGAGGGCACCGGCGCCCTCTACTCCTCCCTCGCCGACGGCTCCGACCTGCGCCGGCACACACCACTCGACGGCTTCTACGCCCGCCACGCCGCGACCGACGGCAGCCGCGTCGTCTACTCCTGTGCCGGTGAGCTGTGGACCCTCGACGACCTCGACGGCGCCGAACCGCGCCGTCTGGACATCCGGCTCGGCGGCGCCCGCGTCGACCTCCAGTCGTACCCGGTCAACGCCGCCCGCTGGTTCGGCTCCGCGTCCCCCGACCACACCGCGCGCGGCAGCGCCGTCGCCGTGCGCGGCGGCGTGCACTGGGTCACCCACCGCTCCGGACCCGCCCGTGCGCTGGCGGCCACCCCGGGCGTGCGCACCCGGCTGCCGCGTACCTTCCGCGCCGACGGCGAGGAGTGGGTGGTGTGGGTGACGGACGCCGAGGGCGACGACGCCCTGGAGTTCGCGCCCGCCACCGGACTCGCCCCCGGCGCCACCGCACGGCGCCTGGCCGCCGGGCAGCTCGGCCGGGTGCTGCACCTCGCCGTGGCCCCCGACGGCAGCCGCGTCGCCGTAGCCTCGCACGACGGGCGGGTCCTGCTCGTCGAGCGGGAGAGCGGCGAGGTCCGCGAGGTCGACCGCAGCGAGGACGGCGACGCCTCCGGCCTGGTCTTCTCGCCCGACTCCTCCTGGCTCGCCTGGTCCCACCCCGGCCCCGACCCGCTGCGCCAGCTCAAGCTCGCCAACACCACCGACCTGTCGGTGAGCGAGGCGACGCCGCTGCGCTTCAAGGACTACTCGCCGGCCTTCACCCTGGACGGCAAGCACCTCGCCTTCCTCTCCACCCGCTCCTTCGACCCGGTCTACGACGAGCACGTCTTCGACCTGGCCTTCGTCGAGGGCGCCCGGCCCTACCTGATCACCCTCGCCGCGACCACCCCCTCGCCCTTCGGCCCGCAGCGCCACGGCCGCCCCTTCGAGACCCCGGACCGTGAGGAGACCCCCGACAGCGAGGGCACCCCCACCACCCGGATCGACATCGAGGGCCTCGCCGACCGCATCGTGCCCTTCCCGGTCGAGGCCGCCCGCTACTCCCGGCTGCGTGCCGCCAAGGACGGCGTCCTGTGGCTGCGCCACCCCCTCACCGGCGTCCTGGGCGCCTCCCGCGCCAACCCCGAGGACCCCGACCCGAACACCGAGCTGGAGCGCTACGACCTCGCCCAGCAGCGTGTCGAGCACCTCGGCGGCGACGCCGACCACTTCGAGGTCAGCGGCGACGGCAAGCGGGTGCTGCTGTGGACCGACGGCCGGCTCAAGGTCGTACCCAGCGACCGGCGGGCCTCCGGCGACGAGGACAGCGACACCAACATCAGTGTCGACCTGGGCCGGGTCCGGCAGACCGTCGAACCGGCCGCCGAGTGGCGGCAGATGTTCGACGAGACCGGCCGCATCATGCGCGACCACTACTGGCGGGCCGACATGAACGGCGTCGACTGGGACGGCGTCCTGGACCGCTACCGGCCCGTCCTGGACCGCGTCGCGACCCACGACGACCTGGTCGACCTCCTGTGGGAGGTGCACGGCGAACTGGGCACCTCGCACGCCTACGTCACCCCGCGCGGCGGCCACGGCTCCGGCGCCCGGCAGGGCCTGCTCGGCGCCGACCTCTCCCGCCACGAGGACGGTGCCTGGCGCATCGACCGCGTGCTGCCGTCCGAGACCTCCGACCCCGACGCCCGTTCCCCGCTCGCCGCACCCGGGGTCGCGGTGCGCGCCGGGGACGCGATCGTCGCGGTCGCGGGACAGGCCGTCGACCCGGTCACCGGTCCCGGACCACTGCTCGTCGGTACGGCGGGCAAGCCGGTCGAGCTGACCGTCTCCCCGTCCGGCGGCGGCGAGGTGCGGCACGCCGTCGTCGTCCCGCTCGCCGACGAGGAGCCGCTGCGCTACCACGCCTGGGTCGCCGACCGCCGCGCCTACGTCCACGACAAGTCCGGCGGCCGGCTCGGCTATCTGCACGTCCCGGACATGCAGGCGCCCGGCTGGGCCCAGATCCACCGCGACCTGCGCGTCGAGGTGGCCCGGGAGGGCCTGGTCGTCGACGTCCGGGAGAACCGCGGCGGGCACACCTCCCAACTGGTGGTGGAGAAGCTGGCCCGGCGCATCGTCGGCTGGGACCTGCCGCGCGGCATGCGGCCGACCAGCTACCCGCTGGACGCGCCCCGGGGGCCGGTGGTCGCGGTCGCCAACGAGTTCTCCGGGTCCGACGGCGACATCGTCAACGCGGCGATCAAGGCGCTGGGCATCGGCCCGGTCGTCGGGGTCCGCACCTGGGGCGGCGTCATCGGCATCGACAGCCGCTACCGGCTGGTCGACGGCACGCTGATCACGCAGCCCAAGTACGCGTTCTGGCTGGAGGGCTACGGCTGGGGCGTGGAGAACCACGGCGTCGACCCCGACGTCGAGGTCCCTCAGCGCCCGCAGGACCACGCGGCGGGCCGCGATCCCCAACTGGACGAGGCGATCGCGCTGGCGCTGGCGGCACTGGAG
Source organism: Streptomyces sp. NPDC059906 (assembly GCF_042730645.1). Lineage (NCBI taxonomy): Bacteria > Bacillati > Actinomycetota > Actinomycetes > Kitasatosporales > Streptomycetaceae > Streptomyces > Streptomyces sp. NPDC059906. The sequence continues at coordinate 97,373 of NZ_JBHWKU010000020.1, forward strand.
GAAACCCCGGCGAAGACACCGCCGAGCCTGCCCTAGCCTGCGGCGCCCGCCGGTGAGCACACCCACCCGGCGCCCACGACGGCGGGCGGCGCCCCACCGATTCCGGTGACGGTGTCGCCCCCGGGTGGGAGCGCGGCCCGGCGGAGCGGGGTGCCGCTGCGCCCACCCGTGCCGCCCCAGCGGCACGACTGCCCGCAGCTACGGCGGCACGACTGCCCGCAGCTACGGCGGCCGACTGCCCGCAGCTATGGCGGCGGCGGTGGCGGATACGATGCCCACTAGAAGATCACCGGCGTGAGGAGAGCCAAGTGGCTGGCGAACCCCAGGACGACTGTCTGTTCTGCAAGATCGTCGCAGGGCAGATTCCCGCGACGATCGTCCGCGAGACGGACACGACCGTCGCGTTCCGGGACATCAACCCGCAGGCCCCCACCCACGTCCTGGTGATCCCCAAGGCCCACCACAAGGACGCCGCCGCCCTCGCCGCCGAAGCCCCGCAGCTCGCCGCCGACGTGCTGCGCGAGACCCAGGCCGTCGCCGACGACGAGAAGCTGGACAGCTACCGCACCGTCTTCAACACCGGCAGCGGCGCCGGCCAGACCGTCTGGCACGCGCACGCCCACGTGCTCGGCGGCCGCGGCCTGGAATGGCCCCCCGGATAGCCCGGACCGGATCACCCACGATGTCCGTACGCGAACTCGTCGTCCTCGGCACCGCGAGCCAGGTCCCGACCCGGCACCGCAACCACAACGGCTACCTGCTGCGCTGGGACGGCGAGGGCATCCTGTTCGACCCCGGCGAGGGCACCCAGCGCCAGATGCTGCGCGCCGGGGTCGCCGCCCACGACCTGAACCGGATCTGCGTCACGCACTTCCACGGCGACCACAGCCTGGGCCTCGCCGGGGTGATCCAGCGCATCAACCTCGACCGGGTCCCGCACGAGATCACCGCCCACTACCCGCGCTCCGGGCAGCGTTTCTTCGAGCGCCTGCGCTACGCCACCGCCTACCGCGAGACCGTCGCCCTGACCGAGGCCCCGGTCGCCGCCGACGGCCCCCTCGCGGTCACCCCCGCCTACACCCTGGACGCCCGCAAGCTGTCGCACCCCGTCGAGTCGTACGGCTACCGGCTCACCGAGCCCGACGGCCGCCGCATGCTGCCCGAGCGCCTGGCCGCGCACGGCATCAAGGGCCCCGACGTGGGCCGCATCCAGCGCGACGGCTCGCTGGGCGGCGTCGTGCTCGACGAGGTCAGCGAGGTCCGCCGCGGCCAGCGGTTCGCGTTCGTCATGGACACCCGGCTCTGCCCGGGCGTGCACGCGCTCGCCGAGGGATGCGACCTGCTCGTCATCGAGTCCACCTTCCTGGACGAGGACGAGACCCTCGCCACCGACCACGGCCACCTCACCGCCGGCCAGGCCGCCCGGGTGGCCCGGGACGCGGGCGTACGGCACCTGGTCCTGACCCACTTCAGCCAGCGCTACGCCGAGCCCGAGGAGTTCGAACGGCAGGCGCGCGCGGCCGGATACGAGGGCGAGCTGACCGTGGCCCGGGACCTCACCCGCGTACCGGTTCCGAAACGTCGGTGAAACCGCCGTACGATGCTCTGATGCCCCTGCCCAAAGCTGAACTGCACCTCCACATCGAAGGCACCCTGGAACCGGAGCTGGCCTTCGCGCTGGCCGCCCGCAACGGCGTGTCCCTGCCGTACGCGGACGAGGACGCGCTGCGCGAGGCGTACCGCTTCGCGGACCTCCAGTCCTTCCTGAACCTGTACTACGAACTGATGGCCGTCCTGCGCACCGAGCGGGACTTCGAGGACCTCGCCAACGCCTACCTCGCCCGTGCCGCGGCCCAGGGCGTCCGGCACGCCGAGATCTTCTTCGACCCGCAGGCCCACCTCGCCCGGGGCGTGGAGATGGGCACGGTGGTGGAGGGGCTGTGGCGGGCGCTGGGCGCGGGTCGCGAGAACCACGGCGTCTCCACCCGGCTGATCCTCTGCTTCCTGCGCGACGAGTCCGCCGAGTCGGCGATGGCGACGCTGGACGCGGCGGGGCCGTACCTCGACCGCATCACCGGCGTCGGCCTGGACTCCGCCGAGGTCGGCCACCCGCCGGTCAAGTTCCGCGAGGTGTACGCGGCCGCCGCCGCCCTCGGCCTGCGCCGGGTCGCGCACGCGGGCGAGGAGGGGCCGCCCGCGTACGTCGTCGAGGCCCTCGACGTCCTCGGCGTCGAACGGATCGACCACGGGCTGCGCTCGGTGGAGGACCCGGCGCTGGTCGAGCGGCTGGTGCGCGAGCGCGTCCCGCTCACCCTGTGCCCGCTGTCCAACGTGCGGCTGCGCACGGTCGACACCCTCGCCGACCACCCGCTGCCCGCGATGCTCGACGCGGGCCTGATGTGCACGGTGAACTCCGACGACCCGGCCTACTTCGGCGGTTACGCGGGCGACAACTTCGACGCCGTGCGCCAGGCCCTCGGCCTGACCGGGGAGCGGCTGCGGGAACTGGCCCGCAACTCGTTCCTCGCCTCCTTCCTGGAGGACGACGAGGAACTGCGGGCGCGGTACCTCGCGGAGGTCGAGGCGTACGAGTTCCCCGCCGCGTAGCGGATCCCGTACGCGGGTCTCAGCCCGGCCCGGACCCCGGTGCGGCCGCCGCCTGCCGGGGTCCCGCCGTGTCGTAGGCGCCCTGGACGGCCACCGCCGGGACCTCCACGGCGATCTCCACGACCGGCTGCTCCACGGCACCGACCTCGGGCACCGCACCGCTCGGCGTTCCGGTGGCGGCGGCGACCAGCGCGGCCGGGGTGCCGCCGCGGCGGCGGATCGCGCCGGGCAGCAGCGGGCGCCCCGCGGTGTGCAGTGCGACGGCGGTCAGCGGCGCGGCGACCAGCAGCAGCCCGGCGGCCAGGATCATCCCCATGCCGGCGTAACCGGCCTGCGCCGACAGGACACTGCCGGCCAGCGGCCCGGCCGCCGTGCCCAGCGAGGACGCCGAGCCGACGAGCACCGCCCACCGGCCGCGCGCGTCGAGCGAGGCGGCGAGGCCGATCAGGTACGACAGGACGACCGGATAGACGGTGTTCCAGGCGATCTCCCCGGTGGCGAACGCCGTCGGGGTCGTCGCCGACGCGCTCACCGCGATGCAGCCCGCGATGAGCACCGTGCCGGCGCCGACGGGCATCGCCCGCCCCAGCCGCGGCCCGAGCGCGCCCGCCACCAGCACGCCCACCAGGCCCGCGCCCAGCGCGACGGCGAAGATCACGCCGAGGGTGGCGTCACCGAGGCCGGCCTGCGTCAGCCCGATCCGGCCGCTGACGCCCCACAGGGAGTTCTGGGCCAGGGACCAGCACAGCACGGTGACGGCGAGGACGAGCCCCGAACGGCGGTGGGGTAGCGGGGCGGTGGCGTCGGTGCCGGGTGCGGCCGGGGAGGGGGCGGCCGTCGGACCCGGCAGGCGGCCGGTCAGCGGCCACACCGCCAGCGCCGTCAGGGCGATCGCGGCCAGCGGCAGCCCGTGCGCCCGGCCGAGGTGGGGCACCGTCAGGTACACCGCGCCGACGCGTTCCGATGCCGTCGACCCATTGACGCTCCCCGGTCGCCTATCTAATCTCCATCTCCATACATGGATTACATCTACATACGAAGACAAGGCACGACCCGATGACATGAGCGGTGGAGATGACGAGATCCCACCGGACTCGACCTCGTAGGAGCCGCCCCGTGACCCGCGACCTCACCGTCACCGCCGTCCGCCTCACGCCGATCCTCGTCGCGGACCCGCCGCTGCTCAACACACAGGGCGTGCACCAGCCGTACACCCCCCGGCTGATCGTGGAGGTGGAGACCGCCGACGGGGTCACCGGCGTCGGCGAGACCTACGGGGACACCAAGTACCTGGAGCTGGCCCGCCCGTTCGCGGACAAGCTGGTGGGGCGTCGGGTGAGCGACCTCAACGGCCTGTCCACCCTCGCCGACGAGGTCGCCGTGGACTCCTCCCGGGTCTCCGCACAGGTCGACGTCGGCGGGCTGCGCGGGGTCCAGACCGCCGACAAGCTGCGCCTGTCCGTCGTCTCCGGCTTCGAGGTCGCCTGCCTCGACGCCCTCGGCAAGGCGCTCGGCCTGCCCGTGCACGCGCTGCTCGGCGGCAAGGTCCGCGACACCGTCGAGTACAGCGCGTACCTCTTCTACAAGTGGGCCGACCACCCGGAGGGCGTGGCGAGCGAGAAGGACGACTGGGGCGCCGCCGTCGACCCGGCCGGAGTCGTCGCCCAGGCCCGCGCCTTCACCGAGCGGTACGGCTTCACCTCCTTCAAGCTCAAGGGCGGCGTCTTCCCGCCCGACGAGGAGGTCGCCGCCGTCAGGGCCCTCGCCGAGGCGTTCCCCGGGCACCCCCTGCGTCTGGACCCCAACGGGGCCTGGTCCGTTTCGACCTCGCTGAAGGTCGCCGGGGAACTCGGGGACGTCCTGGAGTACCTGGAGGACCCGGCCCTCGGCACGCCCGCGATGGCCGAGGTCGCGGCGCGGACCGGGGTGCCGCTCGCGACCAACATGTGCGTGACGACGTTCGCCGAGATCCAGGAGGCGTTCACCCAGGGCGCCGTGCAGGTCGTGCTCTGCGACCACCACTACTGGGGCGGACTGCGCAACACCCAGCAACTCGCCGCCGTCTGCCGCACCTTCGGCATCGGCGTCTCCATGCACTCCAACACCCACCTGGGCATCAGCCTCGCCGCCATGACCCACGTGGCGGCCACCGTGCCCGACCTCCACCACGCCTGCGACTCCCACTACCCCTGGCAGTCCGAGGACGTGCTCACCGAACGGCTCACCTTCGACGGCGGCCGGGTCGGCGTCTCCGACGCCCCGGGCCTCGGCGTCGAACTCGACCGTGACCGGCTGGCGTTCCTCCACCGCCGCTGGCTCGACGACGACGGCACGCTCCGCGAGCGCGACGACGCGGCCGCGATGCGGGTCGCCGACCCCGCGTGGGTCACCCCGGCCGTGCCGCGCTGGTGACCGGCGGTCCCGGTTCCTGCGCCGGGTTGTCCGCGCCGTGGTGCACACTGGCCTGATCCGCACCATGCCAGGGAGCGCACCGTGACAGCCTCCACCGTGTCCACCGTGTCAACTGCCACCGCGTCCGAGATGCCCGCCATGCCCGCCATGCCCGTCATGCCCGTCGTGCCGGCCGAGGAGCGAACCCACCGCCACACCCAGGGCGAGGGAGCGCACCACCGCCCCGAGGTCGACCCCCTCGCCGCCCTGCGCACCCCGCAGGACCCGCCCTGGGACGTGTACCTGACGGGCACCGTCTTCCTCGACGTCGTCTTCACCGGCCTCGACTCCGCCCCGGTACGCGGCACCGAGTCCTGGGCCCGCGGAATGGGGTCGAGCCCGGGCGGCATCGCCAACATGGCGACCGCGCTGGCCCGCCTCGGCCTGCGCACCTCGCTGGCCGCCGCCTTCGGCGACGACCACTACGGCGACTACTGCTGGGACGCGCTCGCCCAGGGCGAGGGCATCGACCTGTCCCCGTCCCGCACCGTGCCCGGCTGGCACTCGCCGGTGACGGTTTCGATGGCGTACGAGGGGGAGCGCACGATGGTCTCCCACGGCCACGAACCGCCGCCGGAGGAGCCGTCCCCCGACTGCCCGCCCCGCGCGCGTGCCGCCGTCGCCTCCCTCACGCCCGGTGTCCGCGCCCCCTGGATCGCCCAGGCCGCCGCGCGCGGCACCCGCGTCTTCGCCGACGTCGGCTGGGACGACACCGGCGCCTGGGACCTGGCCGGACTGCCCGACCTCGCGCACTGCGAGGCCTTCCTGCCGAACGCGGAGGAGGCCATGCGCTACACCGGCGCCACCTGCCCGCGCGCCGCCGCGCACGCCCTGACCGAGCACGTGCCGCTCGCCGTGGTGACCCTCGGCGCGGACGGTGCGTACGCGGTCGACCGGCGTACGGGGGAGAGCGCCGAGGTCCCGGCCATCGAGGTGGAGGCCCTGGACCCGACCGGCGCGGGGGACGTCTTCGTGGCCGGCTTCGTCACCGGCACCCTGGCCGGCTGGCCGCTCGCCGACCGGCTCGCCTTCGCGGGCCTGACCGCGGCCCTGTCCGTCCAGGAGTTCGGCGGCTCGCTGTCGGCACCCGGCTGGTGCGAGATCGCCACCTGGTGGCGCAAGGTCCAGTCGGTGGAGAGCCAGGACCCGACGGCCCTGCGCCGCTACGCCTTCCTGGCCGACCTGGTCCCCGACACCCGGCCCGGCTCCTGGCCCCTGCGCCGCGCTGTCCCCACCATCGGCTTCCGCCGCCCAACACCCTGACGGCCGCTGCCCCTCGGGAGCTTCAGAACCCGAGGCGCCGCAATTGCTTCGGGTCGCGTTGCCAGTCCTTGGCGACCTTCACGTGCAGGTCCAGGCTGTATCAATGTGCGGCTACCGCCGCGTGGCGGGGTGTGGCTGTGGGGGTCGGTCGGGTGGTTGCGGGGCCTGGGTCCGGGGTGTCCGGGGCGGGTCAGAACCCGAGGCGCCGCAGTTGCTTCGGGTCGCGTTGCCAGTCCTTGGCGACCTTCACGTGCAGGTCGAGGAAGACCGGGGTCCCGAGGAGGGCCTCGATCTGGGTGCGGGACTTGATGCCGACGTCCTTCAGGCGCTTGCCCTTGGGGCCGATGATGATGCCCTTCTGGCTGGGGCGCTCGATGTAGACGTTGGCGTGGATGTCGAGGAGGGGCTTGTCGGCGGGGCGGTCCTCGCGCGGGAGCATTTCCTCGACGACCACCGCGATGGAGTGCGGCAGCTCGTCCCGTACGCCCTCCAGTGCGGCCTCGCGGATCAGCTCCGCGACCATGACCTGCTCGGGCTCGTCCGTCAGGTCACCCTCGGGATAGAGCGCCGGACCCTCGGGCAGCAGCGGGGTGAGGAGGTCGGCGAGCAGGTCGACCTGCTGGTTCGCCGTGGCGGACACCGGGACGATCTCCGCCCAGGTGATCCCCAGCTCCTGGCCGAGCTGGTCGATCGCGATCAGCTGCTCGGCCAGCGTCTTGGAGTCCACCAGGTCGGTCTTGGTGACGATCGCGACCTTCGGGGTCTTCCTGATCCCCGCCAGCTCCTTGGCGATGAAGCGGTCACCGGGGCCCAGCTTCTCGTTGGCCGGCAGGCAGAAGCCGATCACGTCCACCTCGGCCCACGTGGTGCGCACCACGTCGTTGAGCCGCTCGCCCAGCAGCGTGCGCGGCTTGTGCAGCCCAGGGGTGTCCACCAGGATCAGCTGGGCCTCCTCGCGGTGCACGATGCCCCGCACGGTGTGCCGGGTGGTCTGCGGGCGGTTGGAGGTGATCGCCACCTTCTGCCCGACCAGAGCGTTCGTAAGGGTGGACTTGCCCGCGTTGGGACGGCCCACGAAGCAGGCGAAGCCGGCCCGGTGAACAGTCTCGGCCGGTTCTTCGGATGACTGGGTACGAACGCTCATGGCGCCCATTGTCCCTGATCCCCGAAGCCCCGCCGTACCACGGTCGTCCGCCGGGCCCGCGAGCGTCAGCCCGCGCTCACCGTGGCCCGTACCGTGCCGTCGGGCGAAGCCACCAGTACCGGCGTCCCCGCTCCGCCCAGGTCGCGCACCGCCGCCCGGTCCTCCTCCGACGCCGACTCCGACTCGGTCACCACCGCCGCCGCCTCCAGGGACTTCGCGCCGGAGGCCACCGCCATTGCCACCGCCGTGCGCAGGGCGCTGAGGTGGAGGGAGTCCAGGGCGACCGTGCCGGCGACGTACGTGCGGCCGGTCTCGTCGCGAACGGCCGCGCCCTCGGGCACGCCGTTGCGGGCGCGGGCCGAGCGGGCCAGGGTGACGATCTTGCGGTCCTCGGGGTCGAGGCCGGGAGTCTCGGTGGTCATGGGGTGAGCATACGGAGCCCCGCCGGGCCCCGGGCCGCTCACCCCGCCACCGGGTACATCGCCCCGCGCCGGCCCTCCGGCGAGGCCAGCCACTCCAGCTTCGCCGCCGTGTTCGCCTCCTCCAGCGGGGTGTGCAGCACGATGGTCAGGTCGGGGCGGGCGGGGACCTGGAGCGCCGTCGACTCCAGGCTGAGCAGGCCGACCAGCGGGTGGTCCAGCTCCTTGCGGATCTGCCCCGCGTCCTCGATGTCCCGCTCCTCCCACAGTGCGGCGAACTCGGCGCTGGCCCCCTTCAGGTCCGCCAGCACCTGCTGGAAGCCCTCGTCGTCCGGGTTGGCCGCACAGGTCGCGCGGAACTGGGCGACGACCGTGCGCGCGTTGTGCTCCCAGTTGCGGGCCCGGGAGCGGTAGAGGGGGTCGGTGAAGAAGTCGAGGATGCAGTTCCACGTCGTCTCGGGCCGCATGCCCAGCACCATCGCCGCCGCGTCGTTGTACAGCACGCAGTTGTAGTACCGGTCCATGATGTGCGCCGGATACGGCATCCACGTGTCGATCAGGCGCCGCAGCCCCTCGCACATGTCCCGCTTCGACGGCTCCACCTCGGCCGCGGGCGGGTTCAGCCCCGCCAGCACGTACAGGTGGCGGCGCTCGGTGTTGCTGAGCCGCAGCACCCGGCCGACCGCGTCCAGCACCTGCGGGGAGACGGAGATGTCGCGGCCCTGCTCCAGCCACTGGTACCAGGACGCGCCCACCCCGGCGAGCACGGCCACCTCCTCGCGGCGCAGCCCCGGCGTGCGGCGCCGCGCCCCGCCGTCCGGCAGGCCGACCTCGGCCGGGGACACCCGCGCCCGCCGGCTCATCAGGAACTCCCGCAGTTCACTGCGGCGCCGGTCCCGGCCCGCGGTCCCGGTCCTCGTGATCACGTCCGGCACGTACGCACTCCCCCCGTAGCCATGCTTGTGGTGCCTGCCGGTGCCTGGTGGTGGCACCACCAGAACAATCGGCGTCTCCCCACAACTATTCCGGGGGCCCGACGCTCATGTCCATGGCGATCGACACCACCCCGACTTCCACCCCGGACCCCGTGGCGGCCAAACCGCCCGCTCCACGGCTCTCCGCCCGCGACCGGCTGGTCCTGTTCGTGCTCTGCGCGGCCCAGTTCATGGTCGCGCTCGACTTCTCCGTCCTGAACGTCGCCCTGCCCGTGCTCGGCGCGGACCTCGGCATGAGCACCTCCGCCCTCCAGTGGGCGGTCACCGCGTTCGCGCTGCCGTCCGGCGGGTTCCTGCTGCTCTTCGGGCGCATGGGCGACCTCTACGGCCGCCGGCGGCTCTTCCTCGCCGGGCTCGCGCTCTTCGGCGCCGCCTCCCTGCTGGCCACCCTCGCCTGGGACCCGGCCTCCTTCCTCGCCGGGCGCGCCCTCCAGGGCCTCGGTGCGGCGGCCATCGTCCCGACCGGCATGTCGCTGCTGACGACGACCTTCCCGGAGGGCCCCGCCCGCGACCGCGCCCTCGGCATCTCCGGCACCCTGCTCTCGCTCGGCTTCACCGTCGGCATGGTGGCCGGCGGCGTCCTGACCGACCTGCTGAGCTGGCGCTCCACGATGGGACTGCTCACCCTGTTCGCACTCGTCGTGCTGCCCCTCGCGCCCCGCCTGCTGCCCGAGTCGCGCACTCCCGAGCGGCCCCGCCTCGACGTCCCGGGCGCGGTCACCGTCACCGGCGGGCTGCTCTCCCTGATCTACGCCCTGACCACGGCCGCCGAGCACGGCTTCGGCCGCACCGACGTCCTCGTCACCCTGGCCGCGGGCCTGCTGCTCCTGGCCGCCTTCGTGGCTGTCGAATCGCGCAGCGCGGCCCCTCTCGTTTCCCTGCCGATGCTGCGCCGCCGCACGGTGGCCTGGGGCAACCTGGGCGGCCTGGTCACCTTCTCCATGATGTCGACGGTCGTCTTCGTGCTCACCCTGTACCTCCAGGAGATCGTGGGGCTGAGCGCCTTCGAGACCGGTCTCGTCTTCGGCGTGCAGGGTGTGCTGTCGGTGGTGGCCGGTTCCCTCGCACCCCGCGTCATCGGCCGCTTCGGCGCCCGCCGCACCCTGGTCGGCGCGCTCACCGGGCAGGGCCTGCTGGGGCTGCCCCTGCTGGCGATCGGGGAGGGCAACTGGTCGGTGGTGCTCGCCACGGCGGCGATCTCCCTGGCCAGCATGTGCCACCTGGGCGCGATCATCTCCTACGGCCTGACCGTCACCTCCGGCGTCCCCGACGAGGAGCAGGGCCTGGCGACCGGCCTGGTCACCTCCACCCAGCAGGTCGGCATCACCGTCGGCATCCCGCTGCTCGGCGTGCTGGCCACCACCGCGACGGACCTGCGCTCCGGCGTCCACACGGTGCTGGTCCTGGACGCGGCGATCGTGCTGGCGGCGGCCGTACTGGTCGCGGTGGGGCTGCGCATCAACCGCCCGGCGGGCTCAGGGGCGGTCGAGGCGGAGACGGTCGGCGCGCGGTAGGCCGGCGACGACCAGGTCGTACGAGTCCTCCACCAGCTCCCGGACGACACGGTCCGGGAGCCGGCCCTCGGGACTGCCGTCCGGCCCGGCGCCCACCGTCACCGTGTTCCAGTGCCGCTTGGGGGTCTGGGGGTGCCCCCCAGAGGACACAGCATGTGCCAGCCCGGGACGATCAGCCCCGGGTGGTCGTCGCGCAGCCGGATCGCGTCGTCCGGGTCGCACTTGAGGTTGACCGTGAGCGGGCGCCCGTCCAGCGAGGTCAGCGCGAACATCTTGCCCAGCACCTTGAAGACGGAGGTCTCCGGGTTGAAGGGGAAGTCCTCCACCGAGGCGTTGAAGGACAGGCAGAAGTCGCGCAGTTCCCCGGGGGTCATTCGGACCCGGCCTCCTCGGCCGGCTTCGCCGCGCCCACCGGCTCCACCAGCACCGTCACGATCTTGTTCCGGCGGCCCGCGGCAGCCTCCGCCGTCAGCCGCAGCTCACGGCCGTCGGGCAGCTCCACGATCGACGAAGCCCCGGCGATCGGGACCCGGCCCAGCGCCTTCGCCAGCAGACCGCCGACCGTCTCCACGTCCTCGTCGTCGTACTCGTCCAAGCCGTACAGCTCGCCCAGGTCGCCGATGTCCAGGCGCGCGGTGACCCGGAAGCGGTCCCCGCCCAGCTCCTCCACCGGCGGCAGCTCCCGGTCGTACTCGTCGGTGATCTCGCCGACGATCTCCTCCAGGATGTCCTCGATGGTGACGATGCCGGCCGTGCCGCCGTACTCGTCGATGACGACGGCGACGTGGTTGCGCTCCTTCTGCATCTCGCGCAGCAGGTCACCGGCGTTCTTGGTGTCCGGCACGAAGGACGCCGGGCGCATCGCGGTGGAGACCAGGTCGCTCTCCGCGTCCCGGCTGATGTGCGTCCTGCGGACCAGGTCCTTCAGGTAGACGATGCCGACGACGTCGTCCTCGCTGTCGCCGGTCACCGGTATCCGGGAGAAACCGGAGCGCAGGGCGAGGGTGAGGGCCTGCCGGATGGTCTTGTAGCGCTCGATGACCACGAGGTCGGTGCGCGGCACCATGACCTCCCGCACGAGGGTGTCGCCCAGCTCGAACACCGAGTGCACCATGCGGCGCTCCTCGGCCTCGATCAGGGACTCCTTCTCCGCGTAGTCCACCAGCGCCCGCAGCTCCGCCTCCGAGGCGAAGGGGCCGCGGCGGAAGCCCTTGCCGGGGGTGAGCGCGTTGCCGATGAGGATCAGCAGCGAGGGGATCGGGCCCATGATCCGGGCCAGCGGCAGCAGCACGTACGCCGCGGCGGTCGCCGTGTTCAGCGGGTGCTGGCGCCCGATGGTGCGCGGGGACACCCCGACGGCGACGTAGGAGAGCAGCACCATCACCGCGATGGCGATGAGCAGGGCCTCGGTGGTGTTGGCGAACTCCTGCAAACAGGCGTACGTGACCAGTGCGGCGGCCGCCATCTCGCAGGCGACGCGGACCAGCAGCGCCACGTTGAGGTAGCGCGTCGGGTCGGCGGCGACCTGGGCGAGCTTCTCGCCGCCCCGGCGCCCGGACCGTACCGCCTCCTCGGCGCGGAAGCTGGAGACCCTCGCGAGCCCCGCCTCCGCGCACGCGGCCAGCCAGGCGACCACCACCAGGGCGACGGCACCGGCGACGAGCGGCAGGCTCATGAGACCGTCGGGGCCGGGGACGGGCCGGTCAGGCCCCTCTCCGCACGCCAGCCGTCCACGATCGCGGCCTGCAGACCGAACATCTCGGCCTTCTCGTCGGGCTCCTCGTGGTCGTACCCCAGCAGGTGCAGCACCCCGTGGACGGTCAGGAGCTGCAGCTCCTCGTCCATGGAGTGCTCCGTCGGCGCCTCGGTGCCCTGCTTGGCGGCGACCTCCGGGCAGAGCACGATGTCGCCGAGCAGCCCCTGCGGCGCCTCCTCCTCGTCCTTGGACGGCGGACGCAGCTCGTCCATCGGGAAGGACATCACGTCGGTGGGACCCGGCAGGTCCATCCACTGGATGTGCAGCTGCTCCATGGCGCCGGCGTCCACGACGATCACCGACAGTTCGGAGAGCGGGTGGATGCGCATCCGCGCGAGCGCGTAGCGGGCGATGTCGAGGATCGCCTGCTCGTCGACCTCGGTTCCGGACTCGTTGTTGACGTCGATCGACATGGTCGTGCTGGTCTACTTCCCCTTGGCCTTGGCACCGTGTCCCGGTGTCCGGCCGCCGTTGTGGCCGCCGTTCTCGGTGCCGTTCCTGCTGTCGTACTGCTCGTAGGCGTCGACGATACGGCCCACCAGCTTGTGCCGGACGACGTCCTGCGACGTGAGCCGGGAGAAGTGGACGTCCTCGACGCCGTCCAGGATGTCCTGCACCTGCCGCAGACCCGACTTCGTGCCGCCCGGCAGGTCGACCTGCGTCACGTCACCCGTGATCACGATCTTCGACTCGAAGCCGAGCCGGGTCAGGAACATCTTCATCTGCTCGGGGCTGGTGTTCTGGGCCTCGTCCAGGATGATGAAAGCGTCATTAAGGGTTCTTCCCCTCATGTACGCCAGCGGCGCGACCTCGATCGTGCCCGCCGCCATCAGCCGCGGGATCGAGTCCGGGTCGAGCATGTCGTGCAGCGCGTCGTACAGCGGGCGCAGATACGGGTCGATCTTCTCGTACAGCGTGCCCGGCAGGAAGCCGAGCCGCTCACCGGCCTCGACCGCCGGGCGGGTCAGGATGATGCGGTTGACCTGCTTGGACTGCAGGGCCTGCACCGCCTTGGCCATCGCCAGGTAGGTCTTGCCGGTGCCCGCGGGGCCGATGCCGAAGACGATGGTGTGCTTGTCGATCGCGTCGACGTACCGCTTCTGGTTCAGCGTCTTGGGGCGGATCGTGCGGCCGCGCGAGGACAGGATGTTCTGCGTGAGCACCTCGGCCGGGGTCTCCCGGCCGTCGCTCTCCCCGTTCTCGCTCGCCTTGAGCATGGCGATCGAGCGTTCCACTGCGTCCTCCGTCATCGGCTGCCCGGTGCGCAGCACCAGCATCATCTCGTCGAACACGCGCTGTACGAGAGCGACCTCATGGGTGTCGCCGACGGCGCTGATCTCATTGCCCCGGACATGGATGTCGGCCGCCGGGAAGGCCTTCTCGATCACGCGCAGGAGGGAGTCTCCGGAGCCCAGTACGGTCACCATCGGGTGCTGGGCGGGGACGGTGATCTGTGCTCTTGCCTGCCCCTGCGCGGGGGTGCGAGCTGAGGGTGTCTGAGTCATGGGCCGGCGCTCTAGGCCTGCTCGTCCTCCTCTGCGGCGTCCGCCGCGTGACGGGTGTGTCTGCTGACTCCAGCGTACGACTCCCCGCCGACAGCACCGAGGGGTTTATCCGACCGGTACCCGCCGCTGCCCGTCGAGCAGATCCCGGAACCAGCCGTAGGACGCCTTGGGCGTGCGCGCGAGCGTCGTGAAGTCCACGTGGACCAGTCCGAAGCGGCGGGCATACCCCTCGGCCCACTCGAAGTTGTCCAGGAGCGACCACACGAAGTAGCCGCGCACGTCCACGCCCGCCTCGACCGCCCGGTGCAGGGCGCGCACGTGTCCGTCGAGGTAGGCGATGCGGTCCCGGTCGTCGAGGCCCTCGTAGGAGCAGCCGTTCTCGGTGATCACGACCGGCGGGAGCCGGTCGCCGTAGCGGTCCCGGAAGCCGGTGAGCAGCTCCGTCAGCCCCTCCGGGACCACGGGCCAGCCGAAGTCCGTCACCGGCCGCCCCTCGATCCGGCGCACCGAGAAGGGCAGTTCGGCCGGGAGCGTCACCCCGCCGAACTCGATCTCCGCGCCCTGCGGGGCGCCCACCCGCGTCGGCGCGTAGTAGTTCACGCCGTACCAGTCCAGCGGCTCGGCGATGATCTCCAGGTCGGCCGCCACATCGCCTGGCATGAGGTCCCCGATGCCCTCCGGGTACCGCCCGGTCAGCAGCGGGTCGGCGAACATCCGGTTCAGCAGGAGGTCGTAGAAGTCCGCCGCCTCCCGGTCGGCCGGGTCGTCCGAGGCGGGCCGGACCGGGCCGTGCGAGTTGGCGATGCCGACGTCCGTGGCGCCGGACGCGCGCAGGGCCCGTACCGCCAGGCCGTGCGCCAGGAGCTGGTGGTGGGCGACCGGAAGGGCGTCGAACAGCAGCTCCCGGCCGGGGGCGTGGACGCCCAGGGCGTGGCCGAGCAGGGTGTGCTCGGCGGGTTCGTTGAGGGTGATCCACTTGCCGACCCGGTCGCCGAGCCGCTCCGCGACGACCGACACGTACTCGGCGAACCGGGCGGCCGTGTCCCGCTCCAGCCAGTCCAGGCCCGCCGGCAGGTCCCAGTGGAAGAGCGTCGGCACCGGCCGCACGCCCGCCGCGCACAGCTCGTCCACCAGGCGGTCGTAGAAGTCCAGGCCGCCGGGGGAGTCCACCCGGGGCCAGGAGACCGAGAAGCGGTAGGCGTCCACGCCGAGGCCGGCGAGGAGGGCCACGTCCTCGCGGTAGCGGTGGTAGTGGTCGCAGGCCACCGCCGCCGTCGAACCGTCCTTCACCCGGCCGGGCTCCGCCGTGAAGGCGTCCCACACGGACGGCCCCCGCAGGTCGGCCGCGCCCTCGATCTGGTGCGCGGACGTGGACACGCCCCACAGGAAGCCGTCCGGGAACCGCGGCATCGGCTTCGCCGGCATCAGCTTCGCGGGCATCGCGTCGTCAGTCGCCATGCGCGGATCATCCGTACCCCCGGTAAGGGAAGTCAACGCCCGTGCATCCGACCGGCGTTACGCACCCTCCTTCAGCACCCGCGAGATCAGCGCGCGCTGCTCGTCCGTCAGCCGGGGATCGGCCGCGTACACCGTCCGCCCGTCCACGGTGAGCTGGTAGCTGAACCCGTCCGGCACCCCGACCGGCGGGGTGCTCCGGCCGTCGGCGACCGCCCGCTCGGCCAGGGCGTGCCACTCGTCCGCGTCGGGGCGTCCCTCGGTCTCGACCTCCGCGTGGCGTTCGATGCCCGCGAAGCCTCCTGTGCGCCTCACCTGAATCCGCATGGACCCGTGTCTAGTACGGAACTACCGCGTCCGCACCCCGACCTGCTCCCAGGCCTTGCCGACGGCCTCCAGCTCGTCCCCGTCGCCGTAGCGCTCCCGGGCGGCCTTCACCGTCAGCGTCGCGAAGTCCGCGAACAGCGCGTCCTCGGCCAGCTCGCCGCCGGTCAGCACGTCGTACCAGAGCTGCCCGGCCCGCTCCCAGGCGTGCCCGCCGAGCGCGGTGGCGAGCAGGTAGAAGGCGTGGTTGGGGATGCCGGAGTTGATGTGCACCCCGCCGTTGTCGCGGCCGGTGCGTACGAAGTCGTCCATCGTCGCGGGCTGCGGATCCTTGCCGAGCACGTCGTCGTCGTAGGCCGTGCCCGGCGCCTTCATGGAGCGCAGCGCCTCGCCCGTCACCCGCGGGGCGAGCAGCCCGGCGCCGATCAGCCAGTCGGCCTCCTCCGCGGTCTGGCCCTGCGCGTACTGCTTGATGAGGGAGCCGAAGACGTCGGAGACCGACTCGTTGAGGGCGCCGGGCTGGCCGTAGTAGGTCAGGTTGGCGGTGTGCTGGGTGACGCCGTGGGTCAGCTCGTGGCCGATCACGTCCAGGGCGACGGTGAAGTCGAGGAAGATCTCGCCGTCGCCGTCGCCGAAGACCATCTGCTCGCCGTTCCAGAAGGCGTTGTTGTACTCGCGGTCGTAGTGCACGGTCGCGTCCAGCGGCAGGCCCGCGCCGTCGATGGAGTCGCGCCGGTAGACCTCGAGGTAGTGCTCGAAGGTGGCGCCCAGGCCCGCGTAGGCGCGGTTCACGGTGGCGTCCTGGCCGGGCTCCTCACCCTCGGCGCGCACCTCGCTGCCCGGCAGGTCGGTGCCGTGCCCGGCGTCGTAGATCGTGCGCTGCGGCTTCCCGGGCTCCGCGTCCGCGCGCGGGGCCACCGAGGGGGCGCCGGCGACCGTGGTCAGGCCGCGGCGGGTGCGTTCGAGGGCGTCGCGCTGGATGGTGCGGCGGGCGGGCCCGGCGAGCACGGGGTCCGTGTTCCGGGCGAGCCGGTCGAGGACGTGGGGCGGGACGATCGTGCAGAAGACGGGCTGGAAGCCCCCGTGTGTCGTCATGTCCGGCACTCTCGCACTGAGTGACCGTGCTGTCACTACCCGCAACCACGATCGGTGCACAGGGGCGGGAAGGGACCCCCGTGGCCCGGTCGGGAGTGGTATACCGCACTTTTTGTCCCCTTTCTCACCCCGGTCCCGCATACTGATACGGACCCGCGTGCCCCGCGTGACTCGGCTAGGGTGCTGGGCATCATGCGATTCGGGCTGCTTCTCCTTAGCTGCCGCGGCGAGGGCCTGTAGAGGCCGACTCCCTCCCCGCGGAGCTTGGTGGTGCCGTCGGCCGTCCTTCCGGACACGCGGACGACGCGGACACCGCCGAGATCCGCGGACATCACGAGGAGCCCACGCCATCATGGCCAACCGCCAGCAGCCCAGCCCCATGCCGACCGGCAAGTACCGCGGCTACGACCAGGTCGACATCGCCGACCGCACCTGGCCGAACCAGCGGGTCACCACCGCTCCCCGCTGGCTCTCCACCGACCTGCGCGACGGCAACCAGGCCCTGATCGACCCCATGTCGCCGGTCCGCAAGCGCGCCATGTTCGACCTGCTGGTCAAGATGGGCTACAAGGAGATCGAGGTCGGCTTCCCGGCCTCCGGCCAGACCGACTTCGACTTCGTACGGTCCATCATCGAGGACCCGGACGCCATCCCGGACGACGTCACCATCTCCGTACTGACCCAGGCCCGCGAGGACCTGATCGAGCGCACGGTGGAGTCCCTGAAGGGCGCCAGGCGGGCCACCGTCCACCTGTACAACGCCACCGCCCCGGTCTTCCGCCGGGTCGTCTTCCGCGGCTCGCGCGACGACATCAAGCAGATCGCGGTCGACGGCACCCGCCTGGTCATGGAGTACGCCGAGAAACTGCTGGGCCCGGAGACGGAGTTCGGCTACCAGTACTCGCCGGAGATCTTCACCGACACCGAGCTGGACTTCGCCCTGGAGGTCTGCGAGGCGGTGATGGACACCTACCAGCCCGGTCCGGGCCGCGAGATCATCCTCAACCTGCCGGCCACGGTGGAGCGTTCCACGCCGTCCACGCACGCCGACCGCTTCGAGTGGATGGGCCGCAACCTGTCCCGCCGCGAGCACGTCTGCCTGTCCGTCCACCCGCACAACGACCGCGGTACGGCGGTGGCGGCGGCCGAGCTGGCGCTGCTGGCCGGCGCCGACCGCATCGAGGGCTGCCTGTTCGGACAGGGCGAGCGCACCGGCAACGTCGACCTGGTCACCCTGGGCATGAACCTGTTCTCCCAGGGCGTCGACCCGCAGATCGACTTCTCCGACATCGACGAGATCCGTCGCACGTGGGAGTACTGCAACCAGATGGAGGTCCACCCGCGCCACCCGTACGTGGGCGACCTGGTCTACACGTCCTTCTCCGGCTCCCACCAGGACGCCATCAAGAAGGGCTTCGACGCCATGGAGGCCGACGCGGCCGCGAAGGGCGTCACCGTCGACGACATCGAGTGGGCCGTCCCGTACCTGCCCATCGACCCCAAGGACGTCGGCCGCTCCTACGAGGCCGTCATCCGCGTCAACTCGCAGTCCGGCAAGGGCGGCATCGCCTACGTCCTGAAGAACGACCACAGCCTGGACCTGCCGCGCCGGATGCAGATCGAGTTCTCGAAGCTGATCCAGGCCAAGACCGACGCCGAGGGCGGCGAGATCACGCCGACGGCGATCTGGGACGTCTTCCAGGACGAGTACCTGCCCAACCCGGACAACCCCTGGGGCCGCATCCAGGTGGCCAACGGCCAGACCACGACCGACCGCGACGGCGTCGACACCCTCACCGTGGACGCCACGGTCGACGGTGCGGAGACCACCCTGGTCGGCACCGGCAACGGCCCGATCTCGGCGTTCTTCCACGCACTGCAGGGCGTCGGCATCGACGTACGGCTGCTGGACTACCAGGAGCACACGATGAGCGAGGGCGCCTCCGCGCAGGCCGCCTCCTACATCGAGTGCGCGATCGGCGACAAGGTGCTGTGGGGCATCGGAATCGACGCGAACACTACGCGTGCCTCGCTGAAGGCCGTCGTCTCCGCCGTCAACCGCGCAACCCGCTGACCAGCCGAATCAGCGGTTTGAGGTCCCGCCCGCCGGAAACCGGTGGGCGGGACCCCGTCATATACCGGCCATATATCTGTGATGGTCACGGAAAGGTCTCGTCCTGGGTACTGACTCCACGTCGGTGATGTGGCTAACATCACGCCAGCGCGACGATGCTGTCGCGCCGTTATGGAGGTGCGACGTGCTGCCTGGACGGGGACCGAACGGCCGAGCTGCCCGGCTGCCACGCATCCTGGGCACCCGCACCGCGTGGACGCCCGTCGGCGACGGCGAGTTCTTCTGCCCCGGCTGCGGCGGCGACCGCAACTACGCGCGGCTCACCGGCCGCCGCCGCTTCACCCTGCTCGGCGTGCCCGTCCTGCCCCGCGGCGAGTCCGCGCCGACCGTCGAGTGCGCGGCCTGCCGCCGCCACTACGGCACCGACGTCCTCGACCACCCGACCACCACGCGCTTCTCCGCGATGCTCCGCGACGCCGTGCACACCGTCGCCCTCGCGGTCCTCACCGCGGGCGGCACCTGCTCCCGCACCTCGCTGGAGACCGCGACCGTCGCGGTGCGCGCGGCCGGCTTCGAGGACTGCACGGAGGAGCAGCTGAACGCGCTCGTCGAGGCGCTGGAGGCGGACACCGGCCGGGTCCGCGGCGAACCCTGCGTGCCGGGCCTGGCGATAGAACTGCACGAGGCCCTCGACCCCCTGGCACCGCACCTCGCCGCCGTCGGCCGCGAGTCGATCCTGCTGCAGGGTGCCCGCATCGCCCTGGCGGACGGCCCCTACACCCCCGCCGAACGCGACGCCCTGGCCACCGTCGGCGCGGCCCTGACCCTCTGCTCCGACGACGTGACCCGCCTCCTGGACTCGGCGGGCACGCCCTCCTAACCGGGTGCGAGATCCAGCCGCATGATCTGGCGGTGCACGCCCGGACCGAAGTAGTCCGGACGCAGGCCGCCGTCGGGCTCCTCGGGCCGGAAGCCCAGCGAACGGTAGAGGAAGATGGCGGCGAGGTTGGCGGGCTCCACCGTGAGGCGGACGACCTGTATGCCGTCCCGGCGCAACCGGCTCAGGACCTCCCGCATCAGCTCCCGCCCCAGCCCGTGGCGGCGCCGGTCCACGGTCACGCACAGCCCGAGGATCCAGCTGTCCGCGCCGAGCGTCCGGGTGGCGGCCAGCACGTAACCGCGCAGCCTGCCCGTGCCGTCGTCGAGGACCAGGAAGTGCTCCTCGTACATGTCGAAGAGCTGGCGCAGCAGGAACCCGGGATAGGCGAAGTCCTGGAAGACCTCCTCGTCCAGCCGCCGCAGTTCCGGCAGGTCGGACTCCCGTGCCGTGCGCAGGTCCAGTGGCAGGTCGTCCGGTGGCAGTCCGGGCCGGGTGAGCGGGTCGTGGTGGTCGAGGGAACGTTCCAGCGGTTCGGCGGTCATGCAACCCCCTGGTCTGCGTCAACTCTTGGGCATCCGCGCCGCACTCGGACGAGTGAAGGACTCATGTGGCGGCCAGTGTCTGCTTCTGGCTAGAGTGAGCGTCCAACTTCCCTCATGCAAGGGCGAGTTCGGGTGTGCGACCATGCGCCCGACGTGCGCCGGGCGGATGAGGATGGCGTATTCCCGTACTGGTCCGTAGTGGCTGTGTCACTTACCGTGAACAGTGCTGGGGATTTGTCCAAATTCGAATGGAACGTGGCAGGGTGACTATGGATCGCAACGCCGACGCGCCTTGGTCGAAGTTCGATCCAGAGGTGTACGTGGACAACAACTACCGGACACCGCTCGAAGTCGACCTGCTGATCGTCCGGTTGATGCGCGACTACTTCACCCGCTGCTTCGAGGGCGCCCCCCCGCGCTCCGCGCGCGGCATCGACGTCGGCGCGGGCGCGAACCTCTATCCGGCCCTGTCCATGCTGCCCTGGTGCGAGAAGCTGCTCCTGCTGGAATACGCGCGCCCGAACGTCGAATACCTGGAGAAGCAGCTCGCCCCGGCCGGGTACGACATCGCCTGGGACCCCTTCTGGGACGTGCTGCGCGAGGCCCCCGCCTACGCCGCCGTCGAGCCGAGACCGCTGGTCGCCGACATCGTCCGGGTCGAGCGCGGCAACCTGTTCGACCTGGAGGGCGGCGACCGGCGCTGGTCGCTGGGCACCATGTTCTTCGTCGCCGACTCCATGTCCGAGGCGCCCGAGGAGTTCCACCGCGGCGTGCGCTGCTTCATGAACGCGCTCGGCGAGGGAGCGCCGTTCGCCGCCGCCTTCATGAAGGAGTCCGTCGGCTACCGCGTCGGCGCCCACGACTACCCGGCCTACCGGGTGAACGAGGAAACGGTCGGCCAGAGCCTGGAGCCGTTCACCGGAGAACTGGAGATCCACGATCTGCACCACTCGGTGCGGCCGGGGCACGAGGGAATGCTCCTCGCCCTGGGACGGCGCAATTCGGCGATTGCCGCCCCGTAGGAACGGGGACATGCTCAACGGGGACCATCGCAACGGGGACGTGCCGAACACAGGGCAACGAGGTCTGTACGAGGGGTGCGGGGATGCAGATCAAGCCACGGCAGCACCTGCTGGACATCTGGCAGGCCATGGGCCGTCATTCGTTCGACGACGGGAAGCTGGTCCGGGGGGACACCGACGGACTGAGCAGCGTCGCGGACGCCGAGCGTCTGCTGTGCCTGCTGTATCCGGCCACCGAGGTCCCCGCCTTCCGGCTCGACCAGCCGGACACCACCGAACGTGACGTCCTGCGCGCCCTCGACCGGGTCGGCAGTCGGCTGGAGATCCCGCCCAACCTGATCGCCGCGCTGACCCAGTTCATGCGCACCCACACCGGCACGGACGACAGCCCCACCTTCTCCGGCGGACACTACTTCCGCCCCTCCGAGCCCGGCGGCACGATCAGCCACGAACAGCGCCAGCTGGGCGTGGTCGACTCCTACTCCATGTCCGTCACGCTCTGCCTCGCCACCCTCGGCTTCCTCAAGGTCTACGAGGGCACCACCACCCGGCCCGAGGTCCTCAAGGCCATCGCCGAGCTGCGCGAGGCCACCAACGCCCGGCTCACCTCCGCGATGGTCAGCCTGCTGCGCTCCTTCGCCGTGAACGTCTTCGACGCCGAGTCGGAGCAGGGCAAGCGGCTGATCCAGGTCATCGGCCAGGGCGGACAGTCCGACCGGATCGTCCTCCAGCAGTTCTCCCGCCGGTTACGCCCGCTGCGCGCCACCATCATCGAGAGCCTCTCCCGGGGCATCCAGGTCGACGAGGGCATCCGCGACGAGAGCCAGCTCTTCGAGTGCGGCTGGGCCTGGGGCATCGTCAAGGACGCGCCGACGATCACCGACCTGAACGCCGACGTCCCCGGCCAGCCCGACGGCATCGCCGACCGGCTGCCCTACGTGTACTTCACCGTCGTCGCCCTCGACGGCATCCAGGACCTGTTCTCCGACCGCACCCTCACCCTCGGCCTGCTCGACGAGGACCAGCAGAAGCTCGCCGAGATGCTGCGCCTGCGCTGGGAGCTGAGCCAGCAGTACTGGTCCGCGATCGCCCGCTTCGGCGGCGAGCGCTGGCCCCTGGAGGACCTGCCCTGGCAGACCACCGGCCTGCGCCTGGAGTCCGAGTACTTCTCCCTGACCGTCGCGGCCATCCTCGTCCACGACCTGGTCCGCCGGAAGGCGACCGACGACGACCTCACCCGCACCGTCGCCATCATGGAGCGCCTCGCCGACCGGGGCCGGGTCACCAGCCGCATGACGAAGGACGACCCGACCCTGCTGCTGCACACCCCCGGCGTCACCATGCCGCTCGCCGGGTCCGAGCGCGCCGGCGGCCAACTCCTGTGGCGGATGACCGACTTCTCCGCCCAGCTCCTCAAGCGCATCATCCAGCTCGCCGAACTCTCCCGGAACATCGGCGCCCAGGACCGCCTGCTGCGCCTCGCCGAGCAGTCCTTCGAACACCTGTGGAAGCGGCGCATCGACGAGGAGGAGGGCGCCGGCCTCTGGGACAACATCCAGGCCGTCTACCCCGACGCCCAGGACGCCGGACTGCGCATGTCCTGGAGCATCACCGAGCGCGTCACCGAATGCCTCGTCGCCGCCCGCATCCTGTACGAGCAGCAGCCCATCCGCAGCCCCGAACTGGCCGAGTTCGCACGGGAGCTGCTCAGCGAGGCCACCCACCTCTTCGGCAAGGAGCAACTGGAGGCGTCCGCCGCCCCCGACGGCAGCAGAGCCAGAGCCATGCGGAGCATCGAGAGCCGCCTCGACCACGCCCGCAGCCTGGTCGACGACCGGCCCGCGACCGCCTTCGCCCTGGCCCTGCCCGTGCTCCAGGAACTCGACACCCTGGCCCAGGCCAGGGGCGCCGCCGCCCAGGAGGTGTGAGCGTGCTGGTCTTCGCCGCCTCCGACAAGGGGGGCACGGGACGCTCGGTGACCAGCGCCAACCTGGCCTACCAGCGCGCCCTCACCGGTGACCACGTGGCCTACGTCGACTTCGACTTCGGCTCACCCACCGCCGCCGCCGTCTTCGACGTGCCCGGCGCCATGCGCGGCACCCAGGAGCACGGCCTGCACTCCTACCTGGAGGGCGAGACCTCCGAACCGGTCCGCATCGACGTCTGGCGGCAGACCGAGCACCCCCTGCTGCGCGCCCGCCCCAACCAGTCCGGCCGACTGGTGCTGTTCCCCGGCGACGCGGGCGGCGGCGAGTTCGCCACCGGCGAGGAGGCCCTGGAACGCTGCGTCGACCTGCTGCTCAAGCTCAACGCCGAGTTCGACGTCACCTTCGTCGACCTCAGCGCCGGCCGCAGCTACGCCGTCGACATGGTCCTCGACGCCACCGCCCACCCCCGGATGCGCAACACCCCCTTCCGCTGGCTGGTCTTCCACCGCTGGACCCGCCAGCACGTGATCGCCGCCTCCGGGCTCGTCCACGCCGAGCACGGCATCATCGGCGGCGGCGTCGAACGCGGCCACGACGAGGACGACCTGCGCGCCGCCATCCGCTTCGTGCGAGCCGCCGTGCCCGACCCCGAGTCGCCCCTGTGGTCGCAGGGCTCCACCGCCCAGGCCACCTGGATGCAGGCGTGCGACGAGGCGCTGCGCCGGCTGGCCGCCGAGCACCGCATCGGCGACAGCGTCGTCCTCGGCATCGTGCCGCTGGAACCCATCCTCCAGTGGCAGGAGCAGCTCATCACCGAGGAAGACGTCCTCTCCACCCAGATAGCGAACAAGGAGACCCTGGAGGCGCTGGAGGAGATCGCCCGGCGCCTGACGGACGACACCCACTGGGGGCGGCTGTGACGGAGCCCGTGTTCCGCGAGACCGCCGCCGAGCCGCGCACCCAGTCCGTGCCGCTGGCCCACCTCTCCGTGGAGCTGGGCCACCTCTACATGGAGGACTTCGAGGCCGGACCCGAACGGCTGCGCGCGCACTTCGCCGAAGTACGGCCCTGGGTGGAGGCGGCCCGCACCGCCGCCACCGCCCGGGCCGGCGGCAAGCGGGCCCGGATCAGCACCTGCTTCCTCATCGACGACTACTTCACCCGTTTCTCCACCCCCGCCGAGGTCGTCCCCATGCTCCTCGCGGAGGCCGAGCGGGCCGGACTGGGCGTCGACTACCTGGCCCGCGAGTCCGGCTGCGCCGTCACCGGCAAGGTGCCCGTCGCCGAGGCGGTCGCCGCCCGCATCGTCGAGTCCCCGCCGCCCGGCAGCTACGGCCTGCGCCCGCCCGCCGCGCAGACCGGCTGGCTCGCCAACGGCGAACGCAGCCCCGTCGCCCGCGCCCCGCAGGCCATGAAGCGCGCCGCGCCCTGGCAGCCCCCGCACGAGACCGCCGCCCGCCGCCACTCCGTCTTCCTCGACGTCGAGCTGTGGAGCGACGACGCCGACGGGCAGCGCCTGTGGTCCTGCCCCTTCCTCGCCGCCGTGTGGCAGCTCGCCCGCCTCGGGCTCCTGCGCAGCGAGGGCGAGGCCGTCCTGGCCCCCCAGCCGCACACCGCCACCGGCTTCCCCGACACCTGGGACGAACTGCCCACCCTGCTGAAGCTCAACGAGCGCGCGGACCCCTTCGCCGCCTACCGCACCTGCTCCGTCCTGCCCACCCGCTTCCTGCCCGTCGAACACGCCGTCCGCGTGATCCTCGACCAGATCGAGGTAGACCCGGGAGCACTCGCGCAGGTCGCCGACCGCTCCGGGAAGGAACGCATGGCCGTCCCCGACTCGGTCGCCGACCGCATCTCCTACGTGTACTACTCGGGGCCCTGACATGGCGCCGCGGCAGAGCACCCCGCCCGCCGTCCTCGCCTGCGGCGAGATCCGCACCTGCCTGCTGCCCGCCCGGCAGGCCCTCGACATCCGCTCCGCCGCCCAGCTCCTCGGCCTGCGCGCCGACGAACGCGTGCTGCTCTCCGAACGCCCCGGCCTCTACGCGCGTTCCCCCGACACCCTCACCGGCGTCGACTGCCCCCTGCCCAGCGCCAACGGCGCCCGCATCCGTGCCGTCGGCACCGTCACCGCGCACGCCGCGCTCACCGAGGGCCGCGTCCTGCAGACCTCCGCCCACTGCCGCCTGCCCGGCACCGGACCCGACCAGCGGCGCCCCTGGGGCGAGTACCTGGTGCGGCCCGGCGTGGTCGAACCGCTGGGCAAGCTCCCGCCCGAGGCGGTCGCCCAGGGTGTCCTCGGCGGACCCCGCCAGGGTGACCTCGACGTCGGACTCATCGCCGACGGCCTGCTCACCCGGGTGCTGCGCCACCCCCTGCTCGACCAGCGCCCGCCCTTCCGCTCCCGCCCCACCCGGCTGCGCTGGGCGGCGCTGCCCGCGGCCCCGGGCGAGGGCCCCTCGCTGGAACGGTTCACCCTCGCCGAGGACGAGCTGCGCACCGTACGCCTGCGGGTGCCCGAGGGCACCACCGGCGCCGAACTCGCCGCGCTCTGCGACGACCTGGCCCTGCACGACTGGCTGCTCACCACCGTCGTCCGCATGCTCGACGGCCTCCGCCTCGGCGCCGGGGCCGCCCACGACGCCGGCGCCGTCGTGCGGACCCTGCGTCCGGCCGTCGACCACCTCCTGCACCTGTGGATGCCGGGCGCCCGGGTCGGCCGCGAACTGGCCGCGCTGTGGGACCCGCTGGAGGAGCGTCCCGGCTTCACCCGGCAGTGGCAGGCCCTGGTGCAGCGCATCCGCGACCAGCTCACCCTGCACGCCATCCCCGCAGCCCACCGGGAGGTGGAACCGGCTCCCTGACCGAGCCCGCCGTCCGGCCCGCGCAGCACCGCACGCCTGTCACCGCACGCCTGTCACCGCACGCCCGTCACCGCACGCACATCCCCGCACGATCCGACGCGTATCCCAACGGGGGGAGAGAGCGAGATGAGCACGGCACAGTCACCCCGACCCGACGACACGCCCCGCACGACCAACCCGATCGACCCGAGGGGCGAGTCCCCCTGGACCCGCATGCTGCTGGTCGCGCTGGTCGTCGGCGGCCTCTTCTGGAGCGTCGCGGCCCTCCTCGACCCGGACGACGGCACCCTGCGGCAGTTCGTGGCCGCCGTGCTCTGCGCCGCCGCCGCCCTGGCCGTCCAGTACGTCCTCGGCCTGGCCCCGCGCCCGGCACCGGACCGGCCGGAGGAGCACACCCGGCCGGAGGAGCACACCCGGCTGGAGGAGCACACCCGGAGGGTGGAGGACGCCCTCGCCGAGAACACCGCCGCCGTACGCGACGGACTCAGCCGGTACGACACCGAGCTGAAGTCGGGCCTCACCCGGCACACCGAGGACGTCAAGCAACTGGTCGAGACGCACGTCGCCCAGGTCGACCACGGCCCCGCCGAGGCCGCCCGCACCCTGGACCCGGTCCGCATCGACAGCGTGCCCGACCTGGCCAAGGGCTTCGCCGACGTCCTGCTGCCCAGCCCCTCCATCCTGCACACCTTCGTGCACATGGAGATGTCCCGGGTGGTCGGCCACATGGCGGACCTCACCAACCTGAGCGCCGAGTGCCCCGGCGAGAACCACGACTGGATGCTCACCCTCACCAAGGCCGCCGAGCAGTCCATCCTCGCCACCAGCACCTCCGTCGACCGGCAGTTCTGGAACAGCGAGCCCGCCGGACGCTACCTCGACGCCCAGCAGGCGGCCATCGACGAACAGGGCGTCGCGGTACGCCGCCTGTTCCTGCTGGAGAGCGCCCGCGAACTCGACGACCGGCTGCTGCGGCTGTGCGAGGAGCAGGAACTGCGCCGCATCGACGTCCGCGTGGCCGTCCTGCCGGAACTGCCCCCGCACCTCCAGCGCGGCACCACCAACGACTTCATCCTCTACGACGAGGAGGTGTCGTTCGAGATCGAGCAGGACCTGCGGGACGTCAACGTCCGCACCCGGCTCACCGCACGCCAGGACTACGTACGGGACCGGCTCAAGCGCTTCAGGGAACTCTGGGACGCGGGCATGGGCCTGCGCGAACTGGAGGTGCGCGTCGACGACGAGGAGGACGGGAAATGGGTGGTCGACCAGGCGTGAGGGCCGCCGTACTCCCCCGGGAGTAACGACGGCCCCGTGTCTCCCCGGGCAGTAGCCGAAGGCTCGCCCTCACGCCCGACGCGTCGCCGCCCCGCCGGCGGAAGTCTGGAGACCCACCCAGACATCCACCGGAGGGAGGCCCGTCAGATGGGGGCCACAACGACAGGCGCGGGGCGGCGGCGGGCCGTGCCCTGGCTGGTGCTCGGACTGTGGATCGCCGTGCTGGCGATCGCCTCGCCGTTCGCGGCGAAACTCGGCGACGTGCAGCGCGACCGGGCCGTCGACTACCTGCCGGCGAGCGCCGACTCGACGCAGGTCGCCAAGATCCAGGAGCGGCTGCCCGGCGGCGAGGCCACCGAGATGGTCCTCGTCTACCACCGCGACGCCGGACTGACCGCCGCCGACCGGGCCACCGCCGCCGAGCAGGTCGCCGAGATCGCCGCCGCGCACGAACTCACCGGCCGCCCCGCGGGCATCCCGTCCAAGGACGGCACCACCCTCATGTACCCGGTCGCCTCCACCGAGCCCGGCACGGACGAGAAGGCCCGCGACGCACTCGTCAACGACGTACGGGACATCGCCCAAGGCGGCGACGGGCTCGGCGTCGAGGTCGGCGGCTCCGGCGCGCTCGCCACCGACGCCTCCGAGGTCTACAACTCCCTCGACGGTCCGCTGCTCTACACCACCGCCGCGGTGGTCGCCCTCCTCCTGATCCTCATCTACCGCAGCCCCTTCCTGTGGCTCGTCCCGCTCGCCGTCGCCGGACTCGCCGACTACCTCTCCATGGGCGTCGCCTACGGCCTCAACCAGACCTTCGGCACCGCCGTCTCGGGTCAGAGCAGCGGTATCATGACCATCCTCGTCTTCGGCGTCGGCACCGACTACGCGCTGCTGCTGGTCTCCCGCTACCGCGAGGAACTGCGCCGCGTCGAGCGGCCGTACGACGCCATGCTCGCCGCCCTGCGCGGCTGCGGACCGGCCGTACTGGCCTCCTCGGGCACCGTCGCCGCCGGACTCCTGTGCCTGCTCGCCGCCGACCTCAACTCCAGCCGGGGCATGGGCCCGCTCGGCACCGTCGGCGTGCTGTGCGCGCTGGCCGCCATGCTGACCCTGCTGCCCGCGCTCCTCGTCCTGCTCGGCCGGCGCGTCTTCTGGCCGCTGGTGCCCCGCTACGGCAGCACCCCCAAGGCCCGCAGGTCGCTGTTCGCCGCGATGGGCAGCTCCGCCGAACGCCGGCCCCGCACCGTGCTGGTGGGCGGCGCGGTCCTGCTCGGCGCCCTCGCGCTCGGCACGTTCGCCCTGCCCGGCAGCATCAAGCAGGAGGACTCCTTCACCACCCGCCCCGACGCGATCGCCGCCATGGAGACCCTCGCCGACGCCTTCCCGGAGTCCGGCACCCAGCCGATCACCGTCATCAGCCCCACCGACCGCGCCGGCGCCGCGCTCGCCGAGATCCGCGCCACCGAGGGCGTCGAGAGCGCCGAGGCCGGCCGCAGCGGCGGCGGCTGGACCGAGCTGACCGTGCTGGCCTCCACCCCGCCCCAGTCGGCCGCCGAGACCGCCACCATCGAGGAACTGCGCGACAAGCTCGACGGCTCCTACGTCGGCGGCCCCAGCGCCCAGCAGATCGACCTGGAGGACACCAACGCGCGGGACACCGTCATCGTCGTACCGATCGTGCTGCTCTCGGTCCTGCTGATCCTCACCGTGCTGCTGCGCTCGCTGGTCGCGCCGCTGATCCTGGTCGCCGCCGTCGTCGCCGTGTGGGGCGCGGCCCTCGGCATCGGCGGCCTCGCCTTCGGTCCCCTCTTCGGCTTCGAGGGCACCGACCCCGGGCTCGGCCTGCTCTCCTTCGTCTTCCTGGTCGCCCTCGGCGTCGACTACGGCATCTTCCTGATGCACCGGATGCGCGAGGAGTCCCTGAACGGCGCCGAACCCACCCAGGCGGCGCTGTCCGCGCTGCGCACCACCGGCGGCGTCATCGCCTCGGCCGGGCTGGTCCTCGCGGCCACCTTCGCCGTGCTCACCAGCATGCCGATGGTGCAACTCGTCGAGCTGGGCTTCGTCATCGCGGTCGGCGTCCTGCTCGACACCTTCCTCGTCCGCACCTACCTGGTCACCAGCGCCAGCGTCGCCCTGCGGCGCCGGGTGTGGTGGCCGGGGCGGCTGTCCCGGGAACCCGGCCGGCCCGCATCGGGCGACGTACGAGAGCCCGTCGGTGTCTGAGGTGCCCGGCATCCGGAGCGCGCCCCTCCCCTCGCGGAGGGGCGCGTGGGTCGCGGAGTATGGACGCGTGCAGGCAACGACCGAGGCAGCGCCCCGCCCCCGTGTCGGTGAACGGATCATCGCCGTCATCAACCGCGACCCGAGCACCGCACCGCACCGCACCCGCAACGACACCGTGCTCGCCGCGGTCCTCCTCGTCGGCGCGGTCTGCCTGGCGCTGTTCACCGACGACGGCAGCCGTCCGGACGCGGCCGGCTGGACCCTGCTGCTCGCCGGCTACGCGCCGCTGGCGGGCCGCAGACACCGGCCCCTGCTGACGCTCTGCCTGGTGGCCGTCCCGATCGGCGCCCTGCACGCCCTCGACTACAACCACTCCGCGCCCCTGCCCGCCACCATGGTGGCCCTCTACACCGTCGCCACGACCGGCACCGTGCGCCGCGCCCTGATCACCGGGTCCGCCGTCATCGGCCTGGGCCTGACCATGAACGCCTTCACCAACCCCGAGGGCATGGTCGAGCTGCTCCGGATCACCGGCTGGGTCGTCGCCGTCCTGTTCTGCGGCATCGACGTCCGCGTCTACCGCCAGTACGTCGCCGCCATAGTGGAGCGCGCCGAACGTGCCGAACGCACCCGCGAGGAGGAGGCCCGGCGGCGCGTCGCCGAGGAACGCCTGCGCGTCGCCCGGGACCTGCACGACCTGCTGGCGCACAGCATCACCCTCATCGGCGTGCAGACCTCGGTCGCCGCCCACGTCCTGACCGCCGACCCCGAACGCCTGGACCGCGCGGCCGTCGCCCAGGCCCTCGACGACATCGCCGAGACCTGCCGCTCGGCGCGCGGCGAACTGCGCACCACCCTCGAAGTGCTCAGGGCGCAGGACACCGCCGCCGTCCCCGCCGCCCGCGGCCCGCTGCCCGACCTGAGCGGGCTGCCCGACCTGGCGGAGAGCGCCCGGCTCGCCGGAGCGGCCGTGGACCTGTCGGTGCGCGCCGCCGCCGTCCCGCCCGCGGTCGGTGCCGCCGTCTACCGCATCACGCAGGAGGCGCTGACCAACGTCGTACGCCACGCGGGACCGAAACCGTCCGTCCGCGTCGAGGTGCACGCCGGGTCCGGCGCCCTGCGCCTGTCCGTCACCGACGACGGCACCGGACCCGACCCGGCGGGCACCCCGGGCTTCGGCCTCGTCGGCATGCGCGAGCGGGCCCGCAGCGTGGGTGGCACACTCGACGCCGGACCGCGCGAGGACGCCGACGGCTTCGAGGTGACGGCCGTACTGCCGACGCCCGCGACGCCCCTGATGACGACCACGACGATCACCTCGGAGAGAACCGGATGACGATACGCGTGCTGCTGGCGGACGACCAGAACCTCGTCCGGGCGGCGTTCGCCCTGCTCGTGGCGTCGGCCCCCGACATGGAGGTGGTCGGCGAGGCGAGCACCGGCCGCGAGGCCGTGGAGCTGGCCCGCACCCAGCGCGCCGACCTGGTCGTCATGGACGTACGCATGCCCGACCTGGACGGCATCGAGGCGACCCGGCTGATCGCCGCCGACGAGGACCTCGCCGGGGTCCGCGTGCTGGTCCTCACCACCTACGACACCGACGAGAACATCGTGGACGCGCTGCGCGCGGGCGCCTCCGGATTCCTGGTCAAGGACACGAAGCCCGCCGAACTCCTGGACGCCATCCGCACGGTGACGGCGGGCGACGCCCTCCTCTCACCCGGCCCGACGGCCCGCCTGATCGAGCGCTTCCTGCGCAGCCCGTCAGCCCTTCACCCGGCCGGATCGGGCCCCGACTGCCTGTCGGACCGGGAACGCCAGGTCCTCGCCCTGGTGGCCCGGGGCCTCAACAACACGGAGATCGCGGACACCCTGGGCCTGAGCCCGCTCACCGCGAAGACCCACGTCAGCCGCATCATGGGCAAGCTGGGAGCCCGGGACCGGGCCCAACTGGTCATCGTCGCCTACGAGTCGGGCCTGGTGACGCCGGGCGCGGGCCAGCGGCAGTAACGTCAGAAGGAGCCGACTTTGCTCTCGAAGTTGAGCCAGCTCAGGGAGGCGACGGTGCTGAGCGAGGGGCACAGCTCCCGCAGCTTGGCCACGTCGGTCTTGGGCGGCGTGGAACCCATCTCGTAGCACCCGAGCTTGCGGACGGTGTTCACCGCCTTCACCACCTGCCCGGCGGAGTCCTCGACGTCGGTGTACTGACCGTCGGGGAAGTCCCGCTCGATGCTCTTGGCCATGGCACCGGCGAGTTCCCCGGCGGCGGTGAGGTCCTCTCCGCACCCCGGGTCGTCCCAGGCGACGTGGCTGCACATCGGGGAGGTACTCATGCCGTAGGCGATGCGGAAGAGCGGCAGCAGCTCCGCGGGGGTCGCGGGCTTGTCCGAGGAGGCCGCCTCCGACGGCTGCTTCGACTCCGCCGGGGCGGAGGAAGCGGCCCGGGTCGGTTTCCGGTCGTCGGCCGCCTGCCCGTCATCGCCGCCGCAGGCGGACAGCGTCAGGAGCGTCGTGGCGGCCGCGGACAGGGCGAGGGCGAATCGGCGCGTGGGCATGGGGCCACTCAAGCGCCGGACGAGTTGTTCAGACACCCGGTCCGCGGGACTGAACAACGGTGCGGACGAACTCCGTCCAGGCAGCCGCCCCGACGACGACCACGGGGCCGCCGGTCACCTTGCTGTCCCGGACCGGGACCACGCCGGGGACTCCGTCGGCGACCTCGACGCAGTCCTCGCCGCCGTCGCCAGTGCTGTAGCTGCTCTTGTGCCAACGGGTGTTGCTCAGGTCGTACTCGCGCATCGTCTGAAGTCCTCCGCCGCCGACTCGATCAGGGCCAGGGACGCTTCCGGCGACAAAGCAACGGCCCTGATGTGATCGTAAGATGCCCAGGCCCGCCTCACCACAGCCGGTTCGTCTAGGAGGCTGCCCGAAAGCACGCCCTCTGTATAGACGGTTGGCGGGGTGTCCTCGAAGCTCATCAGCTTCATCATCTTGCCCATGCGCGGATGCGGCCCGGCAGCGAACGGCAGCACCTGTACGACCACCTCACGCCTCCGCGTCAGCGACGCGATGTGGTCCAGTTCACCGGCCATGACTGCCGGGCCGCCGACGGGGATGCGCAAGGTTGTCTCGTGCAGCACCGCCCAATACAGGGGGCGTGCAGCGCCCTTGAGGAGACGTGTGCGGTCCATACGGCCCCTGACCAGTTCCTCGATGTACTCGTCGGTGGCGAACGGGTTGCTTGCCAGGAACAGCGCTCGTGCGTACTCCGATGTCTGTAGGAGCCCCGGGAGTACCGTCGGCGCGAACTCGTGGAACTCCGTCGCCAGTCGTTCCAGCTCCACCACCTGTGCGAAGTACTCTTCGTACGGCTGGTCCTTGATGAGCTTCTTCCACAGCCGCTCGAAAATACCGCCGGTTTGTAGTGTCTCGTCAATCCGCTGGGCCACATCTAGCTGCGGCTTCCGAATGGCCTGTTCAAACTGCCCGATGTAGCCGCCCGAGACGAAAACCCGTGTCCCCAGCTCCACTTGGGTAATCCCCGCGTCCTCCCGCCGCCGCTTGAGTTCCGCCCCGAAGAACTCCCACGCCGCCTGGCGTGAACCATTGGCCATAACCAACCCCCATGCGCTGACCCGCACTTGTAGTGCACGTACTCCTGCCGAGTGTAGACACGCCGCGGCATTCTGGGGACACGAAGAGTGAAACCGTAAAGGGAAGGGAAAGCGGTGGAAGCACGACACTCGGCGCTCTGCGTCGAAGGAGCGGAGGACACGGTGAAAGAATTGCGCGCAGTGCTCGCTGAGGCAGGAATTACTCTGCCCTCACTCGGGCTCGACCCGGTGAGTCTTGCGCGGGAGGCACCCTGCCCGCTCGTCGAATTGGGCCGGTGTTCCGTGGAGACCGCGCAGCGCCTCGCGGCGGCGCTGCGATGACGACGACGCCGCCCGTGGGGGTCTACGCCGTGGACCTCCGCAGCGGACGGGTCGGGATCGTCATGGGGCACGAGGGGCCGTACGTGCAGATGCGGCCGTACGGCGGCGGGCGGGAGTGGGACGCCGAGCCGGGTGACGTACGCCACGCCACCGCGTCGGAGCGGCTCAGCGCGGCGACGGCGTACACCAACGCGAGAAGCCGTGGCGAGGTGCCTTGAAGGATGCGCGAGAATGGGCGGCATGAGTCTGTTCCGCGACGACGGCATCGTGCTGCGCACCCAGAAGCTGGGTGAGGCGGACCGGATCATCACCATGCTCACGCGCGGTCACGGGCGGGTACGCGCCGTGGCGCGCGGGGTGCGGCGCACGAAGTCGAAGTTCGGCGCGCGGCTGGAGCCGTTCTCGCACGTGGACGTGCAGTTCTTCTCGAAGAGCAGCGAGCTGGTCGGGCGCGGGCTGCCGCTGTGCACGCAGAGCGAGACGATCGCGCCCTACGGCGGCGGGATCGTCACCGACTACGCGCGCTACACCGCGGGGACCGCCATGCTGGAGACGGCCGAGCGGTTCACCGACCACGAGGGCGAGCCGGCGGTGCAGCAGTACCTGCTGCTGGTCGGCGCGCTCAGGACCCTCGCCCGGGGCGAGCACGCGCCGAACCTGGTGCTCGACGCGTTCCTGCTGCGCTCGCTGGCCGTCAACGGGTACGCCCCGACCTTCGGGGACTGCGCGAAGTGCGGCCTGCCCGGTCCCAACCGGTTCTTCTCGGTCGGCTCCGGCGGCTCCGTCTGCGTCGACTGCCGGGTGCCCGGCAGCGTCGTACCCTCGCCGCAGGCCCTGGAACTGCTCGGGGCGCTGCTTGCGGGAGACTGGGGTACGGCGGACGCGGCCGAGCCGCGGTACGTGCGGGAGGGGAGCGGACTGGTCTCCGCCTACCTGCACTGGCACCTTGAGCGGGGACTGCGCTCCCTGCGGTACGTCGAGAAGTAGAAGTAGGAGAGAACCGATATGGCCGTACGCGGGATTCTGGGGCGGCAGCGCCGTGAGTACAGGACGCCGGAGCCGCACCCCTCCGGCGCGCGGCCGCCGAGGCTCGGCGACCTGGTGCCGGGGCATGTGGCGATCGTCATGGACGGCAACGGGCGCTGGGCCAAGGAGCGCGGGCTGCCGCGCACCGAGGGGCACAAGGTCGGTGCCGAGCAGGTCATGGACGTGCTTCAGGGCGCGATCGAGATGGGCGTCGGGAACATCTCCCTGTACGCCTTCTCCACCGAGAACTGGAAGCGCTCGCCCGAAGAGGTGCGCTTCCTGATGAACTTCAACCGCGACTTCATCCGCAAGTCCCGCGACACCCTCGACGATCTCGGGGTGCGGGTGCGCTGGGCGGGGCGGATGCCCCGGCTGTGGAAGTCGGTGGCCAAGGAGCTCCAGGTCGCCCAGGAGCAGACCAAGGACAACGACCGGCTCACGCTGTACTTCTGCATGAACTACGGCGGGCGGGCCGAGATCGCCGACGCGGCGCAGGCCCTCGCCGAGGACGTGCGGGCCGGGAAGCTCGACCCGGCCAAGGTCAACGAGAAGACGCTCGCGAAGTACCTGTACTACCCGGACATGCCGGACGTGGACGTCTTCCTGCGGCCGAGCGGGGAGCAGCGCACGTCCAACTACCTGCTCTGGCAGAGCGCGTACGCGGAGATGGTCTTCCAGGACGTGCTGTGGCCCGACTTCGACCGGCGCGACCTGTGGCGGGCCTGTCTGGAGTTCGCCTCCCGGGACCGGAGGTTCGGCGGCGCCATCCCGAACGAGGAGCTGCTCGCCATGGAGGGCAAGCAGGCGTAGTGGCCTGAGCTGGGGCATGCTGACCGCATGTCCGAGTCCTCCGACGCCCCGCCCGGCCTCCGGCGTACGGCGGTCATGACGCTGCTCACGGTGCTCGCGGGCGCCGTGGACGCCGTCAGCTTCCTGACCATGGGCAACGTCTTCTGCGCGCTGGCCACCGGCAACGTGCTGTTCCTGTCGTTCGCGCTGGCCGGGGAGGGCGACGTGCCGGTGGCGCGGCCCGCCACGGCCATCGGGGCGTTCCTGGTGGGGGCCGGTGCGGGAGCCGTGCTGCTGATGCGGGTCGCGGCGCGCGGTCGGCCGTGGTTCGCCGTCGGGCTGGCCGGTGAGGGGCTGCTGCTGGCGTTCGGCGGGGCCGTGGCGGTGGTGCGGCACGGGGACGGGGCCGCGGCGGTGGACGGGTCCGACCTGGTGGTCGTCGGCTCGGTCGCGCTGGCGATGGGGCTGCGCGCCGCCACCGCGCTGCGCCTGGACGTGCCGGGGATGCCGACGCTGCTGAGCCAGACCGCCGTCGCCCGGTTGGTCGGCGACGTGCTGAAGGAGCCGCACGCCGCGCTGTGGGGGATGTCGCGGCGGCAGCGGCTGGCCAGGACGCGGTGGACGGCCACCGTGACGGGGATCTTCGCGGGCGGTGTGCTGGGCACGCTGCTGCTGGTGCCGCTGGGCACCGGACGGGCGCTGTTCGTCGTCGCCGCCGTGGCGCTGCTCCTGGCGGCGGCACACCTGGCCGTACCGCCGAGGGAACTGAGGGAACTGAGGCAGCAGAGGCAGCTGAGGCAGCAGAGAAGGCGGCGGAAGCAGCCGCCGCCCCCTGGCTAGGCGCCCGCCCCCGCGCAGTCGGCGCAGGTGCCGAAGATCTCCACCGTGTGCGCCACGTTGACGTAACCGTGCTCGGCGGCGATGGCCTCGGCCCACTTCTCCACGGCGGGGCCCTCCACCTCGACCGCCTTGCCGCAGGCGCGGCAGACCAGGTGGTGGTGATGGTCGCCGGTGGAGCAGCGCCGGTAGACCGACTCGCCCTCGGCGGTGCGCAGGACGTCGACCTCACCGGCGTCGGCGAGGGACTGCAGGGTGCGGTAGACCGTGGTGAGCCCGACCGCGTCGCCCTTGTGCTTGAGCATGTCGTGGAGTTCCTGCGCGCTGCGGAACTCCTCGACCTCCTGAAGGGCGGCCGACACGGCAGCCCGCTGCCGGGTGGCGCGGCCCTTCACGGGCGGTCCAGCGGTGGTCACTGGATTCCTCCTCACGTCTTCGCGGCTTGCCGGGCCATTGTGCCAGCCCGGCAGACCCGCGGTCAGACGCCGACCTCGTCGGCGGCCCCCCTGGTGGCCGGAATCTTGCACTCCGCCGGATCGTCGGCGGGCCGCGCGGCGGCGAGTGCCCGCGCGCGTCGCCTGGCCAGCGGGGCGGCCAGCACGCTCAGCAGGATGAACGCGCCGATGGTGAGCAGCACGATCGTCGCGCCGGGCGGCACGTCCTGGTAGTACGAGGTGACCGTGCCGCCGATCGTCACGCTCACGCCGAGCGCGACGGAGATCGCGAAGGTGGCGGCGAAGCTGCGGGTGAGCTGCTGCGCGGCGGCCACCGGGACCACCATCAGCGCCGACACCAGGAGCAGGCCGACGACGCGCATCGCCACCGTCACCGTGACGGCCGCCGTGACGGCCGTCAGCAGGTTCAGCGCGCGCACCGGCAGGCCGGTGACCCGGGCGAACTCCTCGTCCTGGCTGACGGCGAACAGCTGGCGGCGCAGGCCGACGGTGACCAGGACCACGAAGGCGGCGAGCAGGCAGATCGCGGTCACGTCGGACTCGGAGACCGTCGACAGGGAGCCGAAGAGGTACGAGGTGAGGTTGGCGTTGGAGCCGCCCGGCGCGAGGTTGATGAACATCACGCCGCCCGCCATGCCGCCGTAGAAGAGCATGGCGAGGGCGATGTCGCCGCGGGTCTTGCCGTACCAGCGGATCAGCTCCATGAGGACCGCGCCGAGCACGGAGATCACGGTCGCCATCCACACCGGGGACCAGGAGAGCAGGAAGCCGAGGCCGACGCCGGTCATCGCCACGTGGCCGATGCCGTCGCCCATGAGGGCCTGGCGGCGCTGGACCAGGTAGATGCCGATGGCCGGGGCGGTGATGCCCACCAGGACGGCGGCGAGCAGCGCCCGCTGCATGAAGGCGTAGTTCAGGATTTCCATGGTCGTCGCCTTCTCAGCTCAGCAGGCCGGTGCGGATCGGTTCGGCGCCCGCCGGTGCGTGCGGGTGGACGTGGTCGTGGCCGGGCAGCGCGTGCTGGCCGACCGCCTCGGGCGGCGGGCCGTCGTGCAGGACGCAGCCGTCGCGGAGGACGATCGCCCGGTCGATCAGCGGCTCCAGCGGGCCCAGCTCGTGCAGGACGAGGAGGACGGTGGTGCCGGCCGCGACCTGCCCGCGCAGCGTCTCGGCCAGTACTTCCTGGCTGGCCAGGTCGACGCCCGCCATCGGCTCGTCCATGATCAGCAGTTCGGGTTCGGCGGCGAGCGCACGGGCGATCAGCACGCGCTGGTGCTGGCCGCCGGAGAGGGCGTTCACCGAGTCCTTGGCGCGGTCCGCCATGCCGACCAGGTCGAGGGCGCGGCGTACGGCCTCGTGGTCGGCCCTGCGCAGGACGCCGAAGCGGGCCCGGGAGAGCCGGCCCGAGGAGACCACCTCGGTCACCGTGGCGGGGACGCCGCCCGCGGCCGTGGTGCGCTGCGGGACGTAGCCCACGCGTGCCCAGTCGCGGAAGCGGCGCCTGGGGGTGCCGAACAGCTCGATCTCGCCGGCCGTCACCGGCACCTGGCCGATGATCGTGCGCACGGCCGTGGACTTGCCCGAGCCGTTGGCGCCGAGCAGCGCGACCACCTGGCCGCGCCGCACGGTGAGGTCGATGCCGCGCAGGACGGGGCGTGAGCCCAGCTCGGCGCGGACGCCACGCAGGGATATGACGGACTCGTCGCTCACGATGTCCTCCGTAACGATCGAACGGGCCGGGCCGCCCGGTGGGGCTGCCCGGCCGGGCTGCTTACTTGGCGCCGAGGGCGGTTTCGAGCGCCTTGAGGTTGGCTTCCATGACCCCGACGTAGTCCTCGCCCTTGGACTTGTCGGTGATGCCCTCCAGCGGATCGAGGACGTCCGTCTTCAGGCCCGCGTCATTGGCTAGGGTCTTCGCGGTCTTGTCGGACACCAGTGTCTCGTAGAAGACGGTGGTGACGCCGTCGGCCTTGGCCTCCTCCTGGAGCTCCTTGATCCGGGCGGGGCTGGGCTCGCTCTCCGGGTCGAGGCCGTTGATGGCCTCCTGGGTGAGGCCGTAGCGCTCGGCGAGGTAGCCGAAGGCGGCGTGGTTGGTGAAGAAGACCTTGGTGTCGGTCTTCGCCAGGCCGTTCTTGAACGCCGTGTCCAGGCCGCCCAGCTTCTTCGCCAGCGCCTCGGCGTTCTTGCGGTAGTCGTCGGCGTGGTCCGGGTCGGCCTTCTCGAAGGACTCGGCGACACCCTCGGCGATCTCGGCGTACTTCACCGGGTCCAGCCAGACGTGCGGGTCGAGCGCGTGCTCCCCGCCCTCGGCGTGCTCCTCCTCGGCGTGCTCGTCCGCGTGCTCCTCGCCGCCGTGGTCGTGCTCCACGTCGCCGTGGTCCTCCAGCTTCGTCAGCGCGGCGGCGTCGATCTTGGTCTGCACGTCGGACTGGGCGATGGCCTCGTCCACGGCGGGCTGGAGGGACTTGAGGTAGAGCACCGCGTCCGCCTCGCCCATCTGCGCGGTCTGCTTGGCGCTCAGCTCCAGGTCGTGCGGCTCCTGGCCGGGCTCGGTGAGCGTGGTGACGTTCACGTGGTCCCCGCCGATCTGCTCGGCGAGGTACTCCATGGGGTAGAACGACGCGACGACGTCGAACTTGTCCGTATTGCTCGCCGCCGAGCTGTCGCTGGAGCAGGCGGAGAGGGTCCCGAGGCCGAGCGCGGTGGCCGCGGTGACTGCTATGCCGGATATGCGGCGTCGTCGTACGTTCATGACACCCATTTTCAACAAATATGGAAACC
This sequence comes from Streptomyces sp. NPDC059906, assembly GCF_042730645.1. Classification (NCBI taxonomy): domain Bacteria; kingdom Bacillati; phylum Actinomycetota; class Actinomycetes; order Kitasatosporales; family Streptomycetaceae; genus Streptomyces; species Streptomyces sp. NPDC059906. The sequence continues at coordinate 136,538 of NZ_JBHWKU010000020.1, forward strand.
GTTGTCAACAAGCGTGCGATCGTGCAGACGGCAGGCCCCGATTTGGTCGTGGGGCGACCCGCGCCGGTAACCTGAGGCATTCTCTGGAAGCATCTCGCTTCGTCGCCCGTCGTCGTAATGAAGAGAGCACCGTGGCCGCCGACAAGATCGACACCATCGTCAGCCTGAGCAAGCGCCGTGGCTTCGTATTCCCCTGCAGTGAGATCTACGGCGGTCAGCGCGCCGCCTGGGACTACGGTCCGCTGGGTGTCGAGCTCAAGGAGAACCTCAAGCGCCAGTGGTGGCGCTACATGGTCACCTCGCGCGAGGACGTCGTCGGTCTCGACTCCTCCGTGATCCTGGCCCCCGAGGTCTGGGTGGCCTCCGGTCACGTCGCCACCTTCACGGACCCGCTGACCGAGTGCACCTCCTGCCACAAGCGCTTCCGCGCGGACCACCTGGAGGAGGCGTACGAGGAGAAGAAGGGCAAGGCTCCGGAGAACGGCCTCGCCGACCTCAACTGCCCCAACTGCGGCAACAAGGGCACCTTCACCGAGCCCAAGCAGTTCTCCGGTCTGCTCTCCACCCACCTCGGCCCGACCCAGGACAGCGGCTCCGTCGCCTACCTGCGGCCCGAGACCGCGCAGGGCATCTTCACCAACTTCGCCCAGGTGCAGACCACTTCGCGCCGCAAGCCGCCCTTCGGCATCGCCCAGATGGGCAAGTCCTTCCGCAACGAGATCACGCCCGGCAACTTCATCTTCCGCACCCGCGAGTTCGAGCAGATGGAGATGGAGTTCTTCGTCAAGCCGGGCGAGGACGAGAAGTGGCAGGAATACTGGATGGAGCAGCGCTGGAACTGGTACACGGGCCTTGGTCTCCGTGAGGAGAACATGCGCTGGTACGAGCACCCGGCCGAGAAGCTCTCCCACTACTCCAAGCGCACCGCCGACATCGAGTACCGCTTCTCCTTCGGCGGCAGCGAGTGGGGCGAGCTGGAGGGTGTCGCCAACCGGACCGACTACGACCTCTCCTCGCACGCCAAGGCCTCCGGCCAGGACCTCTCCTACTACGACCAGGAGGCCCAGGAGCGCTGGACGCCGTACGTCATCGAGCCGGCGGCCGGTGTCGGGCGCGCGATGCTCGCGTTCCTGCTCGACGCGTACATCGAGGACGAGGCGCCGAACGCCAAGGGCAAGCTGGAGAAGCGCACCGTGCTGCGGCTCGACCCGCGGCTGTCCCCGGTGAAGGTCGCGGTGCTGCCGCTGTCCCGCAACCCGGAGCTGTCGCCGAAGGCGAAGGGGCTCGCGCAGGCGCTGCGGCAGAACTGGAACATCGAGTTCGACGATGCCGGGGCGATCGGGCGGCGGTACCGGCGTCAGGACGAGATCGGGACGCCGTTCTGTGTGACCGTCGACTTCGACACGCTGGACGACAACGCGGTGACTGTCCGCGAGCGGGACACGATGAAGCAGAAACGCGTGTCGCTGGACCAGATCGAGGGGTACCTCGCGTCTCGGCTGGTTGGCTGCTGAACGTCCGTTCCGGTTGCCGTACCAGGGGGCTCTGCCCCCTGGACCCCCGGGCCTATGCCCACCCACCACCCGACTCGGTCGGGAGGGGGGTGGGCGTTTCGGCGTTTCAGGGGCCTGGATTACAGGTTCAGCTCCCGGTTCAGCGGCCCTGGAGGGACTTCACGTTGTTGCCGAAGGTCCAGTTCTTCGAGCCGTCCCAGTTGAGGGACCAGGTCATCAGGCCCTTGAGGGAGCCGTTGTAGTGGTTCCAGGCCTGGGAGACCAGGGACGGTGACATGTGGCCGCCGCCCGCGCCGGGCTGCGCGGGCAGGCCCGGGACCTGCTTGTCGTAGGGCACCCGGATCGTGGTGCCCTGGATGACCAGGCCCTTGTTCAGGCAGTCGGTCTGGGCGGTGAAGCCCTGTACCGTGCCGGCCGAGTAGGAGTCGCCGGAGCAGCCGTACATGCTGCCGTTGTAGTACTGCATGTTCAGCCACCACAGGCGGCCGTTGTCCGCGTACTTCTTGATGATCGGCAGGTACGCGCCCCAGATCGAGCCGTAGACGATGCTGCCGCCGGTGACGTACGCCGTCTCCGGGGCCATCGTGAGGCCGAAGTTGGCGGGCATGCGGGCCAGTACGCCGTCGATGATGCGGATCAGGTTGGACTGGGACGCGGAGAGCTGGTTGATGTTGCCGCTGCCGGTCAGGCCGGTCTCGATGTCGATGTCTATGCCGTCGAAGTTGTACGTCTTCAGGATCGGGACGATCGTGTCGACGAAACGGTCCGCGACCGCGGTCGAGTTGAGGTCGATGCCGGCCGTCGCCCCGCCGATGGAGAGCAGGAGCGTCTGCCCGGACGCCTTGGCCGCGCACATCTCCGCTGGTGTCGCCACCTTCACGCCCCGGTCCATGCCGTCCTCCCACAGGGCCGTGCCGTCGGAGAGGATCACCGGGAAGGCCGCGTTGAGGACGTTGTAGCCGTGGGCGCCGATCTGGGGGTTGGTGATCGGGGTCCAGCCGAAGGGCGGGTGGACGCCGTTGGCGGCGCCGTCCCAGTTCTCCCAGTAGCCCTGGAGGACCTTGCCGGTGGGCTTCGACTTCACGGCGCAGGTGTCGGCGGCCGCGCCGGCCGGGGCGGCCTCCCCGGGGGCCGCCGACGCGGTGGCGACTCCCAGGGGAACCAGAACGGTGGCCGCCAGTGCGGCGGCCAGTAGACGGATCTTGCGGCGGATCATGCCGGGCCTCCCGGTGGGGGATCGGTGAGGGAGCTCGCTCGAATGTCGTAGGCATGACAGTGCTGTGGTCCAGACCTTTCGTCAAGAGGTCTGGACCAAGAAGCGGGTACGGCTCGGCCGGGCCTCAGTCGATCGTCCGGGGCAGGCGCAGGGCCAGCAGGCCGGTCAGGACCACCGCCGCCAGCTGCACCAGCAGCGTCGTCACCAGGGCGTCCCGCATGCCCATGCCCGGGGTCAGCGACAGGAACAGCGTGCCCAGGGTGGCCACGCCCAGGGCCAGCGAGGACTGCTGGGTGGTGATCATGACGCCGCTGCCGACGCCCGCGCGTACGGGAGGCACCTTCGACAGGACCACGCGGAAGATCACCGGGAGTTGGAGCGCCTGGCCCGCCCCCGTGACCGCCGCGCCCGGCAGGAGTTCCACCAGGCCGAGATCGGGCCAGGAGCGCCACGCGGCCAGCGTCATCAGGGCCAGGCCCACCCCCTGGAGGGCGGCGCCGGTGGGGACGACGCGGGTGCCGTAGCGGGCGACCAGCCGGGGACCGGCGAGGGAGAAGAGGAAGAAGACCACCGCGAGTGGGGCGAGAGCCAGGCCCGCGGCCACCGGGCCCAGGCCCGCGCCCTGCTGCAACGCCACCGCGATGACGAACATGAAGCCGCTGAAGCCGATCGAGAACGGCACGATGAGCAGGAGGCCGCGGCGCAGCGGGACGATCGCGAACAGGCTCGGCGGGACCAGCGGCGTACGGCCCGTACGGTCCGCCCTGCGCTCCACCGCGTAGAACGCCGCCGCCGCGAACGGGAACGCCGCCAGCGACAGCCACGTCCACAGCGGCCAGCCCGCCGCCCGGCCCTCGGTGAGCGGGACCAGCAGCGTCAGGATCGAGGCGGCCAGCAGGAAGGTGCCGGGGACGTCCACCGGCTCGGGGCGCGCGGAGCGGGTCTCCGGGACCGCGCGGGCGGCGAGGAAGAGGCCCGCGAGGACGACCGGGACGTTGACGAGGAAGACGGAACGCCAGCCGGTGCCCGCGCCAAACAAAAAGGACAAAGGTGTGGCGGCCACGAGGACGCCGCCCAGGATCTGGCCGGCCACCATCGACAGGCCGGCCGTGGCCCCGTACAGGCCCATGGCCTTCGCGCGCCGGGGACCGGACGTGGTCGCCTGGATGGTCGCCAGCACCTGCGGCAGCATCGCGGCGGCCGAGGCGCCCTGCGCCACCCGCGCGGCCACCAGCGACCAGGCGTCCGGCGCCAGGCCGCAGGCCAGCGAGGTCAGCCCGAAGGCCGCCATGCCGCCCAGGAACAGGCGGCGCCGGCCGAAGAGGTCGCCGAGTCGGCCGCCGAGGACCAGCAGGACGGCGTACGCCACCCCGTATCCGGCGACGACCAGTTCCAGGACCGCCTCGCTCGCGGAGAGGTCCGTGCCGATGGTGGGCAGGGCGACGTTGACGATGAAGAAGTCGACGAGCGGGAGCGCCGCGGCCAGCAGCACCGTGAAGAGCCCGAGGCCGCCGAGCGCGGGCGTCGCCGGGGGGCCCGTGCGGACGGGACGAGAAGTGATGGTTTCGGTCACGTGGTCGAGCCTGCGACCCTTTCCAAGGTGGTACCAGAGTCTCCTTATGCTGGTAGTAGAAGTACCTGGCAACAGGGTTCCGGACGCGGCACCCTGGAGGCATGACGACGATGACGGGTCAGGAGACGGCGACTCAGGCCCCGCCCCGGGGCAGCGGCTCGGAGATCCGGCGGCACGAACTCGCCGCCTTCCTGCGCAGCCGTCGCGAGCGCATCGCCCCCGAGCAGGTCGGGCTGCCCCGCGGGCGCCGCCGCCGGACCCCGGGGCTGCGCCGCGAGGAGGTCGCCCAGCTCTCGGCCGTCGGCGTCACCTGGTACACCTGGCTGGAGCAGGCCCGGGACATCCAGGTGTCCGTGCAGGTCCTCGACGCCCTCGCCCGCGCCCTGCTGCTCGACCCCACCGAGCGTGCCCACCTCTTCCAGCTGGCGGGCTCCGTCGACCCGACGCCCGCGACGGTCTGCCCGGCCATCACACCGGCGGTGCGCGCCCTGCTGGAGCAGTTCGAGCCGTACCCCGCCTGCGTGCAGAACAGCCGGTACGACATCCTCGCCCACAACCGGACGTACGGGCTGCTGCTGTGCGACCTGGACGCGGTGCCGCCCGAGGACCGCAACTGCATGGTCCTCTGCTTCACCCACGAGGACTGGCGGTCCTCCATCGTCCATCTGGAGGAGACCCAGCGGCTGATGGCGGCCCGGTTCCGCGCCACGATGGCCGGTCATCTCGCCGAGCCCGCCTGGAAGATGCTGCTCAAGCGGCTGCGCACCCAGTCGCCCGCCTTCCGCGAGGCCTGGGAGCGGTACGAGGTGGTTGCGCACCGGGGCAAGCGCAAGGAGTTCCTCAACCGGCACGTCGGCCGGATCCGCGTCGACCACACCGACCTGTGGCTCGGACCGGAACCGGGGCCTCGGATGGTGACCTACGCACCGGCCGACGAGGACTCCCGGGAGCGGCTGGAGAAGCTGCACGCGATCGCTCTGGAGCGGGAGCCGGCCGTGTCGGGATGAGCGCTCGAAGTGCGGGAACCCGGGGAAATGCGGAAGGTGATGTTCCCGGGGTTTCCCAGGGTGTGCACAGCCCGGGGTTCCCACAGCACGGACAGGGCGAGGACGAACAGTCATGGCTGAGCAGAAGTCGGCGCGGACACTCCCGCGGCCGTTGCACGCGGCCGCTTCGGCGGTGCGGAAGGTGCCGGGCGCCGGGACGGTGGGCAGGGCGGCCGAGGGCGCGCTGGACAGGATCGGGGCGGTGTCGCCGCGCGGGCGGCGCGTGCTCGTCTACACGGGCGCCGGAGTGCTGGGCGTCGCCGGACTGGTGGAGTGGCCGGTCGCGGTCACCGGGGCGGCGGTGGCCTGGCTGACCCAGCCGCGCGGGCAGAACGGGCGGGGCAGCGGCGCCGGCGCGGCGAAGGGCGGGGACGCGGGGTCGGCCGGGGCCCGGAGTGCCGTCGGCACCAAGCCTGCCCGGACGTCGGCCAGGAAGACCACCAGCAGGGCGGCCACGGCGAAGGCCACCACGGCGAAGACGGCCACGGCGAAGACGGCCACGGCGAAGACCGCCACGGGGAAGACGGCCGCGACGAAGGCCGCCTCTGGGAAGACGGCCGCGGCGAAGACGGCCGGGGCGAGGGCGAGCGGGACGAAGGCCGCCGGGGGCGGGACGGCCGGGACGGCCACCCCCGCCAAGTCGGCTGCCGCGACGCGGCGGACCACCGGCGCCAAGAAGGCCGCCGCCAAGTCCACGGCCGCCAGGTCCACGGCGGCGAAGTCCACCGCCGCGAGGAAGTCGCCCGCGAAGAAGTCCTCCGCGAAGAAGACCGCGTCCCCCACCCGGGCCAAGAGCCAGTCGGGGACCAAGGCGTCCTCAAGCCGGCCCTCCTCTTCGGGCGGCGGCCGGAGCGGGAGCCGCAGCCGCAAGACGGCCGCCGCGTCGCGCACCCGCACGTCCGGCTGAGGGAGAGCGATGGCCGGCGCACTGCTCACGCGTTCCCAGGACGCCGTCACGGGATTCGTGCTGGCCGGACCCCGGCTGCTCGCGCGCGGCACCGCGCCCGCCGTGGGCGCCGCGGCCGGGGCGGCGGCGCCGCCCCCTTCCTCAGGCCATCTCGATGTCGGCCGGCTCCGCGT